>NZ_JAGYGN010000003.1:0-372710 GCF_019947515.1 Pseudomonas sp. A-B-19
AAAAAGGAAGGAAAGTATTAATATCGCGCATAAGAACGCCGGTTTGTTAGATGTGTTTGCTCGCACGAACATCATCAACCAAATCGGCGTTCTTGTTTCTGTGTTTCCCGGGATTCCGTGAAGAACCATAAAAAAGGCGCCCGAGGGCGCCAAACTTCACCTGAACCGAGGGAGCCAGGTGAGGCCGTTCTACTGCAGGAGAGGCAGCGGTGGTAAGGCGCTGCGTGAACGGAAATGGGTAAAGCTGAAAGGTGTGCTGGATGTTCTGGCCTCATCGCGAGCAAGCTCGCTCCCACAGTGGTCGGCAGTGAACCACTTATGTGGGAGCGAGCTTGCTCGCGATGGCAATGTCAGACTCAGCAGATTGATTGAGTGAATTACTGCCCGAGTTTCACCTTGGTCCAGCCACGGGTCATGATCCGCTGGACGGCAATCGGCTGGTCCGGCACGGCATAGAGCGTGGCCATCACCGCTTCCGGCGGGTAGGAGCCCGGATCGTTGCGGATCGCTTCATCCACCAACGGCGTGGCCGCCGCGTTCGCATTGCTGTAGCCGATGTTGTTGGTGATGTCGGCAATCACGTCGGGGCGCATCAGGAAGTTCATGAACAGGTAAGCGTTCTCGACGTTGGCGGCATCGCGGGGGATGGCGAGCATGTCGTAGAAACTGGCGGCGCCTTCTTTCGGGATGCTGTAGTCGATCTTCACCTTGTCCCCGGCTTCCCGGGCGCGGGCCTTGGCCTGCAGCACGTCGCCTGAGTAACCGACGGCCACGCAGATGTTGCCGTTGGCCAGGTCCGAGATGTATTTCGACGAATGGAAGTACGCCACGTTCGGGCGAATCTTCATGAACAGCGCCTGGGCTTGGGCGATGTGCTGTTTGTCCTGATCGTTCACCGGGTAGCCCAGGTAGTGCAGGGCGGTCGGGATCATTTCAGTCGGTGAATCGAGGAAGCTGATGCCGCAGGCTTTGAGCTTCTCGGCGTTTTCCGGTTTGAACAGCAGGTCCCAGGAGTTGGTCGGGGCATTGGCGCCGAGCACTTCCTTGACCTTCTGCGGGTTGAAGCCGATGCCGATCGAGCCCCACATGTACGGGATGGCGTAGGCGTTATCGGGATCGCTTGCCGAGGCGTTCTTCAGCAGCACCGGATTGAGGTTTTTCCAGTTCGCAAGCTTCGACTTGTCCAGTTCCTGATAGACGCCGGCCTTGATCTGCTTGGCCAGGAAACTGTTGGACGGCACGACGATGTCGTAGCCGGATTTACCCGCCAGCAGACGTGCTTCAAGGGTTTCGTTGCTGTCGAACACATCGTAGGTCACCTGGATGCCGGTCTCGTCCTCGAACTTCCTGACGGTGTCCGGGCCTATGTAATCGGACCAGTTGTAGACGCGCAGAACCTTGTCATTGGCCTGGGCAACCGTGGCGATTGCGCCCAATAAGGACAGTGTCAGCAGAGTCCTGCCAAACATTTTCATCGGTACAACTCCATTTCTTTTTTATTCAAAAACACAATGCAAAATCACAGTGAATCTGTGGCGAGCGAGCTTGCTCGCGCTGGACTGCGCAGCAGGCCCATCTTTTGGGGCCGCTTCGCGACCCAGCGGGAGCAAGCTCCCTCGCCACAAAGAGCGAACCACAGTGCCTTAGGCGGTGGCTGCGAGCATTTTCTTTTCAGGTTGCTGCCAGGATTCGCTGGCGGTCTGGTCCATGGCTTCCTGGATCGCACGCTTGCGGCTTTCTTCGGCACGACGGCTGAAGAACCAGACCATGAAGGTCACGATCGACACCGCCAACAGGATCAGGCTGGCCACGGCGTTGATCTCGGGCTTGACCCCCAGACGCACCGCCGAGAACACTTCCATCGGCAGGGTCGTGGAACCCGGACCCGAGACGAAGCTCGCCAGCACCAGGTCATCCAGCGACAGCGCGAAGGACATCATGCCGCCCGCTGCCAGCGACGGGGCGATCATCGGGATGGTGATCAGGAAGAACACCTTCCACGGCTTCGCGCCCAGGTCCATGGCCGCCTCTTCGATGGACAGGTCCAGCTCGCGCAAACGCGCCGAGACCACCACCGCCACATAGGCCGCGCAGAACGTGGTGTGGGCAATCCAGATGGTGACGATGCCACGTTCCTGCGGCCAGCCGATCATCTGCGCCATGGCCACGAACAGCAGCAACAGCGACAGACCGGTGATCACCTCAGGCATCACCAGTGGCGCGGTGACCAGGCCACCGAACAGGGTGCGGCCCTTGAAGCGCGTAATGCGCGTCAGGACGAACGCCGCCAATGTACCCAGTGCCACCGCCGCCACCGCCGTGTAGCAGGCGATTTCCAGCGAGCGCACCACTGAGCCCATCAACTGGCTGTTGTCGAGCAGGCCGGCGTACCACTTGATCGACCAGCCGCCCCACACCGTTACCAGTTTGGAGGCGTTGAACGAGTAGATCACCAGGATCAGCATCGGCGCGTAGATGAATAGCAAACCCGCTATCAGCATGAAACTTGAGAAACGGAAGCGCTTCATTCTTTACCCTCCATTTCCTTGGCCTGACTGCGGTTGAACAGAATGATCGGCACAATCAGGATCGCCAGCATCACCACCGCCAGGGCAGACGCCACCGGCCAGTCACGGTTGTTGAAGAACTCCTGCCAGAGCACTTTACCGATCATCAGGGTTTCCGGACCGCCGAGCAGTTCCGGGATCACGAACTCGCCCACCACCGGGATGAACACCAGCATGCAGCCTGCGATGATGCCGTTTTTCGACAGCGGCACGGTGATTTTCCAGAAGCTGTTGAAGGTGCTCGAGCCCAGGTCCGACGCGGCTTCCAGCAGGCTCTGGTCGTGCTTGACCAGGTTGGCATACAGCGGCAGGATCATGAACGGCAGGTAGGAATAGACCACGCCGATGTAGACCGCCAGGTTGGTGTTGAGGATCTGCAGCGGTTCGTCGATCCAGCCCATGCTCATCAGGAAACCGTTGAGCAGGCCGTTGTTGCTGAGAATGCCCATCCACGCATAAACACGGATCAGGATCGCGGTCCAGGTCGGCATCATGATCAGCAGCACCAGCACCGTCTGCACTTCCTTGCGGGCAACGGAGATGCCGTAGGCCATCGGGTAGCCGATCAGCAGGCAGAGGATGGTGCTGAAAAGCGCCATCTTCAACGAGCCGAGGTAAGCGGCGATGTACAGCTCGTCACCGGCCAGCATCGCGTAGTTGCCCAGGTTAAGCAGCAACTGCAGCTTCTGCTCGGCGTAGCTGTAGATTTCGGTGTACGGCGGAATGGCCACGTCCGCTTCGGCGAAGCTGATCTTCAGGACGATGAAGAACGGCAGCATGAAGAACAGGAACAGCCAGATGAACGGAATGCCGATGACCATCTGACGGCCACCGGGAATTATTCGATTGAGTCGACGCTTGAATTTGCGCATGTTCATGAGCGAAGCACCACGCCGCTGTCGTCTTCCCAGTACACGTAGACCTGATCACCCCAGGTCGGACGCTGCCCGCGACGCTCGGCGTTGGCCACGAACGACTGCACCAGCTTGCCGCTTGGCAGTTCGACGTAGAACACCGAATGGCCGCCGAGGTAGGCGATGTCGTGGACCTTGCCGCTGGACCAGTTGTACTGGCAGGTCGGCATGTTGGCGGTGACCAGCAGTTTTTCCGGACGGATCGCGTAGGTAACCGACTTGTCCTGCACCGAAGTGCTGATGCCGTGCCCGACGTAGATCTGACGATCCAGGTCTTTGCAGGTAATGATCGCGTGGCCTTCGGCGTCGTCGATCACTTCGCCTTCGAAGATGTTCACGTTGCCGATGAATTCGCAGACCAGGCGGCTGGTCGGGGTTTCGTAGATGTCGATCGGACTGCCGATCTGGGCAATCCAGCCCAGGTGCATGATCGCGATGCGTTCGGCCATGGTCATGGCCTCTTCCTGGTCGTGGGTCACCATCACGCAGGTCACGCCGACGCGCTCGATGATCTCCACCAGCTCCAGCTGCATTTGCGAACGCAGCTTCTTGTCCAGTGCGCCCATCGGTTCGTCGAGCAGCAGCAATTTCGGACGTTTGGCCAGGGAACGGGCCAGGGCCACCCGCTGACGCTGGCCGCCGGACAGTTGGTGCGGCTTGCGCTTGGCGTACTGGCTCATCTGTACCAGCTTGAGCATGTCGGCCACCCGCGCATCGACTTCAGCGGCCGGCAACTTGTCCTGCTTGAGGCCGAAGGCGATGTTCTGCGCCACGGTCATGTGCGGAAACAAGGCGTAGGACTGGAACATCATGTTGATCGGCCGCTCATAGGGCGGCATGTCGGTGATGTCTACGCTATCGAGGAAAATGCGCCCCTCCGTGGGCCGTTCGAAACCTGCGAGCATGCGCAGCAACGTGGACTTGCCCGATCCCGAACCGCCGAGCAGGGCGAAAATTTCGCCTTTCTTGATTTCCAGGGACACATCGTCCACGGCAATCGTCTCGTCGAACTTCTTCGTGACCCGGTCGATTTTGACCAGCACCTGTTTAGGTGACTGGTCGCCCTCGAGGGCTTTCTTATAGGCGCCGGAGGCAACTGCCATTTACGAAACTCCCAACAAAATTTTCAGTTCGCTCAAGGTGAGCCTTGAAACTATTTACCCGACTTGACCTTGGTCCAGCTGCGGGTCATCAAACGTTGAATATTCGGCGGCAGCTCGACCGACACGTAGGTCTTGTCGAGCACCGCTTGCGGTGGGTACACCGCTTCGTCGGTGCGAATGGACTGTTCCATCAGTTTGTCCGAACCCGGGTTAGGGTTGGCATAGCCGACGTAATCACTGACCTGGGCAATCACCTCAGGCTTCAGTAAATAGTTGATGAAAGCGTTGGCCTGCTTGACGTTGGTCGAGTCCTTCGGAATCGCCAGCATGTCGAACCAGAGTGCGCCGCCCTCTTTCGGGATCGAGTAGGCGATGTTCACGCCTTTCTTGGCTTCTTCGGCGCGATTCTTCGCCTGGAAGATGTCGCCAGAGAAACCGATCGCCACGCAGATATCGCCGTTGGCCAGATCCGCGATGTATTTCGAAGAGTGGAAGTAGGTCACGTAAGGCCGCACCGCGAGCAACTTGGCTTCGGCCTTTTTGTAGTCTTCAGGGTTGGTGCTGTTGGCATTCAGGCCCATGTAGTTGAGTACTGTCGGCATCATTTCATCGGCGGAGTCGAGGAAGGCTACACCACAGCTTTGCAGCTTCTTGATGTTTTGCGGCTCGAACAGCACGCCCCAGGAATCGATCGTGTCGACGCCCAGCACAGCCTTGACCTTGTCGACGTTGTAACCGATGCCATTGGTGCCCCACAGGTACGGCACGGCGTACAGGTTGCCCGGATCGTTCTGTTCCAGGCGCTTGAGCAGCACCGGGTCAAGGTTCGAATAATTCGGCAGCTGCGATTTGTCGAGCTTCTGGAATGCCCCGGCCTTGATCTGTTTGCCGAGGAAGTGGTTCGACGGCACGACCACGTCATAACCGGTACGCCCGGCCAGCAACTTGCCTTCCAGGGTTTCGTTGGAATCGAAGACGTCATAAACCGGCTTGATGCCGGTCTCTTTCTGGAAGTCGGCCAGGGTGGTTTCACCGATGTAGTCCGACCAGTTATAAATATGCACGGTGCCGGCGGCCTGGACACTGACAGCAATCGTCAGCCCGGCGCCGACCAGCATGGCTTTGCGCAAGAAAGAAAAAACAGGCAAGTGGAGGTCCTCTGAAATTAGTTGGGCCCAAGTTGCCCCGCGCTACATGACAACCGTGGTTGCCCGGCAACAAAACCGGCGCGCAACTTACCCTCGAAAAACCGTTCCAGCAAAACTTTTGTCATTTAATTCAACCTGTTGCCGCCACCGCGCAGGTGGCGACAACAGGCTGTTACATCAAACCGGCTTATTTACCGGATTTGATCTTGGTCCAGCTGCGGGTCAATTCCCGCTGAGTCGCCGCTGGCAGGTCGGCGATGGCATACAACTTGGCCAGCACATCGGCTGTCGGGTAGATGCCTGGATCGCTGGTGATGTCTTTGTCGACCAGAGGTGTTGCAGCAGCGTTACCGTTCGGGAAGCGTACGGCGTTGGTGATACCGGCCATGACTTCAGGCTTCTGCAGGAACGTCATGAACTTGTAGGCGCCCTGAACGTTCTCGGCATCCTTGGGAATCGCGACCATGTCGTAGAAGGTGCCAGCGCCTTCTTTCGGAATGGCGTAGCTGACTTTGACCTTGTCACCCGCCTCTGCGGCACGGGACTTGGCCTGCTGAACGTCACCCGAGTAGCCGACCGCTACGCAGATGTTGCCGTTGGCCAGGTCCGAGATGTACTTGGACGAGTGGAAGTAGGTGATCGAAGGACGAATCTTGAGGAACAGTTCCTCGGCTTTCTTGATGTCTTCTTTCTTCTGGCTGTCGGTTGGCAGGCCCAGGTAGTGCAGCGCGACCGGGAGCATTTCGGTCGGCGAATCGAGGAAACTCACACCGCAACCCTTGAGCTTGGCGATGTTTTCCGGTTTGAGCAGTACGTCCCAGGAGTCGATGGTATCGACGCCCAACGCAGCCTTGACCTTCTCCGGGTTGTAACCGATGCCGATCGAGCCCCACATGTACGGGAAGGCGTGCTTGTTGCCAGGGTCACTGACCGAAACGGCCTTGAGCAGATCCTGGTTCAGGTTTTTCCAGTTAGGCAGCTTGGACCGGTCCAGCTCCTGATATACGCCGGCCTTGATCTGCTTGGCCAGGAAGTTGTTCGATGGCACGACCACGTCGTAGCCGGACTTGCCCGCCAGCAGTTTGGCTTCCAGGGTCTCGTTGCTGTCGAATACGTCGTAAACGACCTTGATCCCCGACTCTTTCTCGAAGTTCGCGATGGTGTCCGGAGCGATGTAGTCGGACCAGTTGTAGACGTGCAACACCTTGTCATCCGCCTGAACCGCACCCGCCATCATGCCCGCGACGGACAGGGCGAGAAGTGTCTTGCCAGCAAGCTTTTTACCTAATGCCTTCATGCGTCATGCTCCAAATTTTTCTTTTTTGAACCACTTTGTTCAGCGGCCGAACCCTGACAACTGGAACTGTGGCTAGTCTGGCAAGATCCGAGGCGGTCTTTCAAGAAAAGACCGGCCTTTGTGACGGCTTTGAGCGAGAGCGCCGCAGCTCCCTCGCTCAGAGCCTAGCACTTAGCCCTGCAATGCACTCAGGGTCAGGTCAAGGCACTTGCGAGCCTTGGTTACCAGTTCATCGATTTCCGCCGGCGTGATCACCAGTGGCGGAGCGATGATCATGGTATCGCCGACTGCGCGCATGATCAGGCCGTTGTCGAAGCAGAACTGACGGCAGATCATGCCGACGCCCTTGCCCTCGTAACGCTTGCGAGTGGCCTTGTCCTGGACCAGTTCGATGGCCCCCAACAACCCGACCCCACGAACTTCACCCACCAGCGGGTGATCGTTCAGTTCCCGCAGACGCTTTTGCAAATACGGTGCCGTTTCTGACTTCACGCGCTCGACAATTTTTTCGTCGCGCAGGATACGGATGTTTTCCAGCCCCACAGCCGCTGCCACCGGGTGCCCGGAGTAGGTGAAACCGTGGTTGAAGTCACCGCCCTCGTTGAGCACGTCCACCACTTCGTCTCGCACGATCAGGCCGCCCATCGGGATGTAACCCGAGGTCAGGCCCTTGGCGATGGTCATCATGTCTGGCTTGAGGCCGTAGAAATCGCTGCCGAACCACTCGCCGGTACGACCGAAACCGCAAATCACTTCGTCAGCCACGAACAGGATGTCGTACTTGTCGAGAATTTCCTTGATGCGCGGCCAGTAGGTCGCTGGCGGAATGATCACGCCACCGGCGCCCTGGATCGGCTCGGCAATAAAGGCACCGACGTTGTCGACGCCGACTTCCAGAATCTTTTCTTCCAGCTGGTTGGCCGCCCAGATACCGAACTCTTCCGGAGTCATGTCGCCGCCTTCGGCGAACCAGTACGGCTGGGCAATGTGGACGATGCCCGGGATCGGCAGGTCGCCCTGTTCGTGCATGTACGTCATGCCACCCAGGCTCGCGCCGGCCACGGTGGAACCGTGATAGCCGTTCTTGCGGCTGATGATGACTTTCTTTTTCGGCTGGCCCTTGATCGCCCAGTAGTGACGAACCATACGCAGCATGGTGTCGTTGCCTTCAGAGCCGGAACCTGTGAAAAACACATGGTTCATGCCTTCTGGTGCGATGTCCGCGATAGCCTTGGCCAGCTCCAGTACCGGCGGGTGAGCGGTCTGGAAGAACAGGTTGTAGTAAGGCAGTTCGCGCATCTGTTTACTGGCGGCATCGGCCAGTTCATCGCGACCATAACCAATCGCGACACACCACAGGCCAGCCATACCGTCGAGGATCTTGTTGCCTTCGCTGTCCCAGAGGTAAACGCCCTTGGCATTGGTGATGATCCGCGGGCCTTTTTCTTTCAGCTGCTTGAAGTCGCTGAACGGAGCCAGGTGGTGATCATTGCTCAGGGTTTGCCATTCACGGGTTTGCGGATTGTTGCTGGTCATACGAATCTCCTAAAACAATCAGGTGAAGGCGCCGCCAGGCAGCGGCGGCGCCCGGCGTATCAGACGGCAAAGAGCAGGAATTCCCTTTCCCACGAACTGATCACGCGCTTGAAGTTTTCATGCTCGGCCCGCTTGACCGCGACGTAGCCACTGATGAAATTTTTGCCCAGGTAACGTTCGATGGTCGCGCTGTTTTCCATGCGTTCCAGCGCGTCTTCGATGGTCAGCGGCAGGCGCAGGTTGCGGCGTTCATAGCCACGCCCCACCACCGGTGCACTCGGGTTCAGGCCTTCGACCATGCCGATGTAACCGCAGAGCAGGCTCGCGGCAATCGCCAGGTACGGGTTGGCATCGGCGCCCGGCAGGCGGTTTTCCACCCGACGGTTCTGCGGCCCGGCATCCGGCACCCGCAGGCCCACGGTGCGGTTCTCTTCGCCCCATTCCACGTTCACCGGCGCCGAAGTGTCCGGCAGGAAGCGACGGAACGAGTTGACGTTCGGGGCGAACAGCGGCAACAGCTCGGGGATGAGTTTCTGCAAGCCACCGATGTGGTGCAGGAACAGCTGGCTCATGGTCCCGTCTTCATTAGAGAAGATGTTCTTGCCGGTCTCGATGTCGATGATGCTCTGGTGCAGGTGCATGGCGCTGCCCGGCTCGCCGGTCATCGGCTTGGCCATGAAGGTCGCGGCCACATCGTGCTTGAGCGCAGCTTCGCGCATGGTGCGCTTGAACACCAGGATCTGGTCGGCCAGGGACAGGGCATCGCCGTGACGGAAGTTGATTTCCATCTGTGCGGTGCCGTCCTCGTGAATCAGCGTATCGAGGTCCAGGTCCTGCAGTTCGCACCAGTCATAGACGTCTTCGAACAGCGGATCGAATTCGTTCGCCGCTTCAATGGAGAACGACTGACGACCGATTTCCGGACGACCGGAACGACCGATTGGCGGTTGCAGCGGGTAGTCCGGGTCGTCACTGCGCTTGGTCAGGTAAAACTCCATTTCCGGCGCCACGATCGGCTGCCAGCCCTTGTCGGTATAGAGTTTCAGGACTTTCTTGAGCACGTTGCGTGGCGACAGCTCGATCGGGTTGCCTTGCTTGTCGTAGGTATCGTGGATGACGATGGCGGTCGGCTCGATGGCCCACGGCACCAGGTACACCGCGTTCTGGTCGGGACGGCAGATCATGTCGATGTCGGCCGGGTCGAGCAGTTCGTAATAGATGTCGTCTTCGACGTAATCGCCGGTCACGGTCTGCAACAGCACGCTTTCTGGCAGACGCATGCCTTTTTCGGCGATGAATTTGTTGGTCGGCGAAATCTTTCCCCGGGTAATCCCGGTCAAGTCGGCGATCATGCATTCGACTTCTGTGATCTTGTGGTTTTTCAACCAATCAGTGAGCTGGTCGAGGTTGTTACTCATAAATGCCTCTAGGCTTGAGTTGTCTGACCCTTTGAAGGTCAGGCGTTGTTTGACGCATCGGCGTCGCGTTGTAGAGCGTTTGCGCGGCAGATTATCGTGCTTGCCGACATGGCTGCGCAGGCCGGGCGTGCAGAATCGCGAGCGGTGTCCTGAACGATGGTCAGGCCGCTATTGTGAATCGGTTCTATATTGAATGGAGTAACCGTAATGGGGGGGCCATCGCGACCGTCCAGAATATCGGACGGGGACGGTCGAACCGTCAGGGACGCAAGGATCACCGCAACCGCCGAGGCCAAGGAACGGACGGACGTGTCATCACTGATGTGATAAACATGCCGACCGACCTGTCTTGAGCAGTCGGTGACGCCGATTATCGGCAGGCGAGACATGAAGCACCCCGGTATTATTGCTGTTATGGGTTTGATTCGAGCTTAGCCTTGTTCATTTTTTTACACAACACCCCCGTAAAAAATACAACACGGCCCGCTCAAGCCTGCGGGCGCCATAGGGGCTCAAGGCATAAAAACGCCCCAAATCGCCTCAAAAAAGCCATACGAGCGCTTTTTTAGGGCAAAAAAGGCCTCGCTTGACTTCGGCATGCCGTTCGGGTTGACTGGAATCTGAAAAGATCAATGATTGATATTTTTAACAACAAAGGTGTTGCATCATGTCGGTACCCCCGCGTGCCGTTCAGCTTAACGAAGCGAACGCGTTCCTTAAGGAACATCCTGAGGTTCTGTACGTTGACCTTCTGATTGCGGATATGAATGGTGTGGTGCGCGGCAAGCGCATCGAACGCACCAGCCTCCACAAGGTTTACGAGAAAGGCATCAACCTGCCGGCCTCTCTATTTGCTCTGGATATCAATGGCTCGACGGTGGAAAGCACCGGTCTGGGCCTGGACATCGGTGATGCTGACCGAATCTGCTATCCAATCCCCGATACCCTATGCAACGAGCCATGGCAGAAGCGCCCGACCGCGCAACTGTTGATGACCATGCACGAACTCGAAGGCGAGCCATTCTTCGCCGACCCGCGTGAAGTGCTGGCCAATGTGGTGCGCAAGTTCGACGACATGGGCCTGACCATCTGCGCCGCGTTCGAACTGGAGTTCTACCTGATCGACCAGGAGAACGTGAACGGTCGTCCGCAACCACCTCGCTCGCCGGTTTCCGGCAAACGTCCGCACTCGACACAGGTCTACCTGATCGACGACCTCGACGAATACGTCGACTGCCTCCAGGACATTCTGGAAGGTGCCAAGGAGCAAGGCATCCCGGCCGACGCCATCGTCAAGGAAAGTGCCCCGGCGCAGTTCGAAGTCAACCTGCACCACGTGGCCGACCCGATCAAGGCGTGCGACTACGCGGTCCTGCTCAAGCGCCTGATCAAGAACATCGCCTACGACCATGAAATGGACACCACCTTCATGGCCAAGCCTTACCCAGGCCAGGCGGGTAACGGTCTGCACGTCCACATCTCGATTCTCGACAAAGACGGCAAGAATATTTTTGCCAGTGAGGATCCCGAGCAGAACGCCGCACTGCGTCACGCGATCGGCGGTGTGCTCGAGACCCTACCGGCGCAGATGGCCTTCCTCTGCCCGAACGTCAACTCGTATCGTCGTTTCGGTGCACAGTTCTACGTGCCGAACTCGCCGTGCTGGGGCCTGGACAACCGCACCGTAGCGATTCGCGTACCGACCGGTGCCGCCGATGCCGTACGCATCGAACACCGTGTGGCCGGCGCCGATGCCAACCCGTACCTGCTGATGGCTTCGGTCCTGGCGGGCGTGCACCACGGCTTGACCAACCAGATCGAGCCGGGCGCCCCGGTGGAAGGCAACAGCTACGAGCAGAACGAGCAGAGCCTGCCGAACAACCTGCGCGATGCACTGCGCGAGCTGGACGACAGCGAAGTCATGGCCAGGTACATCGATCCGAAATACATCGATATTTTCGTGGCCTGTAAAGAGAGCGAGCTGGAGGAGTTTGAACACTCCATCTCCGACCTCGAGTACAACTGGTACCTGCATACCGTTTAATCGGTTGCAGTAAAAAACGCCGCCGGCTGTAAAAGCCTGCGGCGTTTTTTTATGGCAGCCTGCGGCGGTTCGCTGGCAAGCCAGCTCCAACAGGAGGAATGCATTCAATTGTAGGCGCTGGCTTGCCAGCGAAGGCACCTGGGCAGACAACACGCAACCCGACTCGTACAATGCCCGCTGCCCCGCAGGAGACTTCAATGACACGCGTAGCCAGCCCCCGCAAACCCCGCGCACGCAGCCAGGCCCGGATCGATTCGATACTCGACGCCGCCCGTACACTGCTGGCCGCCGAGGGCGTGGCCAGCCTGTCGATCTACAGCGTTGCCGAGCGCGCGGAGATTCCGCCCTCCTCGGTCTACCATTTTTTTGCCAGCGTCCCGGCCTTGCTCGAAGCGCTGACCGCCGACGTCCATGCGGCCTTCCGCGCCTGCCTGCAAGCCCCCATCGATCACCTCGCCTTGAACAGCTGGCGCGATCTGTCGCGACTGGTGGAACAACGCATGCTCGACATCTATGCAGAGGACGCTGCCGCCCGCCAACTCATTCTGGCCCAGCACGGCCTGACCGAAGTCACCCAGGCCGACCGCCAGCACGACATCGAACTGGGCGACCTGATGCACAAGCTGTTCGACCATCACTTCGAGCTGCCGACATTGCCCAGTGATGTCGATGTGTTCGCCCTGGCCATGGAGCTGGGCGACCGGGTGTATGCGCGCTCGGTGCAGCAGCACGGGCAGATTACGCCGCGCATGGCCGAGGAAGGGATGCGGGTGTTTGATGCTTATGTGGGGTTGTATTTGCCGCCGTATCTGCCCAAGCGTGCGATCTTTTGATCTTGACGAATAAAAAAACCCCGAAGGGCTCAAACCCTTCGGGGTTGTTGTTTACGCATGCGGCTTACAACTTGGCGATCGATACCTCGGTGGATTTCACAAACGCGATCACTTCACTGCCGACGGCCAGTTCCAATTCCTTGACCGAACGCGTGGTGATCACCGAAGTGACGATGCCGGACGCGGTCTGCACGTCGATTTCCGACAGCACGTCGCCGAGGACGATTTCCTTGATGGAGCCCTTGAACTGGTTGCGAACGTTGATGGCCTTGATTGTCATGATGTTGATTCCTGTCGTTGGATAAAACTTGAGTTATTGAGCCCAACGCAATTGCGTGGGCAAGGGTGAAACAGGTTCCGGTTCCGGCGGCTGGCCGGGCAGCGCCAGCACGCGATTGAGCACTTCGGTTTCCAGCGCCGCCAGTCGATGGGAGCCTCGAACGCGAGGACGCGGCAGTTCCACGTGCAGGTCGAGTCCGATTTCACCGTCTTCGATCAGGATCACCCGATCGGCAATCGCTACGGCTTCACTGACGTCATGGGTCACCAGCAATACCGTGAAGCCATGCTGCTGCCAGAGCCGTTCGATCAGTTGCTGCATTTCAATTCGGGTCAGGGCATCCAGAGCACCCAGGGGTTCGTCGAGCAACAGCAGGCGCGGCTGATGAATCAGCGCACGGGCCAGAGCCACACGTTGTTTCTGTCCACCGGACAGCGCGGCCGGCCACTCGTGGGCGCGATCGGCCAGGCCCACCGCGTCCAAAGCTTCAAGCGCCTGCGGCCGCCAGTTGCCCTTGAGACCCAGACCGACGTTGTCGATGATCTTTTTCCAAGGCAGCAAACGCGCCTCCTGGAACATCAGCCGTGTGTCCTCCCGCGCGTCACTCAATGGCGCGGCACCGGCGAGCAACTCACCGCCGGTTGGTTGATCGAGGCCGGCGAGCAAGCGCAGCAAGGTACTTTTGCCGCAGCCGCTACGACCGACCACGGCGACAAACTGGCCCGCCGGAATGTGCAGGTCGATCTCACGCAGCACCTGCCGCGAGCCAAAGGTTTTTTGCAGTTTGCGCACCGCCAGCGGAATGCCGCGCAGCAGGCGTGGAGGTTGCTCTGCGATCATGCCGCACCTCCCTTGGCAACCTGATACGCCGGGTGCCAGCGCAGCCACACACGCTCTAGCCCACGGGCCGCGAGGTCGGCCAATTTGCCGAGCACCGCGTACAACAGAATCGCCAGCACCACCACGTCAGTCTGCAAGAATTCCCGGGCATTCATGGCCAGATAGCCGATGCCGGAACTCGCGGAGATGGTTTCCGCCACGATCAACGTCAGCCACATGAAGCCCAGGGCGAAGCGCACGCCGACCAGAATCGAAGGTAGCGCCCCTGGCAGGATCACCTGCCAGAACAGGCTGAAACCGCTCAGGCCATAGCTGCGCGCCATCTCCACCAGCGCCGGATCGACGTTGCGGATGCCGTGATAGGTATTGAGGTAAATCGGGAACAACGTGCCCAGCGCCACCAGGAAAATCTTTGCCGACTCGTCGATGCCAAACCACAGGATCACCAGCGGAATCAGCGCCAGGTGCGGCACGTTGCGGATCATCTGCACCGAACTGTCGAGCAGGCGCTCGCCCCACTTCGACAGGCCGGTGATAAAACCCAAGGTCAAACCGATGCCGCCGCCAATGGTGAAACCCAGTGCGGCACGCCAGCCGCTGATGGCCAGGTGCGTCCAGATTTCGCCGCTGCGCACCAGGCTCACGCCGGCTTCGATCACGGCGATCGGCGCTGGCAGAATCCGTGTCGACAACCAGCCCGCCGACACACTCAACTGCCAGACCGCCAGCAGCAACACCGGCAACGCCCAGGGCGCCAGGCTGTGGATGATTTTCTTCATGACCGCGCCTCAGCTCTGGGACGCGGCTTTGGGCAGAATGTCGTTGGCGACCATCTCGCCGAACGGGCTGACGTAACCGGCACTTTTCGGCAGTTCTGGACGCTCGACATCGAGGTGTGGGAACAGCAGTTCTGCGACCCGGTACGACTCTTCCAGGTGTGGATAACCGGAGAAAATGAACGTGTCGATGCCCAGGTCCGCGTACTCCTTCACGCGGGCCGCCACGGTCGGACCATCGCCCACCAGCGCCGTACCGGCACCGCCGCGCACCAGACCGACACCGGCCCACAGGTTCGGGCTGACTTCCAGATTGTCGCGGCTACCTCCATGCAATGCGGCCATCCGTTGCTGACCGACCGAATCGAAACGCGCCAGCGAAGCCTGGGCGCGGGCAATGGTGTCGTTGTCCAGATGGGAGATCAGTCGATCCGCGGCTTTCCAGGCCTCCTCGTTGGTTTCGCGCACGATCACATGCAGGCGAATGCCAAAGCGCACGGTGCGCCCGAGCTTGGCGGCTTTGGCCCGAACCTGCTCGATCTTCTCTGCCACCGCTGCCGGTGGTTCGCCCCAGGTCAGAACCATTTCCACCTGCTCTGCCGCGAGGTCTTGTGCCGCATCCGACGAGCCACCGAAGTACAGCGGCGGACGTGGTTGCTGGATCGGCGGATAGAGCAGTTTCGCCCCCTTCACGCTGATGTGCTGGCCGTCGTAATCGACGGTTTCGCCTTCCAGCACACGGCGCCAGATGCGGGTGAATTCCACCGAGGCCTGGTAGCGTTCTTCGTGGCTGAGGAACAGACCATCACCGGCCAACTCTTCCGGATCACCACCCGTCACCAGGTTGAACAACGCACGGCCGCCGGACAGACGATCCAGGGTCGCGGCCTGACGCGCCGCCACCGTCGGAGAAATGATCCCGGGGCGCAGAGCGACAAGGAACTTCAAGCGCTGGGTCACCGGAATCAGCGATGCCGCCACCAGCCAGGAGTCTTCGCAGGAGCGGCCAGTCGGAATCAGCACCCCGCCAAACCCCAGGCGGTCAGCGGCTTGCGCGACTTGTTGCAGGTAACCGTGATCGACGGCGCGGGCGCCTTCGGCGGTACCAAGGTAATGGCCGTCGCCGTGGGTAGGCAGGAACCAGAAAATATTGAGGCTCATGGAGTGGTCTCCTTGGGGAGTCGAATTATTGGGCTTTGGTTACCGAGCTTTGGGCCACGACAGCCGGCGGCGTCCAGATCACGTCTTTGATGCTCAGAGGCTTGGGAATCAGCTTGAGCTGGTAGAAGCTGTCGGCGATTTTCTGTTGCGCGGCGACCACTTCCGGGGTGAGGAACAGCGCGCCGTAACCCTGGCGTTTTACCGAGGTCAGGGTGACGTCCGCTGGCAGACCGAGCAGTGGTGAAACCTGTTGGGTCACCTCTTGCGGGTTAGCCCTGGACCACTCGCCCACTGCGCGCACTTCTTCCACCAGGGTCTTGATCACTTCAGGATTTTTTTGCGCGTAAGGTTTGGTCGCCAGGTAGAACTGATGGTTGTCGACGATGCCCTGGCCATCACGCAGGGTGCGCGCTTGCAGCTGTTGTTCGGCCGCTGCCTGGTACGGGTCCCAGATGACCCAGGCGTCGACGCTGCCACGTTCGAACGCAGCCCGGGCATCGGCCGGCGGCAGGAATACGGTCTGGATGTCGGTGTATTTGAGGCCGGCGTCTTCCAGTGCGCGCACCAGCAGGTAGTGCACGTTGGAGCCCTTGTTGAGCACGACTTTCTTGCCCTTGAGCTCTGCCACCGATTTGATCGGCGAGTCCTTCGGCACCAGGATCGCCTCACTGTGCGGCGCTGGCGGTTCATAGGCGACGTAGAGCAGATCGGCACCCGCTGCCTGGGCAAACACCGGAGGCGTTTCGCCGGTCACACCGAAATCGATGGAGCCGACGTTCAGGCCTTCGAGCAACTGCGGACCACCGGGGAATTCAGTCCATTGCACGTCCACGCCTTGGGCGGCGAGGCGTTTTTCCAGGGTACCTTTGGCTTTGAGCAGCACCAGGGTGCCGTATTTCTGATAGCCGATTCGTAATGTCTCGGCCTGAGCTTGAGTAATGGCGCCGAAGGTGACAGCCGCAGCAAACAGAGCGACCAGACCACGACGCAAAATGACAGGGCGCATGGCGCTCTCCTTTTTGCAGTTGGGTTTTGGCTGCACCTGCTTGCCCGTTGGCGGGCGAGTAAGGCCAGTACTTCAGTTGTTTCGGTGAGGCTTAAATGCTCCAGCGAGCACTCAACAAACGTTCATTCAACAGGCCTGGATCGAGCGGCCCGGGCCGTCGCGCCATGGCTGCGCAAAACTGCTCCAACGCTTCATACAAACGTTGCTCCAGCTCCGGCGCCAATTGCGCCAGGGCGCTGCCTTCGCCGTAAGCGATCTGGCTGTCGACGGCGAAAATGCCCTGCAGCATTTCCTGGGCCTTCAAGGCCGACAGCACCGGTTTGAGCGCGTAATCCACCGCCAGCATGTGGGCGATGCTGCCGCCCGTGGCCATTGGCAAAACCACCTTGTGGCTCAAGGCGCGTTCGGGCAGCAGATCCAGCACGACTTTCAGTGCTCCGGAAAACGATGCCTTGTAAACCGGTGTGGCAATCAGCAGGCCATCGGCGTTTTCAATCTGTTGCAACAAGGCGATCACCTTGGGGCTGCCGAAGCGTGCGTGCAGTAAGTCCTCGGCCGGGAAGTCCCGTACCTGATAACTCACCACTTCCACGCCCTGCTCTTGTAACCATTGCCGGGAGCGATCCAGCAGCACCCCGGAACGAGAGCGCTGACTGGGACTGCCACCGAGTGAGACAACCAACATTCAGACGATTCCTTGCACGGTGCTGGCGATTCGCGGTTTGCGATCTCGCTTCGATGGAGTGACCTTAACAGCTGATTTATATATCCATAAATCATATTTATTCATTTGGTTATGCATTAAAGAGATATGCAATCCGGTTCCTTCCAGACAAAAAACAGGCCGTCGAAACGGCCTGCAAACCCCCTGCTTTGTGGGTATACATCTTGAATTCTGTTGCGCCTGATCCGCCGCCATCGCGAGCAAGCTCGCTCCCACAGGGGTACGCGGTCAACTGTGGGAGCGAGCTTGCTCGCGATGGCGGCATCAGCTACGCCGAAAATGCTGAAGACTTACCGATTGGGCTGCGGCGTCAGGCGCAAGTATGGCTTGACCACCCGATAGCCCTTGGGAAAACGCTGTTTGATTTCATCCTCATCCTTGAGCGACGGCACGATCACCACCTCATCACCGTCCTGCCAATTGGCCGGTGTGGCCACCTTGTAGTTGTCGGTGAGTTGCAACGAGTCGATCACCCGCAGGATTTCGTTGAAATTGCGCCCGGTGCTCGCCGGGTAGGTGATGGTCAACCGGACCTTTTTGTTCGGGTCGATCACGAACAGCGAGCGCACGGTCAGGGTGTCGTTGGCGTTGGGATGGATCAGGTCGTAGAGGTCCGAGACCTTGCGGTCGGCGTCGTCGAGGATCGGGAAATTGACCACGGTGTTCTGCGTCTCGTTGATGTCCTCGATCCACTTGTGATGCGACTCCACCGGATCCACCGACAAGGCGATGGCCTTGACGCCACGCTGGGCGAATTCATCCTTGAGCCTGGCGGTGAAACCCAATTCGGTGGTGCACACTGGCGTGAAATCCGCCGGATGGGAAAACAGCACACCCCAGCTATCGCCCAGCCACTGATGAAAACGGATGATGCCGGCGCTGGAGTTCTGTTCGAAATCGGGGGCGATATCGCCAAGTCTGAGACCCATGATGCTGCTCCTTGTGAGTGCTTGATGGGCTCAACTGTGCCTGTGTTTTTTATTCATTAAAAAGAATAAATACTGATCTATTTAGATCATATAGAAATATTAAAGATCTGTTCACTGGACGTGCACGCACAACCCGCCGAACATCGGCCACGAGGTTCGAGAAGGCCTTGAGTTGCTGCAAAGAGGGAACTTCAAGGCGGGATTACGGGGGTGAACCCGTCTTGAACATGTAAAGGCCCCGCCCGGTGCAATACCGGGCGGGGCTTTTTTTGTCTCGGTTACGCGAGCGCTATTACAGCAGCGGGATCGAGTAGCTGAGGATCAAGCGGTTTTCATCCTGGGAACGAGTGTTCGGCAGATCGGTACGCCATGTGGCGTTTTTCCACATCAGGCCGAGGTTCTTCAGCGCACCGGACTGAACGACGTAACCCACTGTCAGGTCGCGTTCCCACTCAGAGGCGCCATTGGCCGCCTCGCCGCCCTTGGCATTAACGGTATCGATATTGTCACCGCGCAGGTACACCAGGCCTGCCGTCAGGCCAGGTACGCCGACCGTGGCGAAGTCATAGGAGTAACGTGCAAGCCATGTACGCTCGCCGGCACGGCCGAACTTCTGGATTTGCGAATCGGTGATGGTGTAGTTCGACGAACCGTCGCCCTGGTTCAGCCAAGGGAAATCGCTGCTGCCGTTGCTGACCTGGTAACCGGCGCCGAAGGTGTGTCCGGCAACGGAGTACAGGAACAGGCCGCTGTACAGGTTGTTGTCGACCTTGCCTTTACCGTTGGCTGCACCGCTGTAGTTGCCAGTGGTGAAGAACAGTGGGTCGTGGCCGTTGGCACCGTCGTCGGAGCTGTTGAAGTAACGCAAGTCCGACTTCAATACGCCAGGGCCGATAGCCCAGTTGTGCACCAGACCCAGGAAGTGTTGTTTGTAGAACTCTTCCAGGTTGCCGTAGTAGTACTGGGCAGTCAGGTCCTTGGTGATCTTGTAGTCGCCGCCGGCATAGATGAACTTGTTGCTGTCGCGGAATTTGGTGCCGCGAGTGTTTGCGCCCGAAATCGACATCTGCTCATTGTTGCTGGAGTTACGGCCTTTGACGGCTTCGATCTGACCACCGATCAGGGTCAGGTCCTTGATGTCGCTGGAGCTGATCTGGCCACCCTGCCAGGTTTGCGGCAACAGACGACCGTCGTTGGTCACGATCACCGGCAGTTTTGGCTGCAGGGTTCCCAGCTTCAGTTCGGTCCGGGAAACCCTGGCTTTAGCGGTCAGGCCCAGGCTGGAGAAATCATCAACCGCCTCACCGTTGGATTTGCTCGGGAAAACCGTGCCACCGTAAGAGGTCGCCGTGGCGCCATTAGTGCCACCGCCCGAATCCAGTTTGACGCCCAACAGGCCGATCGCATCGATACCGAAGCCGACGGTGCCCTGGGTGTAACCCGAGATGAAACGCAGATCGAAGCCTTGGCCCCATTCTTCGTTTTTGTTCGGGCCAGTGCCGTCACGGTAATCGGTGTTGATGTAGAAGTTACGTAGCCCCAGTGTTGCCTTGCTGTCTTCGATAAAACCCGCAGCGTTTGCCTGCTGGGCCAATGCCCCGACGGCCACAGCCATGGCCAGGGTGGACTTGTTCATGTTTCGCTCCTCTCGTTTCTAATTCTGATGTTCTGGTCCCGAATCGATTGCCCGGGATCCTGAATGCATAAATTCGCGGCAAACCGTCCAGGCCGGTCATTTGGCGGGCCGCAGGATACGCGGCATTAAATCCATAAAGAATTTCTAAGTATTTTTTAATTCTATTTTGGAATATGGCTTTCCACGGCAGATCCGAGGTATCGGCGGCAAGGCCAATTCCTGTAACTGATCAATTGTCGGGGGGATGAAATTGCCAGATCCGAGCTCAGGGATGAGTGTCGGACAGGTGCACTTTAAAGCGCGGATTAAAAAACCAAAAAGAATAAAAAAGAAACACGACCTTTGTTTATGGAATATAAAACTCGACACGAAAAAAAACCCCGCCAATCGACGGGGCTCTTTTCTTGCGGCAATTACATGAAGCTGTAGGTGTAGTTGAAGATCAGACGGGTCTGGTCTTGATCGAGGGTGCTGGTGTTGCCACGGTAAGTACCGTGACGCAGAGTCGTACCAAACCCTTTCAGTGCGCCCGTTTGAATCACGTAATCAATGCGCGCGTCGGTTTCGTGCTCACTCAGGTCTTTACCAACACCGTTGGTAGCCTTGATGTCCTGGCCATTCAAGTAAGCAATCGAAGCTTTCAAGCCTGGTACGCCCAGGGAGGCGAAGTCATAGGAGTACTGACCGAACGTGGTGTTTTCACCGGCACGGATAAAGCTGCCAACCGTAGCGTCGGTAAACGAGTAGAAGCTCGCGCCGCCGGCACCTTCAGGATTACCGTTGCTATCGACAAGGTTGCCTTGGTTCAAGAAAACGAAGCCGCCGTCATCATTGACACGCTGATGCCCGATCAGGAATGCGTTGCCACCCAGGGTATAGGTGAACATGGCGCTCCAGGTCTTGTTATCGACCACGCCCTTTTCCTTGGCGAAGCCATTGTTGTTGTTGAACTGGAAGCCCGGATCACCGTTCTTGCCATCGGAGCTGCTGTCGAAATAACGGATATCGGTCTTGAACGACTGATTGGCCGCGATTGGGTAGACGTGCACCAGACCGAGGAAGTTCTGCTTGTAGAAGTCTTCCAGGTTCGCATAGTAGTACTGCAGCATCAGGTCTTTGGTGACCTTCCAGTCAGCACCGCCGTAGAGGAATTTGTTGCTGTCCTGAGTAGCGCCAGCCACAGACAGGCCAGTGGAGTTCGAGGAGGCGCGACCCGACGCATGCTCAAGTTGACCAAAGTTGAAGGTCACATTGTCGATTTCTTTGGAGGTGATGGTGCCACCTTCAAAGGTCTGTGGCAGCAGACGGCTGTCGTTCGCGATCAGGATCGGCAGGTTAGGTGCCAGAGCGCCACCCAAGTGGGCTTCGGTCTTCGAGAAGCGCGCCTTGACGTTGCCATCCAGACGGCTGAACTCGTCGGCCGCCTCATTGCCATCGCTAGGGAAGAATGAGTTGCTGTTACCGGTCGGGTGATGCCCCTTGCCACCATCCAGGTGGATACCTACGAGTGCCTGGGCATCGATACCGAAGCCGACAGTACCCTGGGTGAAACCCGACAGGTAATCGAACTTCAGACCCTCAGCGGTTTCTCGCTGACGGTTGGCAGGAGTGCTCGCACCTTCACGCATATCGGCGTCGTAATACATGGTGCGAGAGCTGATGGAAGCCTTGCTGTCTTCCAGGAAACCGGCGGCGCCTGCCTGCTGCGTCAATACCCCAACGGTCACGGCCAGAGCCAAGGTGGACTTGTTCATTGTGTAGCTCCTCTCGATTCTAATTCTTGTGTTCCTGGTCTCGAGTCGACGCCCGAAATCCTAAGATGCGCGATTAGCGCCAGAGCGTGACCCACAAGTCAATCGTAACCATGTGTGTCTACGACCATAGTCTAATCCCTCCGGTTTTTTGGTCCCTGCAGGGTCATGAATTCGTCATACCCCTGAAAAGAATTACCCGATTCTTTTCTAATACCGTTTAGGAATTTAGCTCCCCACGCCCTAATCACCCAGAATAGACGGTTTGGCTCATGAGCTAATTCATAATCGGTATTTGCTTTCGCCTTTTTAGATCGATTAGTTTCTGACGTAATTCGGAAACAAATCTTATACAGAAAGGCGGTTCCATGACGTCCAAACGCGCACTATCCGGATCAATTGTTACAATTTGTGTATCGCTCGCATTTTCTTTCACCGCGCGTGCGGCGAAAGAAAATGCGAAGTTTGGGCAGGAGTGAATGTAAAACCATGTGGCGAGGGGGCTCACCGCTACAGCATCACAAGGCTTTTTCGAAAATCTTCGAATTACGCTGATAGTTGTACAGCGACGCCCGCGCCGACGGCAGGCGATCGACGCTGCTGGGTTCGAAGCCACGTTCGCGGAACCAGTGCGCGGTGCGGGTGGTGAGGACGAACAAGGTTTTCAACCCCTTAGCCCGCGCGCGGTTTTCAATGCGTTCCAGCAGCTCATCGCCGCGACCGCCATGGCGGTACTCCGGATTCACCGCAAGGCACGCCAGCTCGCCCGCGTCCGAATCGGCGATTTGATACAGCGCCGCACAGGCGATGATCATGCCTTCGCGTTCAACCACACTGAACTGCTCGATTTCGCGTTCCAGCACCTCACGGGAACGGCGCACCAGGATGCCCTGCTCTTCCAGCGGACTGATCAAGTCCAGCAAACCACCGACGTCTTCAATGGCCGCTTCGCGCACCACCTCGAACTGTTCCTGGGCGACCAGGGTGCCGCCACCGTCGCGGGTGAACAGCTCGGTCAACAGTGCACCGTCTTCGGCGTAACTGACGATATGGCTACGAGCCACGCCGCCACGGCAAGCTTCGGCCGCGGCATCGAGCAATTCTGCCTGATAGTTGCTGCCCAGCCGCTGCAGATGCGCCGGCACTTGCTGTGGACGCAGTTCGCGCACCAGGCGCCCGTGTTCGTCGATCAGGCCCAGGTCAGCGCCGAACAGCAGCAGCTTGTCCGCGCCCAGATCGATGGCCGCGCGCGTGGCGACGTCTTCGCAAGCGAGATTGAAAATCTCCCCGGTCGGCGAATAGCCCAGCGGCGACAGCAACACGATGGAGCGCTCGTCCAGCAGACGGTTGATGCCCTTGCGGTCGACCCGGCGCACTTCGCCGGTGTGGTGATAGTCGACGCCTTCGAGCACGCCGATCGGGCGTGCCGTCACCAGGTTGCCGCTGGCCACCCGCAGGCGTGAGCCCTGCATCGGCGACGAGGCCATGTCCATCGACAGGCGAGCCTCAATGGCAATGCGCAACTGGCCGACTGCGTCGATCACGCACTCCAGGGTCGCGGCATCAGTGATGCGCAGGCCGTGGTGATAATGCGGGGTCAAGCCGCGGGCAGCGAGGCGCGCTTCGATTTGCGGCCGGGAACCGTGAACCAGCACCAGACGCACACCCAGGCTGTGCAACAGCACCAGATCGTGGACGATATTGCCGAAGTTCGGGTGTTCAACGCCGTCGCCGGGCAGCATGACGACAAAGGTGCAATCGCGGTGGGCGTTGATGTAAGGCGAAGCGTGACGAAGCCAATTGACGTATTCGGGCATGAACCTGGGCCTGTAATAAATAGCAGCCGAAAAAAGGGCGAAACTGAAAGCGCACAGCGGGCTGATGGTTATCGTCGGAACAGGCTTGGCGACACGCGAGCACTCCTCATGAATACGGGTTTGGGTACCGGTAATTTATACGGCTTGTCAGGCAAATCACAGACCCTGTGTAGGAGCGAGCTTGCTCGCGATGAACGCAAGGAAGACGCGCCCATTCAGAAAGATCGCGTAATCGTTGACGCCCTTCGCGAGCAAGCTCGCTCCTACAGGTCAGCGGACTGTCAGGCAGTAATGTTCGATCAGTTGCCTTAATAGATGCACCGTAGGCTGCAAACGTGACATTTCGAGGTATTCCCCCGGCTGATGGGCGCAGGCGATATCACCCGGACCAAGCACCAGCGTTTCACAGCCAAGGCGCTGAAGATAAGGTGCTTCGGTACCGAACGCCACTGCTTCGGCGCTGTGACCGGTGAGCTTTTCGGCAAGGCGCACCAACTCGGCGTCCTCGACCTGCTCGAACGGCGGCACTTCGGGGAACAACGGCGCGTAATCGATCTTGACCTGATGCCGCTCGGCAACCGGCTTGAGCTTTTGCAGGATCTCGGCGCGCAGGACCTTGGGGTCCATGCCGGGCAACGGCCGCAAATCGAATTCCAGCGAACACTGGCCGCAGATGCGGTTGGGGTTGTCGCCGCCATGGATACAGCCGAAATTCATCGTTGGTGTCGGCACGCCGAATTGAGGATTGCGGAATTCGCGCTGCCATAACAAGCGCAGGCCACGCAATTCACCGATGGCATCGTGCATGGCTTCCAGGGCGCTATGGCCCAGGCGCGGGTCAGAGGAATGACCGCTCTGCCCGAGGATGTCGATGCGCTCCATCATGATGCCTTTGTGCATGCGGATCGGTTTGAGCCCGGTCGGCTCGCCAATCACCGCCGCCCGCCCCAGTGGTCGCCCCGCTTCGGCCAGCGCGCGGGCGCCGGACATCGAGCTTTCTTCATCACAGGTGGCGAGAATCAGCAACGGCTGTTTGAACGGTTGGTCGAGCAGCGGTTTGACCGCCTCGATCGCCAGGGCGAAAAAACCCTTCATGTCGCAACTGCCCAGGCCGATCCAGCGACCGTCGACTTCAGTCAGCTTCAACGGGTCGGTTTGCCATAGCGCACCGTCGAACGGCACGGTGTCGCTGTGCCCGGCCAGCACCAGGCCGCCGGGACCGGAACCGAAACTGGCCAGCAGGTTGAACTTGCCGGGGCTGACTTGCTGGATCTCGCAGGTAAAACCCAGTTCACCGAGCCACATTGCCAGCAGGTCGATGACCGGGCCGTTGCTTTGATCGAGACTGGGTTGGGTACAGCTGACCGACGGTGCAGCGATCAACGCAGCGAATTGTTCTTTCATCGACGGCAATGGCATCGCTGACTCCCGGCACCCGAATTGAGAACCATCATAGAACCAACCGATGACAGGAATAAACCGTCTCGGCGCGTACTAACCTTGAGTCCTGTACACTGCACGACCTTGGCAGCCACACATTCCCCCGGCTGCGCTCCCGATCCTGGATTTTCCGGCCATGCAGAAAGAAACCGAAATCAAACTCCGCGTCAGCCGCGAAACCCTCGCCGCCCTGCGCGAGCACCCGTTACTGAAAAAGCGCAACAAAAGTGGCTGGGAACGCCGTGAGTTGATGAACCAGTACTTCGACACGCCCGAACGCGACCTGGCCCAGGCCAAAGTCGCCCTGCGCCTGCGCAAGGATGGCGACGACGTGATTCAGACCCTCAAGACCCGCGGCCAGAGCGTCGCCGGTCTGTCGGTGCGTAACGAATACGACTGGAACCTGCCCAAAGCCAAGCTCGACCTGAAGAAACTCGACGGCGAATGCTGGCCCGAGGAGCTGGCCGAGCTTGACAAGAAAACCCTGAAGCCGATCTTCACCACCGACTTCGTCCGCGAACGCGCGGAAATCGCCTGGGGTCGTGGCAAGACCAAAGTGGTCATCGAAGCCGCGCTGGACCTCGGTCACGTGGTGGTCGGCAAGCAGAAAGAAGAAATCTGCGAGCTGGAACTGGAACTGCGCGAAGGCGAGCCGGCCGCGTTGCTGGAGCTGGCCGCCGAACTGGCCGAGAAGCTGGCTTTGATGCCGTGCGACATCAGCAAGGCCGAGCGCGGTTATCGCCTGTACGACGCCCACAGTTACTCGTTGAGCCTGCCGGCGCCGCAAATTACCGCCGAAACGCCGCTGGACGACGCGTTCGCCGCGCTGAGCTGGCATTTGCTGGGCAGCAGCCAGCGTCTGGCCGAACAGTATCGCTTCAATGGTCACTGGCGCCTGTTGCAGGACTGGGTCGAGAGCCTCGCGGAAATGCGCGCACTGATCAGCAGCCTGGGCCAGGCCGCTCCGCGTCAGTCGACCCACGACCTGCGTATCGCCCTCGATGCCTTGCTGGAAGACTGGCGTCCGCTGGTCCAGGCCGGCATCGAAGATGAAGACGTGCGCAAAGCCGCGCCCGAGCAGTTTCTCGAAGAACTCGAGGACCCGCGCTGGGGCCTGTTCTCCCTGACCACCTCGCGCTGGCTGCTGGCCCGCACCTGGGCCGCCGATCGCAACACCCGTGGCAATCGCCAGGGCGCTGCGCAACTGGGCAGCTGGTTGCCGCGCCTGCTGGGTGAAGAAGCCAACTCGCTGCAATTACAGCGCTACCAGCAACAACCGGAAGACCTGGCCGAGCAACTGCCGCGCATCGAACGCATCCAGGTCTGGCTGCACCATGCGCGTAACATACTGGAGATCCCGGAAATGGATCGCCTGTACGGTGAGCTGAACAAACTGGCGCAACTGGCCAACGAATCGATCACCGACGAAGTCCTGGATGCGCGCAAGCAGCAGGCGATTGCGGTGTATCAGAACCGTGCCTGGAAGATGCTGTTGCGTCTGTAATAGCGCCATCGCGAGCAAGCTCGCTCCCACAGGATCTGTGTCGGATCACGCATCGTGTTCCAACACAAAACACTGTGGGAGCGAGCTTGCTCGCGATGGGGCCGGCACCGTCACCACAAAATTTCAGACCGGCAAACTGGTCGTCGACTTGATCTCCGACAACGCCACGATCGAATTGACCTCCTGAATCCCCGGCACCATCGACAGCTTCTCGAAGAAGAAGCGCTCGTACGCCTCGATGTCTGCCGTGACAATCCGCAGCAAGAAATCCACCGCCCCCATCAGTACGTAACACTCCAGCACCTCCGGAAAGCCGCGAATCGCCTCGGTGAATTCGGTGAAGTTCGAACGCCCGTGGGCATTGAGTTTCACCTCCGCGAAGATCTGTGTGTTCAGACCGATTTTCTTGCGGTCGAGCAAGGTCACCTGGCCGCGAATGATGCCCTCCTCTTTCATCCGCTGAATCCGCCGCCAGCACGGCGACTGCGAGAGCCCCACCTGCTCGGCGATCTGTGCGCTGGAAAGCGAGGCATCCTCTTGCAGCAAGGCAAGGATCTTGCGGTCGTAGCTGTCCAGTTCGCTCTGCATAAAAAAACCCTAAACATGGTAATTAGTGAATTGATTAATTCTACATTTCTGCAATGTAGCCAATCATAGAGAAGAAATACCCGGCACAGGATGTAAACATTTCTCCAGTAATTTTGGAGCCAGACCATGCCGTATCTCGACACCGTGAACACCTCACCTGCCCGCGCCGATGTCTGGAGCGTCGGCAACGCCCACTACCGGGTTCGCTATCAAATGCTCGCCGAGGCAGAACCGGACCTGCTGTGTCGCGCCCTCAATCTGTTCGCCTTGCAATTGCTCACGCCGGACCAGGTCAACGTGCAGCGCCGGGACGACTGGCTGGCCATCGAGATCGTTATCGACGGTTTGAGCTGGCACCGCGCACAAGTGATTGCGGAAAAACTTCGTAACCTGATCAGCGTCTGCTCGGTAGAGTTGCAAGAAGCTGATGCTGCCTGGGCCGAAGCGGTTCAAGCGGCGGGTTGAAAAACTCCGAAACGGATTCGTCGGGTAGTGGCCCAGCGGTCAGCCGGGCCACGGCTATCCTTTGCGCACTGTCGTTCAAAAGGAGCCCGCATGTCCGTACATATCGCCCTTCAGGACCGCTGGCTGGATCTCAATGATGTGCTGCGCGAACTGGTCGCCCAAGGCTTTATCAGTCAGGATTCGGCCGAACACGCGCTCAATGCCCGCCGCCGCAATGCCTCCCTTGGCCAGATGCATCCGCTGGAGTTCATTGCCAGCCAACAGCTGGACGATCTCAGCCGTCCCGGCAAACCGCTGGACCTCGAAAGCCTGACCCTGTGGCTGTCCCGGCAGGCCGGCCAGCCTTACCTGCGCATCGATCCGTTGAAAATCAACGTCGCGGCCGTGACCCCGCTGATGTCCTATGCCTTCGCCCAGCGCCACAAGATCCTCGCGGTAGCGATCGACCGCGAGGCGGTCACCGTGGCCAGCGCCCAGCCTTATGTCAGTGGCTGGGAGGCTGACTTGACCCACGTGCTCAAGTTGCCGATCAAGCGCGTGGTGGCCAACCCGGTGGACATCCAGCGCTTGAGCGTTGAATTCTTCCGCCTGGCCAAATCGGTCACCGGGGCGAACAGCGCCGACCCGCAAGTCAGTACCCTCGGCAATTTCGAACAGTTGCTCAACCTCGGCGCCAGCGACCAGGAGCCGGACGCCAACGACGCACACATCGTCAACATCGTCGACTGGCTGTTCCAGTACGCGTTCCAGCAACGCGCCAGCGACATCCACATCGAACCCCGGCGCGAACAAGGCACAGTGCGCTTTCGCATCGACGGCGTGCTGCACAACGTCTATCAATTCCCGCCCCAGGTCACCATGGCCATCGTCAGTCGCCTGAAAACCCTGGGGCGCATGAACGTCGCGGAGAAACGCAAACCCCAGGACGGCCGGGTGAAAACCAAGACCCCGGACGGCGGTGAAGTCGAACTGCGGTTGTCGACACTGCCCACCGCCTTCGGCGAAAAAATGGTCATGCGGATCTTCGACCCGGAAGTCCTGCTAAAGGACTTCGACCAGCTTGGTTTCTCCGCCGACGACCTGCGCCGCTGGCAGGACATGACCCGCCAGCCCCACGGCATCATCCTTGTCACCGGGCCGACGGGTTCGGGCAAGACCACTACCCTCTACACCACCCTGAAAAAACTGGCGACGCCGCAGGTCAACCTCTGCACTATCGAAGACCCGATTGAAATGGTCGAGCCGGCGTTCAACCAGATGCAGGTCCAGCACAACATCGACCTGAGCTTTGCCGCCGGCGTGCGCGCGCTGATGCGACAAGACCCGGACATCATCATGATCGGCGAGATCCGCGACCTCGAAACCGCGGAGATGGCGATCCAGGCGGCGCTCACCGGGCATCTGGTGCTGTCGACCCTGCACACCAACGATGCGCCCAGCGCCATCAGCCGCCTGCTGGAGCTCGGCGTACCGCACTACCTGATCAAGGCCACAGTGCTCGGCGTCATGGCCCAGCGACTGGTGCGAACCCTGTGCCCGCACTGCAAGGCGCCGCTGGCGCTGGGCGAAGACGACTGGCAAACCCTGACCCGGCCCTGGCAAGCCCCCTTGCCGGCCAATGCCCAGCGTGCCATCGGTTGCGTGGAATGCCGCGACACCGGTTATCACGGTCGCGCCGGGGTCTACGAAATCATGCAGCTCAACGACAGTATCAAAGCGCTGATCAGTCCCGACACCGATCTGCTGGCCGTTCGGCGCCAGGCATTCAAGGAAGGCATGCGCAGCCTGAGGCTGTCAGGGGCGCAAAAAGTCGCCGCCGGGCTGACGACCATCGAGGAGGTTCTGCGTGTGACACCCCAGAGCGAGCAGAGCTGAGCCCGACAGTACTTGTCCGGCATCGGCACCGCTACACTCAAGCGAATGCAACTCCACAGATCCACACATCAACAAGGAATCGTTATGCAGATCGGTAGTGTGCTTTTGCTTTTCGTCGGCCTGGTGGTCGCCATTCTGTTCATGGGTTTCAAGGTCGTGCCCCAGGGTTTTGAATGGACCGTCGAGCGTTTCGGGCGCTACACAAACACGCTCAAGCCGGGGTTGAACGTCATCATTCCGGTCATGGACCGCATCGGCCGCAAGATGAATGTGATGGAAAGCGTGCTGGATATTCCGCCGCAGGAAGTCATCACCTCCGACAACGCCACGGTGCAAATCGACGCCGTGTGCTTCTTCCAGGTGGTCAACACGGCCCAGGCCGCCTACGAGGTGAACAACCTCGAACATGCCATCCGCAACCTGCTGCAAACCAACATCCGTACGGTGCTCGGCTCGATGGAACTCGACGCCATGCTCAGCCAGCGTGACGGGATCAATGAAAAGCTGCTGCGCACCGTCGATGAGGCAACCGCGCCGTGGGGCATCAAGATCACCCGGATCGAGATCAAGGACATCAGCCCGCCCGCCGACCTGATGGCGGCGATGTCGGGGCAGATGAAAGCCGAGCGGATCAAACGTGCACAGATCCTCGAGGCCGAAGGCCTGCGCGCTGCAGCGATCCTGACCGCTGAAGGCAAGAAGCAGGCGCAGATCCTCGAAGCCGAAGGCAGTCGCCAGGCCGCCTTCCTGGAGGCCGAAGCTCGCGAGCGACAAGCCGCGGCAGAAGCCCAGGCGACCAAAGTGGTGTCCGAAGCCATCGCAAGCGGCAACGTGCAGGCGGTCAACTATTTCGTGGCGCAGAAATACATCGATGCGCTGGGCAAGTTGTCTTCGGCCAACAACAGCAAAGTGATCCTGATGCCGCTGGAGGCCAGTTCGATGATCGGTGCGGTGGGCGGCATCGGTGAAATCGTCAAAGCCACGTTCGACGACAAGAAAGGCTGAGGCGCGCCATGTGGGGATTTTTGCAGCACCTTTCGTTCTGGGACTGGTTGGCGCTGGGCACGGTGTTGTTGATTTTTGAAGTGTTCGGCGCTGGCGGCTACCTGCTGTGGATCGGCACTGCCGCAGCGACCGTGGGCGTATTGACCTTCCTCCTGCCGGACCTGTCCTGGGAATGGCAGTTTCTGTTGTTCGGCCTGCTGTCGATCGCCACCGCGTTGTACTGGTGGCGGCGTCAGCGCACGGCGGCGCGTCCGAGCGATCAGCCGCACCTGAATCTGCGCGGCCAGGAACTGATCGGAAAAACCTTCGTGGTGCATGAGGCGATTGTCAACGGTCGCGGCAAAATCAAGGTGGCCGACAGCGTGTGGATGGCTCGCGGGCCGGACACTGCCATTGGCAGCCGCGTGCGGGTGGTCGGCCAGCAAGGCGCGATCCTGCTGGTCGAAGCAGCGGAATAGGCAACCACGGAACTCGATTGGGGGTTGGCAATCCAACGGCGTAGTCAACCCAGTGGAGTCACCCTGTCATGCGTTTCAAACTTGCTGTCGCTACCGTCGCGCTGTTGTCCCTGCCTGTCGGTTCGGCGATGGCCGATACTTTTTGGCGTAACGTTCTTACATCCGGTGCAACCACCGGTTCGAGCTATCTGACATCCAAGGATAACAAGCTGGTCGTCGCAGCCCAGGACGATGCCAGCAGCTTCGTCGCCAGTGATGGCGGTATCCGCGGCCCGTACCTGGAAGCGGCCATGCAGAAAGTCCGCGCCGACAACCCGGGCCTGCAAGCCACGGACATGGCACTGGCGAACGCGATCCTGGCGAAGAATGCCGTGGCTTCGGAGTAACAGTCGCGAACACAAGAATGCCGCTCACTTGAGCGGCATTTTTTTGCTTTGCGAACACAAACTCCATGTTCACCGAGCCCCCCTGTGGGAGCGAGCTTGCTCGCGATTGCGGTGGATCAGTGAAATCTTCAGTGACTGACACACCGCTATCGCGAGCAACCTCGCTCCTACAGGGGTTATGTGCAGCCTGAAATGTCAGCGGTATTCATCCACCGGCACACACGCACAAAACAGATTGCGATCGCCGTAGACATTGTCCACCCGGTTCACCACCGGCCAGTATTTGTATGCCTTGGTGTGCGCGTCCGGCGTGACCGCTTGCACAATGCTGTACGGCCGCTCCCACACACCAGTGATATCGGCCAACGTATGCGGCGCACCCTTCAACGGATTTTCTTCAGCCGGCCAGTTACCGTTCTGCACTTCGTTGATTTCCGCGCGGATGCTCAGCATCGCGCCGATAAACCGGTCCAGCTCTGCCTTTGACTCGCTTTCGGTCGGTTCGACCATCAGCGTCCCCGGCACCGGAAACGACATGGTCGGGGCATGGAAGCCGTAGTCCATCAGGCGCTTGGCGACGTCCTCTTCGGTGATGCCGGTCAACACCTTGAGCGGCCGCAGGTCGAGGATGCATTCGTGCGCCACCCGTTCGTTGCGCCCGGTGTACAACACCGGGAAGGCACCGGACAAATGCCGCGCCAGGTAATTCGCAGCCAGGATCGCCACTTCGCTGGCATCCGCCAATTGCGGCCCCATCATGGCGATGTACATCCAACTGATCGGCAGAATGCTTGCGCTGCCCCAGGGCGCTGCGCTGACGGCGCCATTTTGCGGGTGCGGCCCGTCGATCGGCACCACCGGATGATTGGCCACGAACGGCGCCAGATGCGCCCGCACCCCGATTGGTCCCATGCCTGGCCCACCGCCACCATGGGGAATGCAGAAAGTCTTGTGCAGGTTCATGTGCGAGACGTCGGCGCCAATATCGGCCGGCCGCGCCAGCCCGACCTGAGCATTGAGGTTGGCGCCATCCATATACACCTGACCGCCGTGCTGGTGGATCACTTCACAGATTTCGCTGATGCCTTCCTCATACACGCCATGGGTCGAAGGGTAAGTCGCCATCAGGCAGGCGAGTTGGTCTGCGGCCTGCGCGGCTTTTTCCTTGAGATCATCGAGGTCGACGTTGCCCGCCTCGTCACACTCGACGATCACCACGCGCATCCCGGCCATTTGCGCCGACGCAGGATTGGTGCCGTGAGCCGACGAAGGAATCAGGCAAATGTCGCGGCCACCCTGTTGACGGCTCTCATGGTATTTGCGGATCGCCAGCAGCCCGGCGTATTCGCCCTGAGCGCCGGAGTTGGGCTGCATGCAGATCGCATCGAAACCGGTGATCGCGCAGAGCCAGCGTTCCAGTTCTTCGATCATCAACCCGTAACCGGCGGCCTGTTCCTTGGGCACGAACGGATGCAGGTTGGCGAACTGCGGCCAGGTGATCGGGATCATCTCGCTGGTGGCGTTGAGCTTCATGGTGCAGGAGCCCAGCGGAATCATCGATTGGTTGAGTGCCAGGTCCTTGTTTTCCAGTTGCTTGAGGTAGCGCAGCATCTCGGTTTCGCTGTGATGGGCGCTAAACACCGGATGGCGCAGGTAAGGCGAGGTTCGCGCCAGCCCTTCGGGAATTCCGCCGGGCAAGACCTCGGCATCCAGATCCTCGATGCTGAGCCCGTGATCGGCCCCCAGAAATATGTCGAACAGCTTTGCCACGGTGGCTTCGTCGCAGGCCTCGTCGAGGCTCAAGCCCAGTTGGCCACGCCCGAGAATACGCAGATTGATCTGCGCGGCCCGGGCACTTTCGATGATCGCGGTCTGGGCTCCGCCGACTTCCAGCGTCAGGGTGTCGAAGAAGTGCCGGTTGATCCGGGTGATACCGTTGCGCTCAAGCCCGGCGGCAAGGATGCAGGTCAGCCGATGAACCCGCTGGGCGATCCGCTTGAGCCCTTCCGGGCCGTGGTAGACCGCATAGAAACTGGCGATATTGGCCAGCAGCACCTGGGCCGTGCAGATATTGGAGTTGGCCTTCTCCCGGCGGATGTGTTGCTCACGGGTTTGCAGGGCCATGCGCAGGGCGGTGTTGCCCCGCGCATCTTTTGAAACACCGATGATCCGCCCGGGAATCGCTCGCTTGTATTCATCGCGGCTGGCAAAAAATGCCGCGTGTGGTCCGCCGTAACCCATAGGCACGCCAAATCGCTGGGACGAGCCGAACACCACATCGGCGCCCAGTTCACCTGGCGGGGTCAGCAACAACAGGCTCAGCAAATCCGTGGCGACACAGGCCAGGGCCTGTTGCGCGTGCAGGTGATCGATCAGCGGCCGCAGGTCGTGGATTTCACCGTGGGTGTCTGGGTACTGCAGTAGCGCACCGAACACCTGGTGCTGCTTCAAGTTATCCACAGCGTCGACGATCAGCTCGAAGCCGAAGCCTTCAGCGCGGGTCTGCACCACGGAAATGGTTTGCGGGTGGCAGTTTTCGTCGACAAAGAACAGGTTGCTTTTGGACTTGGCGACCCGCTTGGCCAGGGCCATGGCTTCCGCCGCGGCAGTAGCCTCATCGAGCAGCGATGCGTTGGCCAGTTGCAGACCGGTCAGATCGATGGTCAGTTGCTGGAAGTTCAGCAGTGCTTCGAGCCGCCCTTGGGCGATCTCCGGTTGATAGGGTGTGTACGCGGTGTACCAGCCAGGATTTTCCAGCACGTTACGCACAATGACCGCCGGTGTGAGGGTGCCGTGGTAGCCCATGCCGATCAGGCTGGTCCAGACCTGATTCTGCTCGGCATAACCACGCAACTTGGCCAGTGCGGCCTCCTCATCGAGTGCCGGGGGCAGGTCCAGCGCCCGGTTGAGGCGAATGCCCGGCGGCACCGTTTGCTCGATCAATTCAACCCGGCTGCCCAGACCGAGGCTGTCGAGCATTGCCTGTTGCTCGGCGGCATCGGGTCCGAGGTGGCGGCGCAGAAAGGTATTGGGGTCGCGTAACTGGCTCAGGGACGGCATCTTGGACATGACGGGCTCTCTCTTGACTGGCGCTCAACGTCGATGCAACACGGTCAAACCAGCATAGCAGCCGATATCCGCGTGGATGACGTGGCGCCGTCGAGCAATCCGGATCATCATGCTCGGCGCCTGACTAATTTCCGCTAATCGGTGACTGTATCCATGAGCCAACTGCCTTTCCTGCCGTTTTCCAAACCCACCATCGATGAAGCCACGATTGCCGCTGTCGGCGACGTATTGCGCTCAGGCTGGATCACCAGCGGCCCCAAGGTCCAGGCCTTCGAAGCACAACTTTCGGAGTATTTCGGCGGGCGCCCGGTACGCACCTTCAATTCCGGTACCTGCACCATGGAAATCGCCTTGCGCATTGCCGGGGTCGGGCCGGGCGACGAAGTGATCACTACGCCGATTTCCTGGGTGGCCACCGCCAACGTCATTCTGGAAGTCGGCGCCACCCCGGTGTTTGCCGACATCGACCCGGTGACCCGCAACATCGATCTGGATCAACTGGAAGCGGCGATTACCCCCCGCACCAAAGCCATCATCCCGGTATACCTCGCCGGGTTGCCCGTGGACATGACGCGGTTGTACGCCCTGGCGAACAAGCACGGCCTGCGGATCGTCGAAGATGCTGCCCAGGCGCTGGGTTCCAGCTGGAACGGCCAGCGCATTGGCTCGACCGGTGATTTCGTGTCCTTCAGCTTCCAGGCGAACAAAAACGTCACCTCCTCAGAGGGCGGTTGCCTGGTGCTCAATACGGCCGAAGAAGTACGACTGGCAGAGAAGTACCGGCTGCAGGGCGTTACCCGCAACGGCTTCGATGGCCTGGACGTCGACGTGCTGGGTGGCAAATTCAACATGACCGACGTCGCCGCGGCCATTGGCCTGGGGCAATTTGCTCATATCGAAACCATTACCGCTCATCGCCGTGACCTCGCCCGGCACTATTTCGCCTGCTTTGGCGAGGATTTCGAAGCGCAGTACGGGGCGCAATTGCCTCCGGCGGATTTCACCCACAGCAACTGGCATTTGTTCCAGCTGGTATTACCGGAACGTACGGACGGCAAACCGGCGCGGGCGACTTTCATGGAGCAAATGCAGGCACTGGGTGTCGGGATCGGCTATCACTATCCGCCGATTCACCTGTTGAGCCTTTACCGCGAACGCGGATTCAAGGAGGGCATGTTCCCGGTCGCCGAGCGGGTCGGTCGTTTGATTGTCTCGTTGCCGATGTTCACGGCGATGAGCAAGGCCGATGTCGAGCGTTCGGTGGCTGCGGTGAAAGCCGTCTTGCGGCCTTGACTCAACCTTGATTCGGCCTTTGTAGGAGCTGCCGGAGGCTGCGATCTTTTGATTTTAAAAACAAGATCAAAAGATCGCAGCCTTCGGCAGCTCCTACGGGACGAGCATTACTCGCCGATGGCAGCCTTGTAGCCGGCGGCATCCAGCAGCTTGTCCAGCTCGGACTTGTCGCTTGGCTTGAGCTTGAAGATCCACGCGCCGTACGGGTCGCTGTTGAGCAGTTCCGGCGAAGCGCTCAGATCTTCGTTGATCGCAACCACTTCGCCGCTGATCGGGGCGTAAATATCGGAAGCGGCTTTGACCGACTCCACCACACCGGATTGATCACCGGCGGCGAAGACTTTACCGACTTCAGTCAATTCGACAAACACCACATCACCCAGCGCTTCCTGCGCGTGATCGCTGATGCCCACGGTGACGGTGCCATCGGCTTCCAGACGTGCCCATTCGTGACTTTCGGCAAAACGCAGTTCGGCAGGGATATCGCTCATGTTCTGTATCCTCAGGAAAAGGGTCGGCGGGCATGCCCGCCAGAAAAGGTTAGATCAAGGTTTTGCCGTGACGTACGAAGGTCGGTTTGACCACTCGGACCGGGTACCACTTGCCACGGATTTCCACTTCAGCGCGGTCGGCAGTAGCCATCGGCACGCGCGCCAGTGCAATCGACTTGCTTAGCGTAGGAGAGAAACTACCACTGGTGATCTCCCCTTCGCCAACATCGGCGATACGGACCACTTGATGAGCGCGTAAAACACCGCGCTCTTCAAGGACCAGACCCACCAGTTTGTACTGCACACCGGTGGCCTTTTCGGCTTCCAGGGCCTTGCGCCCGATGAACTGCCGGGTGGCAGGCTCCCAGGCGATGGTCCAGGCCATATTGGAGGCCAATGGTGAAACATCTTGCCGGATGTCCTGACCGTAAAGGTTCATGCCGGCTTCGACCCGCAAGGTATCCCGCGCGCCAAGGCCGATGGGAGAAATCCCGGCACCGACCAGATCGTTGAAAAAGCCTGGCGCCTGATCGGCCGGCAGAATGATTTCCAGGCCGTCTTCGCCGGTATAACCGGTGCGCGCGATGAACCAGTCACCATCGGGCAGGCCTTCGAAGGGCTTGAGGAGCTGAATCAGGTTGCCGCGGGACTGGTTGACCAGCTCGGCAATTTTTTGCCGGGCGTGGGGGCCCTGGATGGCCAGCATCGCCAACTCGGAACGTTCACTGAGCTGTACGTCGAAACCATCGAGATGCGCTTGCATCCAGGCTATGTCCTGATCGCGGGTGGAGGCGTTGACCACCAGGCGATAACCCGCATCGAGACGGTAAACGATCATGTCGTCGACGATCCCGCCTTGCTCGTTGAGCATGGTGCTGTACAACGCACGGCCGGGGCTGTGCAGGCGTTCGACATCATTGGCCAGCAAATGCTGAAGCCAGGCTTTTGCCTGGGCGCCGCCGACGTCGATCACGGTCATGTGGGATACATCGAAGACACCGCAATCGCGGCGTACCTGGTGGTGCTCCTCGACCTGCGATCCATAATGCAGAGGCATGTCCCAACCGCCAAAATCGACCATCTTCGCGCCAAGTGCGAGATGAAGGTCATACAGAGGCGTACGCTGTCCCATGGGTTTCTCCTTCCGGGCGTGGCGAAGGTGCGGGCAGGTGCTGCACGGACTGAAGGCCTTGAAACATGGGCTTTCAGCCGACTTCAGCCACCTGGTCTGTCGGACAGACCGCACCGAATGCCGCGCATTGTAGCCGCAAGGTGTAGGACTGACACCTAGCTGTTTCGATGTGCCGAGCGCCGGATCAAACTGATGACCGGTAACAGCCCGACCAGCACCAGGGTCAATGCCGGCAAAGATGCTCTCGCCCATTCGCCTTCGCTGGTCATTTCGAAGATTCGCACCGCCAGCGTGTCCCAGCCAAACGGGCGCATCAGCAGGGTCGCGGGCATTTCCTTGAGCACGTCGACGAACACCAGCAACCCCGCGCTCAACGTGCCGGGTAACAACAACGGTAGATACACTTTGAAAAACAGTCGTGGCCCACTGACGCCAAGGCTACGTGCCGCTTCGGGCAAAGATGGCCGTATATGTGCCAGGCTGCTTTCCAGTGGCCCGTAGGCCACCGCAATGAAGCGCACCAGATAGGCCAGCAACAACGCTGACAGACTGCCCAGCAGCAGCGGCTTGCCTGCGCCACCGTGCCAACTGGAGAGCGGAATCACCAGCTCGCGATCCAGGTAACTGAACGCCAGCATGATCGACACCGCCAGCACCGAACCGGGCAAGGCATAACCCAGGTTGGCCAGACTGACCCCGGAACGAATGACCCGGGTGGGCGCCAGTCGTCGGGCAAACGCCAGTAACAAGGCAACGCTGACAGTGATCAACGCCGCCATCGCCCCCAAATACAAGGTATGGACGATCAACCCGGTGTAGCGCTCGTCGAGATCGAAGCGCCCGCGCTGCCAGAACCACACCATCAGTTGCAGCATTGGAATGACAAAGGCACAGGCAAATACCAGCCCACACCATGTCATGGCTGCCAGCGCCTTGAAGCCTCGCAGGTGATACAGGGCCTTGACCCGTGGTCGCTCGTTGCTCGCCCGGTTGGCCCCTCGAGCACGCCGTTCGCCATACAGCACTAGCATCACCACCAGCAGCAACAGACTGGCCAGTTGTGCGGCGGAAGACAGGCTGAAGAAACCGTACCAGGTCTTGTAGATGGCCGTGGTGAAGGTATCGAAGTTGAACACCGACACGGCGCCGAAGTCCGCCAGGGTTTCCATCAGCGCCAATGCCACGCCTGCACCGATGGCTGGCCGCGCCATGGGCAATGCCACCCGCCAGAACGCTTGCCAGGGCGATTGGCCAAGGACCCGCGCGGCTTCCATCAGGCCTTTGCCCTGGGCGAGGAAAGCCGTGCGGGCCAGCAGATATACATAGGGATAGAAAACCAGCACCAACACCACAATCACCCCGCCCGTGGAGCGCACGCGCGGCAGCCGCAGGCCACTACCGAACCACTCGCGCAGCAGGCTTTGCACGGGCCCGGCGAAATCCAGCAGGCCGACAAACACGAACGCCAGCACGTAGGCCGGTATCGCGAAGGGCAGCATCAGCGCCCAATCGAGCCAGCGCCTGCCGGGGAATTCACAGAGGCTGGTCAGCCAGGCAAGGCTGACGCCCAGCAGGGTGACACCCGCACCGACACCGAGCACTAGCGTCAGGGTATTGCCCAGCAGGCGCGGCATCTGCGTGTCCCACAGGTGGGACCAGATTTGAGTGTCGATGGTTTGCCAGGAAAGCAGCAGGACGCTCAGGGGCAACAGGACCAGCGCAGCGATGGCGAAGACCACGGGATACCAGCGGCGTTGGGCGGGGTGGGCCAAGACAAAACTCTCTAGCAGGTAATGAGGACGTTACGGCTGAAAACAAATCGTGTAGGAGCTGGCTTGCCAGCGAAGGCGCCCGAAAGATCGACGCACAATTCAAGGACGCCTTCGCCGGCAAGCCGGCTCCTACAGGGTCGTGGTATGCCCAAGCAAAACGCCCCGCATGGGCGGGGCGCAGTGTACGGCCGGCTTAGTTCCAGCCAGCCTTGTCCATCAGGCGGATGGCTTCCGCCTGGCGCTTGCCGGCAATTTCCACCGGCAAGGTATCGGCAATGAATTTGCCCCAGGCCGCCACTTCTTCGGATGGATGAACGTCAGGGTTCGCCGGGAATTCCTGGTTCACGTCGGCAAAGATTTTCTGCGCCTCAGGGGTGGTCATCCACTCCACCAGGGCCTTGGCCGCTTCCGGGTGCGGCGCGTGTTGTGTCAGGCCGATACCCGACAGGTTGACGTGTACGCCACGGTCAGCCTGGTTCGGCCAGAACAGTTTCACCGGCAGGTCTGGCTTCTGCTTGTGCAGGCGGCCGTAGTAGTAGGTGTTGACGATACCGACGTCGCACTGGCCGGCGTTGATCGCCTCCAGCACGGCGGTGTCGTCGGAGAACACATCAGTGGACAGGTTCCTGACCCAGCCCTTGAGGATTTCCTCGGTCTTCTCGGCGCCGTGCACTTCGATCATGGTCGCGGTCAGGGACTGGTTGTAGACCTTCTTCGCCGTGCGCAGGCACAGGCGGCCTTCCCATTGCTTGTCGGCCAACGCTTCATAGGTAGTCAGTTCACCCGGCTTCACCCGGTCAGTGGAGTAGGCGATGGTCCGCGCCCGCAGGCTCAGGCCAGTCCAGGCATGCGAGGCGGCCCGGTATTGCAGCGGAATGTTGGTGTCGATGGTTTTCGAGGTGAATGGCTGGAGGATGCCCATCTGCTCGGCTTGCCAGAGGTTGCCGGCATCGACGGTGAGCAACAGGTCGGCCGGCGTATTCGCGCCCTCGGCCTTGAGCCGCTGCATCAGTGGCGCTTCCTTGTCAGTGATGAACTTCACCTTCACGCCGGTCTTGGCGGTGTAGGCATCGAAGACTGGCTTGATCAGCTCGTCGATGCGCGAGGAGTAAACCACCACCTCGTCAGCGGCCTGGGCGGCGGTGCTGCCGATCAGAGTCAGGGCCAGTGCGGTCAGTAGACGCTTTGGTGCCAACATGGGAGCGGTCCCTCGATTGAAAAAATGAGGCCAAATGATAAGGACTCACATTTAGGTTCTCAATCGAACCTGGCTGTGGAGGAGTTACCAGATGTTGCTTGAGCTGGAATATGAGGTGACTGAACTGCCGCCATCGCGAGCAAGCTCGCTCCCACAGGTTTTTTTGGCGTTCACAAAACCAATGTGGGAGCGAGCTTGCTCGCGATGAGGCCATAAGCCTCAACGAAAATCTCAGGGCTTGGCGAGCGCCGGCAAATCCCCGGTCAACCCCAGCGCTTCACGCACGAACAAGGCCTTGGCTTCCGGCATCTTCTCAACCATTTTCAACCCGGTATTACGCAACCAGCGCACCGGCAACGGATCGGCCTGGAACAAGCGCTCGAAGCCTTCCATCGCCGCCATCAGCGCCAGGTTGTGAGGCATGCGCCGACGCTCGTAACGGCTGAGGACTTTCACATCCGCCAGGCGTTCGCCTCGTGTTGCCGCTTGCAGCAACACTTCGGCCAGCACGGCGGCATCGAGGAATCCGAGATTCACACCCTGTCCGGCCAACGGGTGAATGGTGTGGGCCGCGTCTCCGATCAACGCCAGGCCTTGCGCCACATAACGCTTGGCATGTCGCTGGCGCAGGGGCACGCACAACCGTGGGTCGGCGCTGAGCACTTCACCGAGTCGCCCCTCGAAGGCACGCTCCAGTTCCTTGCAGAAGCCCTGGTCATCCATTGCCATCAGACGTTCGGCTTCGCCGGGTGTGGTAGACCAGACGATCGAACACCAATCCTGTTGGCCGTCGCGCTCAAGGGGCAGAAACGCCAACGGACCGTTGTCGGTGAAGCGCTGCCAGGCCGTCATTTGATGCGGTTTGGCGCAACGCACGCTGGTGACTATGGCATGGTGCAGATAATCCCATTCCCGGGTCGCCACACCGGTCAGGCGCCGCACCGCCGAGTTGGCGCCATCCGCTGCGATCACCAGTGGAGCGCGCAGGGTGCGGCCATCGGCCAGGGTCAGCAGCCAGTCATCGCCGGAGTGGCGCATCTGTTCCAGTCGCGCATTGGCCAGCAACCCCAGGTCGCAGTCGTGCAGGCGCTCGAGCAAGGCATCCTGGACCACACGGTTTTCGACGATATGCCCCAGCACACCGGCATGCACGCTGGCCGCCGAGAAGTGTATTTGCCCGGTACCGCTGCCATCCCAGACCTGCATGTCGGTGTAGGGGCTGCTGCGCCGCCCGGCGATGCCATCCCAGACGCCCAGGCGTTCGAGAATCCGCTGGCTGGCGGCCGACAGGGCACTCACCCGCGGTTCAAACGCGGCCTGAGCGTTGAACGGTTTGACACTCATGGGGCTGCCGTCCAGCAGCAGGACTTCCAGCCCGCTGCCCTGCAACGCCAACGCCAGGGCGCTACCGACCATTCCGGCTCCGACAATCAGCAGATCTGCGCGCATTTCCATGCTTTAAGCCTGTCTCTCTTGCGGCTTGAGCCGCACGTAAAGGGTTTTCCCGACCCGCGCCACCAGGTGGCCGGCGTCGTCATGAATGTCGAGCTGCAATTGCGGCAGATATTTTTATAAATCGTGCCTTGCCAAACTGGCGGATCAACCCGTTACGCATCCGGTCGCGTCCCTAGCCCCATCGCTTGTCGGGCAAACCAGCGTTTGGCCGGTGGCAACAGATCGAGGCCGAGCAGTCCGATGTTGCGTCCCAGGGATACCAGCGGCTGCGTGCTGCCGAACAGGCGCGTAACCTGATCGGAAAAGCCCACGGTGAGGTCCTGATCGAGACGCTGGCGTTCACGATAGGCCTGCAACGTGGCGAAGTCGCCCAATGGTTTTTCGCTGGCGAGCAGCGCGGCGGCCAAGGCATCGGCATCGCGCAGGGACAGATTGAACCCCTGGCCGGCAATCGGATGCAGGCTGTGCGCCGCATTGCCGAGCACCGCCAGGTGCGAACGCACCTGTTCTTCGGCTTCGACCAGCGTCAGCGGATACAAGTGCCGTGCACCGACCTGCTTCAACGTGCCGAGGCGATAACCGAATACGCCCTGCAATTCACTGAGGAAACTGCGTTCATCAAGGGCCGCCAGGCGTTGCGCGTCCATGCCCAGACGGGTCCAGACCAGTGCGCAGCGGTTTTCAGGCAACGGCAGCAACGCCATCGGGCCTTCGTCGGTGAAACGCTCGAAAGCCATGCCGTTGTGGGCTTCGCTGGGGGTAATGTTGGCGATCAGCGCACTCTGGTTGTACGGACGCTTCCTGATGCCGATCCCCAATTGCTCGCGCAGGCCGGAGCGGCCACCATCGGCGAGCACTGCGAGGTCGCATTCCAGGGTAGTTTCATCATTGAGGGTCAGGCGATAGCCATCGGTCAGCGGCTCCATGCGGGTGACTTCCGCCGGGCAGCGCCAACTGATCACGTCCTTGTCCAGGCCTTGCCACAGGCATTGGCCGAGCCAGGCGTTTTCAACGACATAACCCAACGCAGGAACGCCCTCTTCCATCGCCGACAACCGCGCCGTCGAGAAACGCCCACGGTCGGAAACATGAATCTGCTTGATCGGCTCGGCGCGGCGGGAGACTTCCTGCCAGACACCCAAACGTTGATAAATTTGCCGGGAGCCGAAGGACAACGCCGAAGAACGGGCGTCGTAACTCGGTTGATACGTGTCGCCGGGGGCGAACGGTTCAATCAGCACGATTTTCCAGCCCCGGGCCTTGGCTCCAGCTTGCAGGGCCAGCGCCAGACTCGCACCGACCAGCCCGCCACCGATGATTGCCAGATTGACTCGACTCATGCCGCCTGTGTCCGCGCGGCAGCCATCAAGGCCTCGATCTCGGCGACCGCTCTCGGCACGCCGCCCGTCAATATTTCACAACCGGTTTTGGTGACCACTACGTCGTCCTCGATGCGCACGCCGATGCCGCGCCATTTTTTCGCCACGCTCTGGTTGTCCGCGGCGATATAGATCCCCGGCTCCACGGTCAGCGCCATGCCGACTTCCAGCACGCGCCATTCGCCGCCGACCTTGTATTCGCCGACGTCATGTACATCCAGGCCCAGCCAGTGACCGGCGCGGTGCATGTAAAACGCTTTGTAGGCTTCGCTGGCGATCAGTTCGTCGACGTCGCCCCGCAGCAGTCCCAGCTTGACCAGCCCGGCCGTGATGACCCGGACCGTGGCCTCATGCGCCTGGTTCCAGTGTTTGTTCGGGGCGATTTCGGCAAAGGCAGCCTCCTGGGAAGCCAGCACCAACTCGTAAATCGCTTTCTGTTCCGCTGAATACTTGCCGCTGACCGGAAAGGTCCGGGTGATGTCGCTGGCGTAGCAGTCGATCTCGCAACCGGCGTCGATCAGCACCAGATCCCCGTCCTTGAGCAGCGCGTCATTCTGCTGGTAATGCAGGATGCAACTGTTGCGCCCCGCCGCGACGATCGACCCGTAGGCCGGCATCTTCGCTCCGCCCTTGCGGAACTCGTAATCGAGCTCGGCTTCGAGGCTGAATTCGTGCAACCCGGCGCGGCAGGCCTGCATCGCCCGCACATGTGCCCGGGAGGAAATCCGCGCCGCCTCGCGCATCACTTTCACTTCTGCCGCCGATTTATACAGGCGCATGTCGTGCAGCAGATGATCCAGGGCAACGAATTCGTTCGGCGGCTGGGCACCGAGGCTGGCCTTGGAGCGGATCACGTTGATCCACTCCATCAGGTGGCGGTCGAATTCGGGGTTGCTGCCCATGGCCGAATACACCCGGTCACGGCCTTCGATCAGGCCCGGCAGGATGTCGTCGATATCGGTGATCGGAAAGGCGTCGTCGGCGCCGAAGTCGCGAATCGCGCCCTCTTGCCCGGCACGCAGGCCATCCCACAGCTCGCGCTCGGCGTTGCGTTCACGGCAGAACAGAATGTATTCGCCATGCACACGCCCCGGCATCAATACCAGCACGGCCTGCGGCTCGGGAAAACCGCTGAGGTACTGGAAGTCGCTGTCCTGACGGTATACGTGCTCGACGTCGCGGTTGCGGATGGCCACTGCGGCGGCGGGCAGAATGGCGATGCTGTTGGGTTCCATCTGCGCCATCAAGGCCTTGCGGCGACGGCTGTATTCCGATTTCGGGATATGGATCATGGGCAGATGGTATTCCCTGGCAATCGATCAGTGCAGCGACGGCTTGGCGGCGGCCGGCGCGTCTTTTTTGGTCTCGGAGAACAGCAGCAGCGGTGCGACGCGCAGGTACTCCATGACTTCCATATAGTCGCTCTCGCCGTCTTCGGACTCTTCCAGCGCGTCTTGCACCTGGGAAATGGCCGCCAGATCCTGCAGCACTTCGGTGGCCTCGGTGCTCAGGGAGCTGCTGTCACGGCAGTTCAGGCCGAAACCGCTGAGGAAGCCTTGGCACCATTGGCCCAGTGCGGCGGCACGCTCGGTGAGCGGGGCGTCGTCGGTCGGCAACAGCAGAACGACGGTCACGTCATCGCCGGTGAGCTCGCCCTTGACCATCTCTTGCAGGCCGATCAGGGCGTTGCGAACGTTGTCCTGCGGCTCGGTTTCGAGCAGTTCGGCGGCGTCGATCAGCCAGCCTTCGGCGTCGAAACCGGCGCCGGCGCAGCTGCGGCCGAGCAACAGGCCGTGCAGCTCAGCTGGCGAGACGTTGTGTCCGCTGGAAGTCAGCAGGGTGGCGAAGCCTTGGTACGGGGAATTCTCAATGGTCATGGGCAGCTAGGCGCCAGACGGCGCTATGTCTAGAATGAAGGCCTTGTATCCTACATCGACTACCCCTGTAGGAGCGAGCTTGCTCGCGATGGTCGTCAACGATAACGCTGGGTACCTGAGACCCCGCGGCGTTCTCAGGTTCATCGCGAGCAAGCTCGCCCCTACAGTCCAACACCCATCAGACAGTGAAGACAATGGAAGACACCGACCTGCAAGCGCTGATGGCCAGACTCGAACTGCTGATTACCCGAGTCGAGCAACTTAAGAGTCAAAACGCACTCTTACTAGCTCAGGAAAAGACCTGGCGCGAGGAACGCGCGCACCTCATTGAAAAAAACGAAATCGCCCGGCGTAAGGTCGAATCGATGATTTCGCGCCTCAAGGCCCTGGAGCAAGACTCATGAGTTCAAGCAATAGCGTCACCGTGCAGATCCTCGACAAAGAGTATTCGATCATCTGCCCTCAGGAAGAGCGCAGCAATCTGATCAGCGCTGCCCGTTACCTGGACGGCAAGATGCGCGAGATCCGCAGCAGCGGCAAAGTCATCGGCGCCGACCGTATCGCCGTGATGGCCGCGCTGAACATCACCCACGATCTGCTGCACAAGGAAAAACGCCCGGATATCCAGGCCAGCGGTTCGACCCGCGAACAGGTACGTGACCTGCTCGATCGCGTCGATCTGGCACTCGCTACCGATCCGGACGTCACCAAAGGCTGATTCGCGCCGCCGCTTGCGGTATAATCCCCTCACTCCCTGGGGTGCTTGCCAGTTGGCGATGTCCCTGAGCCGATTTGCTATACCCTGGAGGTTGCACGTTGGGCTGGTGTGCATGTCCGCTAGACGGAAAGCCTTAAAGCCTACTGCATCTTCCACCTTGAACTTTCGGGTTCAAGGGCTAAGTCGACAGCGGCACATTCGGGGAGCCTGATTCCAGTCCAATGCCGGTTTTGATACCGGCGTTGGCGTTTTTACGGGTACGCTTCACGTATCCGCATTGCTGAAGCCCGAATCCATGACCGAACCTGCGCTGCTCCCCCGCCCGCAACTTCGACGCATGCTGCGCAAAGCCCGCCGCGCACTGACCTCCAGCCAGCAGCGCCAGGCCGCTCGCGGGCTATACAGGCAACTGGCCCAGCAACCGCTGTTCCGCCGCGCCAGACACATCTCGCTCTACCTGCCGACCGACGGTGAAATCGATCCGCGCCTGCTGCTGCGCGCCGCGCAACGCCGGGGCAAAGCCACCTATCTACCGGTGCTGAGCGCCTGGCCGCGAACCAAAATGGTGTTCCAGCGTATCCGGCCCGGAGAAAAGCTCAAACCGAACCGCTTCCGCATTCTCGAGCCACGGGCCAATCTCGCCCGGCAACGCAAGATCTGGGCGCTGGACCTGGTGTTGTTGCCCTTGGTGGGGTTTGACGATGTCGGCGGACGCCTGGGAATGGGCGGCGGCTTCTATGATCGGAGCCTGGCCTACCTGGCACGACGAAACGACTGGCGCAAGCCGACGCTGTTGGGGCTGGCCCATGAATGTCAGAAGGTGGAGCGATTGGCTCAGGCAAGCTGGGATGTGCCGCTGCAAGGAACGGTGACGGACAAGGCCTGGTATTACGCAGGGTAGGCGCCACCTCGATCAGCGACGCCGAGGCACCACACCAGGATCAGCGCTTGAAGGCTGTCGACTGTTGCTGCAATTGGGCGAGCTCGACTGGTGCATCGGTCTTGCTGGCCCACAGGCTTTGGGCATAGCCGGTGGTCACGACGCCAAGGCCAAACAAAATGACCAGAATCCATAGTAAATCCGGTTTGCGTTTCATCGATTACCCCCCAAAGGCATATCTACACGATGACAGCAGCGGTTTCCGTTTATAGGCCGTGCAGCAGCGTCAAGCTTTAAAGGCCGGCATTTTGCGACAACGTGAACCGCTGCGCAAATGCTGACGTCAACCGACTGTCGGTTTGTCATAAAATCGCCGACAAGCTGCTCAATCACCTCGCAAGGAGCAACAGACATGGCCTACTGGCTGATGAAATCCGAGCCCGACGAACTCTCGATCAAAGGACTGGAAAAACTCGGCAGAGCGCGCTGGGACGGGGTTCGCAACTATCAGGCCCGCAATTTCCTGCGGGCTATGGCCGTGGGGGACGAGTTCTTTTTCTATCATTCCAGCTGCCCCGAGCCTGGTATTGCCGGAATCGGCAAAATTGTCGAAGCCGCGTATCCGGACCCGACGGCACTGGAGCCGCAGAGCCATTATTTTGACCCGAAGGCCACCCCGGACAAAAACGCCTGGAGCGCGATCGATGTCGCGCATGTCGAGACCTTTGCCCGGGTGCTGAAACTGGATTACCTGAAACAGCAGACGGCGCTGGCGGAGTTGCCGCTGGTGCAGAAAGGCTCGCGGCTGTCGGTGATGCCGGTGACGGCGGAGCAATGGGCGGCGGTGATTGCTTTAAAACCTTGAGTCATTTATCGCTTGGACTGGCCTCATCGCGAGCAAGCTCGCTCCCACAGCGTTCTGCAGTGGATATGTAATTGTGCTTCAACACAAATCCACTGTGGGAGCGAGCTTGCTCCGGGCGGCGTTCCGACGATGACGCCAGCTCAAGCAATAGAAGTCTTACTGAATAATCAGGTTGTTGAACAACAAATCCTCAACCACCGGCTTACCGGTTTCATCATTCATGATCTGCTGGGTCTGCTTCAGCGCTTCCTGACGCAGTTTTTCCTTGGCCTCGACGTTGTTCATCGTCTCGGTAGTCTGCTGGGCGAACAGCGCGACCAATTGATTGCGGATCAAAGGTTCATTGGCCTTTACCGCTTTGGCCGCCTCGTCACCGGTCACCCGCAACGCCACATCGGCCTTGTAGACCTTGAGTTTCGGCGTGCCGTCCAGCCCGTAGTTACCCACGAACGGCGGGCTCAGGGTGATGTAACTGACCTTCGGAGCTGCATCTTCTTTGGCTTCTTCGGCCACCGCTGTCACAGGCAGAGACAGGGCCAGCATCAACATGATCCACGCTTTCAAAATTCGCTCCTTATCCGGTTTGCGGCCTAGCATAACGACCCGTCACGCCAGCACAAGCTTATGGCTGACTATCAGGGCCAGGCATGCTCGTTGACCCATCAACTCTCACACCTACACTTATCGGCCATCACTCTCAAAGGAATAGCCCTGATGAAAGCCGTGCTGTGCAAAGCCTTCGGCCCTGCCGAATCGCTGGTGCTGGAAGACGTCGCCAGTCCTGTCGCGAAGAAGAATGAAATCCTGCTGGACGTGCACGCTGCCGGGGTCAACTTCCCTGACACGTTGATCATCGAGGGCAAATACCAGTTCAAGCCGCCCTTCCCGTTCTCTCCGGGTGGCGAAGCGTCCGGTGTGGTCAGCGCTGTAGGTGAAAAGGTCAGCCACTTGAAAGTCGGTGACCGGGTCATGGCCCTGACCGGCTGGGGCAGTTTTGCCGAACAGGTCGCCGTGCCAGGCTACAACGTGTTGCCGATCCCGTCGTCCATGGACTTCAACACCGCCGCCGCCTTCAGCATGACCTACGGCACCTCGATGCACGCCCTCAAGCAGCGCGGCAACCTGCAACCTGGCGAAACCCTGCTGGTGCTTGGCGCCTCCGGCGGTGTCGGCCTGGCGGCGGTGGAAATCGGCAAGGCCATGGGCGCCCGAGTGATTGCCGCGGCCAGCAGTGCAGAGAAACTCGCCGTGGCCAAGGCCGCCGGCGCCGACGAACTGATCAACTACAGCGAAACCAGCCTGAAGGACGAAATCAAGCGCCTGACCGACGGCCAGGGCGCTGACGTGATCTACGATCCAGTGGGCGGCGACCTGTTCGACCAGGCCATCCGCGCCATTGCCTGGAACGGCCGTCTACTGGTGGTCGGCTTCGCCAGCGGGCGCATCCCCGAATTACCGGTGAACCTGGCGCTGCTCAAGGGCGCAGCAGTGCTCGGCGTGTTCTGGGGCTCCTTCGCCCAACGCCAGCCACAGGACAACGCTGCCAACTTCCAGCAACTGTTCGGCTGGTTTGCCGAAGGCAAGTTGAAACCGCTGGTGTCGCAGGTTTATCCATTGAGCAATGCGGCGCAGGCCATCAATGATCTTGGCCAACGCAAGGCGGTCGGGAAGGTTGTTGTGCAGGTTCGCTGAGCGAGGCAAGCGATCTGGACTTCGAAAGAAGTCATTCAGATCGTTTTTCATTGGTACGTGGATCAAAGCAACTGGCGAAGATCCTCAGGTAAAAAGCTCATGTGTTACGAACCAGTCGCCAGTCAGGGCCGCGCGACATTCGCCTGGTCAGACTTCGATTTGCAGCGCTTGAGCCGCGCCTCCAGATTCCGGTCTGGCATGGCGTGGCTGCGCAGGGCGTGCGCGGTCTGCTCGACATAATCGCGAGTGGTGCCGTAGCGCCCGCAGGCGTTTTCGAACACATGGCTCAGCACATGGTCCGGCAGGTTGCCGGCATAGCTGGGCAGATGTCGCTCCAGCACAAAGCCCAGGGCCTGTACCTGGCTGCCATCTTCGAGACGGCAGTTGAGCCAGTGCGGGCGGTAAGAGGGGAATGGCATTTCGCGCTGCCATAGCGCATACAGCGAGGCCTCAAGCTGCTCTTCGGGCAAGCGATAGGCGAAACCGCTGCAAGAACCGCCGCGATCCAGGCCAAACACCAGGCCGGGCATTTCCGGGGTGCCGCGATGTTCGTGGGACCACAGGTATAACCCGCGATGGTAGCCATGCACCCGGCCGCGAACCCGTTCCACCGCCGTGCATTCAGGGCGCCAGATCAGTGAACCATACGCAAACAGCCACACCGGCCCGCCCTTGTGGCGTGCCATGGTCGATTGCATGGAGCTGAGCAATTGTTCGTGAGTGAGCTGCGGCCCCAGATCGAGCCGCGGAGGGTAAGCCAGATTCAAGAAAGCAGATTCAATGGCGCTCATGGCAACAGTTGTTCGGCCCCGCAAGCATTACAAAATGTAATGCACTATTAATGTAATAGAACATATAGCAGTAAAGGTAAAACGAAAAGTGATAAAGGACGTTTGCCTGACTGTTTATATACCCTAACGGCATTCCGCAAATATCTTAAATACCAGAATGAAATATGCATAAGCATTGAGTTCTTCCGGGAATAAAGCCGCTTATCAGAAACGTCCTACCCCCCCTTCAGATTTACCGCCTTCTGGCCTCCATCGGGCGTCGCGTATAACGGCCACACAGGCGCAAGCCAGACTGCCTTTACAGGGGCCACCGATGAAAAAACCATGGTTTTACGCAGTGCTGTTGATGGCCTTGGCGCCATTGGCGCTGGCACAGCCCGCAAACTCAAAGGACACCGGCTCCTGGTATTTGCAGACCAGTGTTTATACGAAGCACTATTCGCCCGACCCCAGGCACAACAACAATCAGGATCTTATTGGCCTTGAACGTATCGACGCGTCCGACTGGCTGTTTGGCGCTGCCACTTTTCGCAATTCGTACGGTCAGCGCTCACATTATGCCTACGCGGGTAAACGCTACGAAAACGCCTCCTATCCCGTGTATATCAAACTCACGGGCGGCCTGCTGGAAGGCTACCGTGGCAAACATAAGGACAAGATCCCCCTGAATCGCTTCGGGGTCGCACCGGTGATCATCCCCTCACTGGGCGCACATTACGGTCCGGTGGCAGCCGAGCTGGTGTTGCTCGGCTTCAACGCCGTCATGGTGACCACTGGCGTGCGCTTCTGATCCCACGCTGACCTACGAGCGTGGCGCGTAGGCAAAAACGTCGGCGCGCATCTGATGCGCATCCATTCCCGCTTCCACCAGCGCATCCAGCGTGCCGTAGACCATGGCCGGAGAGCCGCTGGCGTACACATGCAGCGGCTTGAGGTCAGGGAAGTCTTCACAGACCGCTTCATGCAACATGCCGCAACGCCCTTCCCAGCTGCATTGATCGCTGACGACCTTGTGCAGGAACAGGTTAGGCAACTTCAGCCATTCGTCCCAATGCTCGACTTGATAAAAGTCTTCTGGACGACGCACGCCCCAATACAGATGCACCGGATGCTTGAAACCCGAGGCCCGGCAATGTTCGATCAGGCCGTGGATCTGGCCCATGCCGGTGCCAGCAGCGATCAGCACGAGAGGACCGTCCGGCAACTCTTCCAGGTGGGTATCGCCAAATGGCAACTCGACCCGCACCATGCTGTTGCGCTGAAGCTGTTCGATCAGACCCAGCGCACTGGATTCGCGCGCCAGTACGTGGATTTCCAGGTCGCGCCCCGCATGCGGTGCCGAGGCGAGGGAGAAGGCAGACTTTTCGCCGTTCTCGCGTTCGATCATCAGGTACTGACCGGCGTGATAGCGCGGCGGTTTACCCGCCGGAGCCCGCAGACGCACGCGCCAGGTGTCGCCGCCCACGTCCTTGCACTCAATGACCTGACACGACACGCTGCGCACCGGCAGTTCTCCCAGGGCGAGCACGCCATCCCACAGCACGATGCAGTCTTCCAGCGGCTCCGCTATGCAAGTGTAGAACTCGCCATGATCACGCACATTGCCGGCCTGCTCGACCCGGCCTTCCACCAGCAGCGCCGCGCACACGTGGCAATTGCCGTTGCGGCAGCTTTGCGGGCATTCGTAGCCCAGACGGCGTGCGCCATCGAGAATCCGCTCGCCGGGCAATATCTCAAGCACTGCTCCGGAGGGCTGCAAGGTTACACGCATCAATCTATTCCTAACTGATTCCAGATGGCATCGATCCGCTGGGTCACGGCATCGTCCTTGACGATGACCCTGCCCCACTCGCGAGTGGTTTCGCCCGGCCATTTATGCGTGGCATCGAGGCCCATTTTCGAACCCAGGCCGGACACCGGCGAAGCGAAATCCAGGTAGTCGATCGGCGTGTTGTCGATCATCACCGTGTCGCGCTTGGGGTCCATGCGCGTGGTGATGGCCCAGATCACGTCGTTCCAGTCCCGGGCGTTGATATCGTCGTCGGTGACGATAACGAACTTGGTGTACATGAACTGTCGCAAAAACGACCAGACACCCAGCATTACCCGCTTGGCGTGGCCCGGATACGACTTCTTCATGGTCACGATGGCCATGCGGTACGAGCAGCCTTCGGGCGGCAAGTAGAAATCGGTGATCTCCGGGAACTGCTTCTGCAGGATCGGCACGAACACTTCGTTCAGCGCAACGCCGAGAATCGCCGGTTCATCCGGTGGACGGCCGGTGTAGGTGCTGTGGTAGATCGGTTTGATCCGGTGGGTGATGCGCTCGACGGTGAATACCGGGAAGCTGTCGACTTCATTGTAGTAACCGGTGTGGTCGCCGTACGGGCCTTCATCGGCCATTTCGCCCGGATGGATCACGCCCTCGAGGATGATTTCGGCGGTGGCCGGCACTTGCAGGTCATTGCCGCGGCATTTCACCAGCTCGGTGCGGTTGCCGCGCAACAGGCCGGCGAAAGCGTATTCGGAAAGGCTGTCGGGAACCGGGGTCACGGCACCAAGGATGGTCGCCGGGTCCGCGCCCAATGCCACGGATACCGGGAACGGCTGGCCGGGATGCTTCTCGCACCATTCGCGGTAATCCAGCGCGCCGCCACGGTGGCTGAGCCAGCGCATGATGACCTTGTTGCGACCGATCACTTGCTGACGATAGATGCCGAGGTTCTGGCGATCCTTGTTCGGGCCTTTGGTGACGGTCAGGCCCCAGGTGATCAACGGGCCAACGTCGCCCGGCCAGCAGGTCTGCACCGGCAACATGGCCAGGTCGACGTCGTCGCCTTCGATGACCACTTCCTGGCACACCGCGTCCTTGACGACTTTCGGCGCCATCGAAATGATCTTGCGGAAGATCGGCAGCTTGGACCAGGCATCCTTCAGGCCTTTCGGTGGCTCGGGTTCCTTGAGGAACGCCAGCAGCTTGCCGATTTCGCGCAGTTCGCTGACCGCCTCGGCGCCCATGCCCAGCGCCACGCGCTCGGGGGTGCCAAACAGGTTGCCGAGCACGGGAATGTCATAACCGGTAGGTTTTTCGAATAGCAGGGCCGGGCCCTTGGCGCGCAAGGTGCGGTCGCAGACCTCGGTCATTTCCAGTACTGGGGACACCGGAACCTGGATGCGCTTGAGTTCGCCGCGCTGTTCCAGGCCGCTGATAAAGTCGCGCAAGTCGCGATACTGCATGCGTGAGCCTCGTGTTGGCCGTGGCGTTCGGGGCAGGCAGTTTAGCGCCGAACCCTTCAGTTCAGAACCACGAACTGCCACCTGATCAAAAATCGGATAGCAAAAAGCCGGGTTTCCCCGGCTTTTTGTGCCTGTTCGACTTACTTGCGTTTCATCGACAGGAAGAACTCATCGTTGGTCTTGGTCGTTTTCAGCTTGTCGACCAGGAACTCGATGGCAGCGATTTCATCCATCGGATGCAGTAGCTTACGCAGAATCCACATGCGCTGCAGCTCGTCGTCGGCGGTCAGCAACTCTTCGCGGCGGGTGCCGGAACGGTTGATGTTGATGGCCGGGAACACGCGCTTTTCAGCGATACGACGATCCAGCGGCAGCTCCATGTTGCCAGTGCCTTTGAATTCTTCGTAGATCACTTCGTCCATCTTCGAGCCGGTTTCTACCAGCGCGGTGGCGATGATGGTCAGCGAGCCGCCTTCTTCGATGTTCCGCGCGGCGCCGAAGAAACGCTTCGGTTTCTCCAGGGCGTGGGCATCGACACCACCGGTGAGCACTTTGCCGGAGCTCGGGATCACGGTGTTGTAGGCGCGGGCCAGACGGGTAATGGAGTCGAGCAGGATCACCACGTCCTTCTTGTGCTCGACCAGGCGCTTGGCCTTCTCGATCACCATTTCGGCAACCTGCACGTGGCGGGTTGGCGGCTCGTCGAACGTCGAGGCAACCACTTCGCCGCGCACGGTGCGCTGCATCTCGGTCACTTCTTCCGGACGCTCATCGATCAGCAGTACGATCAGATGAACTTCAGGATTGTTACGCGCGATGTTCGCCGCAATGTTCTGCAGCATGATCGTCTTGCCGGCTTTCGGCGGAGCAACGATCAGACCGCGCTGGCCTTTACCGATCGGGGCGCACAGGTCGATGACACGACCGGTCAAGTCTTCGGTGGAACCGTTGCCGGCTTCCATCTTCATGCGCACGGTCGGGAACAGCGGAGTCAGGTTCTCGAAGAGAATCTTGTTTTTCGCGTTTTCCGGACGGTCGAAGTTGATGGTGTCGACCTTGAGCAACGCGAAATAACGCTCGCCTTCCTTCGGAGGACGGATCTTGCCAACGATGGTGTCACCGGTGCGCAAGTTGAAACGACGGATCTGGCTCGGCGAGACGTAGATATCGTCTGGACCTGCGAGATAGGAAGCGTCAGCGGAGCGCAGGAAGCCGAAGCCGTCCTGGAGGATCTCCAGCACGCCATCACCGGAGATTTCCTCACCGCTTTTCGCGTGCTTCTTGAGCAGGGAGAAAATCACGTCCTGCTTGCGCGAACGGGCCATATTTTCTATGCCCATCTGTTCGGCCAATTCGAGCAGTTCGGTAATCGGCTTTTGCTTGAGTTCAGTCAGATTCATATAGGAATGACGTAATCATTTATGGAGGGGGGAAATTAAGCTTTTGGCTTAATGAGGCCGCGCCGCGGAGAAGGCGACAGGATCGCGTACTTATTCGAAAAGGAGTGCGTCGGCGACGGCTAGCAGGGGGCAATGGAGAAACCAGTGCGGGGCCGAATGTACCACCTGAGTTTAGGAGCGTCTAGCCCTGAATACGCAAAAAGCCCCGCTATTTGCGGGGCTTTTTCAGGACACTTTGCAGCGACGCTTAGATGTTGGCGTCGAGGAAGGCAGCCAGTTGCGACTTCGACAGTGCGCCGACCTTGGTCGCTTCAACGTTGCCATTCTTGAACAGCATCAGCGTCGGGATACCGCGCACGCCGTGCTTGGCCGGGGTTTCCTGGTTTTCGTCGATGTTCAGCTTGGCAACGGTCAGCTTGCCTTTGTAGGTCTCGGCAATTTCGTCCAGAACAGGAGCGATCATTTTGCAAGGGCCGCACCACTCAGCCCAGTAATCGACCAGTACAGCGCCTTCAGCCTTGAGTACGTCGGCCTCGAAGCTAGCGTCGCTAACGTGTTTGATAAGATCGCTGCTCATGGAATTCTCCAGGGTTGTAAGCAAAAAAACGTGGCCCATCATAGCGGTCCTTCCCTCGTTCAGGAAGGTGCAGATGATTGAGTCTCGCTATGGTGTTCCATGAGTTTGGGTATAGCCCAGGTCACGCCGTGGCGGGAGCGACGAAGGCGATGCCGGTGCGCAACGCCGCGTTACGCACATGCTCGCGCATGGCTTTCTGCGCGGCGCCAGAGGCTCGGCGAGCCAGCGCGCGAAGTATCTTGCGGTGTTCCTGCCAGGTTTCCATGGCCCGCTCGGCCCGGATGAACGGTAACTTCTGACTCTCAAGGAAGATGTCGGCGCTGGCAGTCAGGATACTCAGCATCGCCTGATTGCCGCTGGCCAGCAGGATGCGGCGGTGGAATTCAAAGTCCAGCCGCGCCGCCGCTTCGAAATCAGCGGCCTTCAGTTCGTTGCGCATGGCGGCGACATTGTCTTGCAGCGCATCGAGTTCATCGGTGCTCAAGGTCACGGCCGCCAGCCCCGCGGCAAACCCCTCCAGCGCGTAGCGCAACTGGAAAATATCCAGCGGCGAAGCCTGCGCCGCGAACGGCCAGCCCGGCACCGCTTCGCCCCGCGGCAGTTCCATCGGCGATTGCACGAACACGCCTTTGCCCGGCTGGATACTGATGACGCCCAGTGCACTCAACGATGACAACGCCTCGCGCAACGACGCCCGACTGACCCCCAATTGCACCGCCAGGTCCCGTTGCGAAGGCAAGGCATCCCCCGGCCCGAAGCCCTGTTCGGTAATCAGTTTGCGGATGGCTTGCAGCGCCACTTCAGGTACGGCGCGAGAGATCGAGTTCATGGTTTTCCAGACGAACCAGGCCAATGTGCGCTCAGTTGTAAAGCTATTCGCGACGCCCGGCAAGTCGTGCCCCATGGGGGTTCGGTGCTTTTCACGGCTGCGCCATCGGGGTGCGAAACGCAACCTGACTGTTCAGACCAGTAAGACCGTACGACGCCAGCAAAACCGCGCCCTGGCATCCTCAAAACCCCATGTTGGCATGGCCCATGCTCTGTCGATCCGCAGAAATCACTTCTTGCCGATTCGGAGATTTGCCATGACCCAGCGTTACAGCGCCCTCCTCGCAGCCTTGTTCGCCAGCCTGATGCTGAGCCAGGCACCCGCCCACGCCGACGGCCTGGAGGATGTGGTCAAGCGCGGCGTCCTCAAAGTCGCTGTGCCCCAGGACTTCCCGCCCTTCGGTTCGGTCGGCCCGGACATGCAGCCCCGCGGCCTCGATATCGACACCGCGAAACTGTTGGCCGACCAGCTCAAGGTCAAACTCGAACTGACCCCGGTCAACAGCACCAACCGCATCCCCTTCCTCACCACCGGCAAGGTCGACCTGGTGATCTCCAGTCTCGGCAAGAATCCGGAACGCGAAAAGGTCATCGACTTCTCCCGCGCCTACGCGCCGTTCTACCTCGCCGTGTTCGGCCCACCAGACGCCGCCATCAAGACCCTGGACGACCTCAAGGGCAAAACCATCAGCGTCACCCGCGGCGCCATCGAAGACATCGAACTGACCAAAGTCGCCCCCGAAGGCGTGACCATCAAGCGTTTCGAAGACAACAACTCGACCATTGCCGCGTACCTGGCCGGGCAAGTCGACCTGATCGCCAGCGGCAACGTGGTGATGGTGGCGATCTCCGAGAAGAGCCCTAAGCGCGTGCCTGCGTTGAAAGTGAAGCTCAAGGATTCGCCGGTCTACGTCGGCGTGAACAAGAACGAGCCGGCGCTGCTGGACAAGGTCAACCAGATCCTCGTGACCGCCAAAAGTGACGGCGCACTGGAAAAGAACGCCCTGACCTGGCTGAAAGAACCGTTGCCGGCCGATCTCTGATTCGGCGCGCTGGAGACGTTTTATGGCTTATCAGTTCGATTTCCTGCCGGTGGTGAACAACACCGACCTGTTGCTGCGCGGTGCGCTGTTCACCCTTGAGCTGACCGCCATCGGCGCCGTGCTCGGCGTGGGGCTGGGCATCGTCGGGGCGCTGGTGCGGGCGTGGAATATCCGGCCTTTCGCGGGTTTTTTTGCGGTCTACGTCGAGTTGATCCGCAACACGCCATTTCTGGTGCAGTTGTTTTTCATCTTCTTCGGCTTGCCGTCCCTGGGCGTGCAGATTTCCGAATGGCAGGCGGCGGTGCTGGCGATGGTCATCAACCTCGGTGCCTATTCGACCGAGATTATCCGCGCGGGTATCCAGGCAATCCCCCGGGGTCAATTGGAAGCCGCGGCGGCGTTGGCGATGACACGTTTCGAAGCCTTCCGTCACGTGGTGCTGCTGCCGGCGCTGGGTAAGGTCTGGCCAGCCCTGAGCAGCCAGATCATCATCGTGATGCTCGGCTCGGCGGTGTGTTCACAGATTGCTACTGAAGAGCTGAGCTTCGCGGCCAACTTCATTCAATCGCGCAACTTCCGCGCTTTTGAAACCTACGCCCTGACCACGCTGCTGTACCTGTGCATGGCGCTACTGATCCGCCAGTTGCTGAACTGGATCGGGCATCGGTTTATCGCGAGGGACAGCCAATGAGCGATTTCACCTTCTGGGACATCGTGCGCAACCTGCTCACCGGCCTGCAATGGACGCTGGCGCTGTCGCTGGTGGCGTTCATTGGCGGCGGGCTGATCGGCTTGCTGATCATGGTCATGCGCATCTCGGATAAATCCCTGCCGCGCAGTTTCGCTCGCACTTACATCGAACTGTTCCAGGGCACGCCGCTGTTGATGCAGCTGTTCCTGGTGTTTTTTGGCGTGGCTCTGGCCGGGGTGGAGATTTCGCCGTGGATGGCGGCGGCAATCGCACTGACGCTGTTCACCAGCGCTTACCTGGCGGAGATCTGGCGCGGTTGCGTCGAGTCGATTCCCAACGGCCAGTGGGAAGCCTCATCAAGCCTGGCACTGAACCCGCTGGAGCAACTGCGCTACGTGATCTTGCCGCAAGCCCTGCGTATCGCCGTGGCGCCGACCGTGGGCTTCTCCGTGCAGGTGGTCAAAGGCACCGCCGTCACCTCGATCATCGGTTTCACCGAACTTACCAAGACTGGCGGCATGCTCGCCAACGCCACCTTCGAACCCTTCATGGTCTACGGCCTCGTCGCTCTCGGCTATTTCCTGCTCTGTTATCCCTTGTCGCTCAGTGCGCGCTACCTGGAAAGGAGACTGCATGCCTCTGCTTAGAATTTCCGCCCTGCATAAATACTACGGCGATCACCATGTGCTCAAAGGCATCGACCTGAGTGTCGAGGAAGGCCAGGTGGTGGCGATCATCGGCCGCAGCGGTTCGGGCAAATCGACCTTGCTGCGCACCCTCAACGGCCTGGAGTCGATCAACGACGGCGTGATCGAAGTCGACGGCGAGTACCTCGACGCCGCCCGCGCCGACCTGCGCAGCCTGCGGCAGAAGGTCGGGATGGTGTTTCAGCAGTTCAACCTGTTCCCGCACCTGACCGTGGGCGAGAACGTCATGCTCGCGCCGCAAGTGGTGCAGAAAGCACCAAAAGCCAAGGCCGCCGAACTGGCGCGGCAGATGCTGGAGCGGGTCGGGCTGGGGGAGAAGTTCGATGCCTTCCCGGATCGGCTGTCCGGTGGTCAGCAACAGCGGGTGGCGATTGCCCGTGCTCTGGCGATGTCACCGAAAGTGCTGCTGTGCGATGAAATCACCTCGGCCCTGGACCCGGAGCTGGTCAATGAGGTGCTGAGCGTGGTCCGACAACTGGCCAGGGAAGGCATGACGCTGATCATGGTCACCCACGAAATGCGCTTCGCCCGGGAAGTGGGGGACAAGCTGGTGTTCATGCACCAGGGCAAGGTGCATGAAACAGGCGATCCGAAGGTGTTGTTCGCCAATCCGCAGACGGCGGAGCTGGCGAATTTCATCGGGACGGTTGAGGCGGCGGGCTGACCCCCCCCCGCCACAGGGTTGTGTTGGATCAAGGCTTTGAACACTGCGCGTTGGCGCCAGCCTTTGATCGTGGCACGATGTCGGGGTTATCGACCGAGACTCCTGACCATGCCGCAATCCCAAGCCAAGAATCTGTCCCTGATCGCCGCAATCGACCTGGGCTCCAACAGCTTTCACATGGTCGTGGCCAAGGCCCAGAACGGTGAAATCCGTATTCTCGAACGTCTCGGGGAGAAGGTTCAGCTGGCCGCCGGCATCGACGAAGAGCGCCATCTCAATGAAGAATCGATGCAGCGCGGGCTCGACTGCCTCAAGCGCTTCGCCCAACTGATCAGCGGTATGCCCACCGGCGCCGTTCGCATCGTCGGCACCAACGCCTTGCGTGAAGCCCGCAACCGCGCCGAATTCATCCGTCGCGCGGAAGAAATCCTCGGCCACCCGGTGGAAGTCATTTCCGGTCGTGAGGAAGCGCGCCTGATCTACCTCGGCGTGTCCCACACCCTCGCCGATACCCCGGGCAAGCGCCTGGTGGCCGACATCGGCGGCGGCAGTACCGAATTCATCATTGGCCAGCGCTTCGAACCGCTGCTGCGCGAAAGCCTGCAGATGGGCTGCGTCAGCTACACCCAGCGCTATTTCAAGGACGGCAAGATCACCCCGGCCCGTTACGCCCAGGCGTACACCGCGGCGCGACTGGAGATCATGAGCATCGAACACGCCCTGCACCGCCTGACCTGGGATGAAGCCATCGGCTCCTCGGGCACCATCCGCGCCATCGGTCTGGCGCTGAAGGCTGGCGGTCACGGCACCGGCGAGGTCAATGCCGAAGGCCTGGCCTGGCTCAAGCGCAAACTGATCAAGCTCGGCGATGTCGAGAAAATCGATTTCGAAGGAATCAAACCGGATCGCCGGGCGATTTTCCCGGCCGGCCTGGCAATCCTCGAAGCGATCTTCGACGCCCTCGAACTGCAACGCATGGATCACTGCGAAGGCGCCCTGCGCGAAGGCGTGCTCTATGACCTGTTGGGCCGTCATCATCACGAAGACGTGCGCGAGCGCACCCTCACTTCGCTGATGGAGCGCTACCACGTCGATCAAGAACAAGCGGTACGGGTCGAGCGCAAGGCCCTGCATGCGTTCGATCAGGTGGCCGCAGACTGGGATCTGGAAGACGGCGTCTGGCGCGAACTGCTCGGCTGGGCGGCCAAGGTCCATGAAGTGGGCCTGGACATTGCTCACTATCAGTACCACAAGCACGGCGCCTACCTGATCGAGCACTCCGACCTCGCCGGGTTCTCCCGCGAAGACCAGTTGATGCTCGCGCTACTGGTGCGTGGCCATCGTCGCAATATTCCCAAGGACAAGTTCGCCGAGTTCGGCGACGACGGCATCAAGCTGATTCGCCTGTGCGTGCTGCTGCGCTTTGCGATCCTGTTCCACCACATCCGTGGCACCCAGCAAATGCCACAGGTGGAACTGAACGCCTATGGCAATAGCCTGGAAGTGGTATTCCCGGAGAACTGGCTGGACGAAAACCAACTGACCCAGGCCGACTTCGAAATCGAAGCGCAATGGCTGACCCGGGTCGACATCGTGTTGAGCGCTCGCTGAAATTGAAAAAGGCCTTCTTCCGAAGGCCTTTTTTGTCTGCGATTCTGCAATCGCCACTAACCCTGTGGGAGCGAGCTTGCTCGCGATGGCGGCCGGTCAATCAACACATCATTGCCTGACACTCCGTCATCGCGAGCAAGCTCGCTCCCACAGGTTGCAGCCGTTACCGGACAGCCAGAATCGGGCTGCCCAAACGCTCCAGTAACGTAGCCTGGGCGCTGCGCGGGTTCTGGTTGCCGGTCGGTGTGTTACGGATGTAGCGACCGTCCGACTGCAGGCTCCAGCTATGGGTGTTATCGGTCAGATACAACTCCAGCTCTTTCTTGACCCGCATGATCAGCTTCTTGCCTTCCACCGGGAAGCAAGTCTCGACGCGCTTGTCGAGGTTGCGCTCCATCCAGTCGGCACTGGACAGGAACATCTGCTCCTCGCCACCGTTGAGGAAGTAGAAGACCCGGGTGTGTTCCAGGAAGCGGCCGATGGTCGAACGCACATGGATGTTGTGGGAGACCCCGGCGATGCCCGGCCGCAGGCAGCACATGCCACGCACCACCAGATCGATGCGCACACCTGACTGGCTGGCCTTGTACAGTGCACGGATGATCTTCGGATCGGTCAGCGAGTTGAACTTGGCGATGATGTGCGCCGGTTTGCCATCGAGGGCGAACTGGGTTTCACGGGCAATCATGTCGAGCATGCCCTTCTTCAGCGTGAACGGCGCGTGCAGCAATTTCTTCATGCGCAGCGTCTTGCCCATGCCGATCAACTGGCTGAACAGTTTGCCGACGTCTTCGCACAAGGCATCGTCGGAGGTCAGCAGGCTGTAGTCGGTGTACAGGCGGGCGTTGCCGGCGTGGTAGTTACCCGTGCCGAGGTGCGCGTAACGCACGATTTCACCCGCCTCGCGACGCAGGATCAACATCATCTTGGCGTGGGTCTTGAAGCCCACCACGCCGTAGATCACCACCGCACCGGCCGCTTGCAGACGGCTGGCCAGTTGCAGGTTGGACTCTTCGTCGAACCGCGCACGCAATTCGATCACCGCCGTGACCTCTTTGCCGTTACGCGCCGCATCCACCAGCGCATCGACGATTTCCGAGTTGGCACCGGAACGGTACAGCGTCTGGCGCACCGCCAGTACGTGCGGATCCTTGGCGGCCTGGCGCAGCAGGTCAACCACCGGGGTGAACGACTCGAACGGGTGCAGCAGCAGGATGTCCTGCTTGCTGATCACGCTGAAAATGTTCTCGCTGTTCTGCAGCAGTTTCGGAATCTGCGGGGTGAACGGCAGGTATTGCAGTTCGCGCTGGCTGTCGAGGCCGGTGATGCTGAACAGCCGCGTCAGGTTCACCGGACCGTTGACCTGATACAACTCCGACTCGCTCAGGTTGAATTGCTTGAGCAGATAGTCGGACAGGTGTTTCGGGCAGGTGTCAGCCACTTCCAGACGCACTGCGTCACCGTAACGACGGGAGAACAACTCGCCGCGCAAGGCACGGGCCAGGTCTTCTACATCTTCGGAGTCCAGCGCCAGGTCGGCGTTCCGGGTCAGGCGGAACTGGTAGCAGCCCTTGACCTTCATACCCTGGAACAGGTCATCGGCGTGGGCGTGGATCATCGACGACAGGAACACATAGTTGTCGCCTGCGCCGCCGACTTCTTCCGGCACCTTGATGATGCGCGGCAGCAGGCGTGGCGCCGGGATGATCGCCAGACCGGAGTCGCGACCGAAGGCGTCGATACCTTCGAGCTCGACGATGAAGTTCAGACTCTTGTTCACCAGCAACGGGAACGGGTGCGTCGGGTCGAGGCCGATCGGGGTGATGATCGGCGCGATCTCGTCGCGGAAATAGCGGCGGACCCAGGTTTTGAGCTTGGTCGTCCAATTACGGCGACGGATGAAGCGGACCTGATGTTTCTCCAGCTCCGGCAACAGAATGTCGTTGAGGATCGCGTACTGACGGTCGACGTGACCGTGCACCAGTTCGCTGATGCGCGCCAATGCCTGATGCGGTTGCAGTCCGTCGGCACCGGCCTGTTCACGGGCGAACGTGATCTGCTTCTTCAGGCCGGCGACACGAATTTCGAAGAACTCGTCCAGGTTGCTGGAGAAGATCAGCAAAAACTTCAGCCGCTCCAGCAATGGGTAGGACTCGTCCAGCGCCTGTTCCAGCACGCGGATGTTGAACTGCAGTTGCGAGAGCTCGCGGTGGATGTACAGGCTGCTGTCATCCAGACCGGGAATGGCCACCACTGGCGCTGGCGCTGGCGCAGCGGTTTCGACGACCGGTGCAGGCGGAGCTGGCTCCAGCTCCGGCGGGGTCTCGTCGACTTGCTCCACCACAGGTTGAGCGTCTTTTACGGCAACTTCAGTGAGTACTTCGGTATTCATCGAATGTTCCTGGGAGGGCTATTTTTGCTCTCGTAACAATTGAGCGGCACGAACGGCAAAGTACGTCAGGATGCCATCAGCCCCTGCACGTTTGAAAGCGGTCAGGGACTCGAGGATAACCCCTTCGCTCAACCAGCCATTCTGGATCGCCGCCATGTGCATGGCGTATTCGCCGCTGACTTGATAAACAAACGTCGGCACTTTGAATTCTTCTTTTACCCGGCACAGGATGTCCAGGTACGGCATGCCTGGCTTGACCATGACCATGTCTGCACCTTCTGACAAGTCCGCCGCCACTTCGTGCAGGGCTTCGTTGCTGTTGGCCGGGTCCATCTGATAGGAGGCCTTGTTGGCCTTGCCCAGGTTCAGCGCCGAACCGACCGCATCGCGGAACGGGCCGTAATAGGCGCTGGCGTACTTGGCCGAGTAGGCCATGATCCGCACGTTGACGTGACCGGCCAGCTCGAGGGCTTCGCGGATCGCCTGGATGCGGCCGTCCATCATGTCCGATGGCGCCACGACCTGGGCGCCGGCTTCGGCGTGGGACAGCGCTTGCCTGACCAGTGCGTCGACGGTGATGTCGTTCTGCACGTAGCCTTCTTCATCAAGGATGCCGTCCTGGCCGTGGGTGGTGAACGGGTCCAGGGCGACGTCGGTGATCACACCCAGCTCAGGGAATTGCGCTCGCAGCGCACGGGTGGCGCGCTGGGCGATGCCTTGCGGGTTCCACGCTTCTGCGGCGTCCAGGGACTTGAGTTCCGCTGGCGTCACCGGAAACAGTGCCAGCGCCGGAATCCCCAATTCGACCCACTTGGCTGCTTCTTCCAGCAACAGGTCGATGGTCAGGCGTTCGACGCCCGGCATCGAAGCCACCGATTCACGACGGTTTTCACCGTCCAGTACGAATACCGGCAGGATCAAGTCATCGACGGTCAGGACGTTTTCACGGACCAGACGACGTGAGAAATCGTCACGACGGTTGCGGCGCAGGCGGGTTGCGGGGAACAAACGGTTGGCGGGGGTAAAGCTCACGGCAGACTCCTGAGCCCGCAGACGTGCGAGCGTGACAGTTATAAGCGGCCATTATGACGAACGTATGACAGTTATGTGCACGCTGCGACAGGTAGCCGCATTCCATTGTCGTTGTAGGAAATGTTCACGTCGAGACACATTTGGACACTTTCCTGAATGTGTCCGAAGGGGTAGGCTGCGCGTTCATTTCGCCAGCACCCAGACAATGCTCCAACAATTTCTGCATGACTTCGGCTATTTTGCCCTTTTCCTAGGCACGTTCTTCGAAGGCGAAACCATTCTGGTGCTCGCGGGTTTCCTCGCGTTCCGTGGATACATGGACATCAATCTGGTGGTGGTCGTGGCCTTCTTCGGCAGCTATGCCGGCGACCAACTGTGGTACTTCCTGGGACGCAAGCATGGTCGCAAGCTGCTGGCGCGCAAACCGCGCTGGCAATTGATGGGCGACCGGGCGCTGGAACACATTCGCAAGCATCCCGACATCTGGGTGCTGAGCTTCCGCTTCGTCTACGGTTTGCGCACGGTCATGCCGGTGGCCATCGGGTTGTCGGGTTATCCGCCGGGCCGCTACCTGCTGCTCAACGGAATTGGCGCGGCGATCTGGGCCGCCGCATTGGCGGCGGCCGCGTACCATTTCGGCGCCGTGCTCGAAGGTATGCTCGGCAGTGTGAAGAAGTACGAACTCTGGGTGCTCGGCGCCCTGCTGGTCCTGGGATTCGTGCTATGGCTGCGCCGGCGCTTCAAGAATGCCCGCCTGGCCAGGCAGGTCTACGCCGACGAGCAAGCAGCCATGAAGGCCGAACGCGCCAAAATCGAAGACCCTACGACGCCAATCGAGTAATGCGGTTTCTGCAACAGTAGAGACCGATGCCGCTCAACAGGCTGTAACTGAGCAGGCCGACCCAGCCCACCGCGCTGGCTGGCCACAACCCCACCATCGGGGCCAGCCATACCAAGGGCAGATTCGACGCCAGCCGCATCCACTCCAGCTTCAACGCCCACGGGCGATTCTCCAGGGCCACGCCCAGCACAAACAGACCGAACGCCACCGCTCCCCAGCCCAACACCAGGGCAGTGACCGGCAGCTTCGGCTCAAGATTCATCAAGTAGCTGCCCAGCGCGATGTAGACGCAGAACTGCAACAAGACGTAGCGCTGCTGACGCCCGTCCAGCGGCACCTCGAATTTGCGGAACTGGCTCAGGTCCGGCTTGTTCATCGGGTATTTGGCCGCCACGTCCGCCGGGCGCCAGCCGGTACGCATAAACCAGATCCGCAGCTTGTCCCGGGTACTTTCGGTACGCCGTGCATCTGCCCACAACTGCGCGTAGAACTGCACGTTTGCCCACACGGGATTCCAGCTCGCCAGCGGTGTGGTCACACCGAAGATCACCGGCTCGTTGTCGTCTTCCTCCTGGAACGAGCCGAACAGTCGGTCCCAGATAATGAACACGCCACCGTAGTTGCGATCCATGTAGAGAGCGTTCTGTGCGTGGTGAGCCCGATGATTGGACGGCGTGACAAAGAACCATTCGAACCAGCCAAGCTTGGGAATGTGCCGGGTGTGCACCCAGAACTGGTAGAGCAGGTTCAGCGCCGCGACGCTGACGAACATCAGCAGCGGCACGCCGAACACGGCCATCGGCAGATAGAAGATCCAGCTCAACAGGAATCCGGTACTGGTCTGGCGCAACGCCGTGGACAGGTTGTAGTCCTCACTCTGGTGATGCACCGAATGGGCGGCCCAGAGGATATTGCGCTCATGGCCCATGCGATGCAGCCAGTAGTAGCACAAGTCATAGAAGACAAAGGCGAACACCCAGACCCACACGCTGTCGACCGACAGTTCGAACAGCGCCAGGTACTTGAGGGCGAACGCGTAGGTCACCAGCCCCACGCCTTTGGTCAGCAGCCCTGTGGTGGTCGACAGCACGCCGGTGCTGATGCTGTTGATCGCGTCCGCCACCCGATAATTACTGACCCCGCGCCAACGGTCGGCCAGCAGTTCGATGGCGATCAGCACAAAGAAAAACGGCACTGCATACAGAATGAAGTCCATGACGCGCCCTGACCGGAATCTTGAGGACAGATGCTATGTGTAGCCGTGAATTAACCCTATGGCAACGAGTGACAAATTAGTGGACATTTAACGCCATGAATCTGGAGAAAAGCCCATGAGCAAAAAAGTTGCAGTGATCCTTTCCGGTTGTGGCGTGTACGACGGCGCCGAGCTCCACGAGAGCGTCATCACCCTGTTGCGCCTGGACCAGCGTGGTGCCCAGGTGCAGTGTTTCGCACCGAACATTGCGCAGTTGCATGTGATCAATCACCTGACCGGCGAAGAAATGCCTGAATCGCGCAACGTGCTGGTGGAGTCGGCACGGATAGCCCGGGGCAACATCAAGGATATCCGTGATGCGAACGTCGATGAGTTCGATGCGCTGATCGTGCCCGGCGGCTTCGGCTCGGCCAAGAACCTGTCCAATTTCGCCATCGAGGGCGCTGGCTGCACCGTTCAACCGGATGTCCTGGCACTGACCGAAGCCTTCGCCGAGGCCGGAAAACCGGTGGGGTTGATGTGTATATCCCCTGCCCTGGCGGCAAAGATCTACGGCCCAGGCGTCACCTGCACCATCGGCAATGACACCGACACCGCTGCCGCGATGAACAAGATGGGCGCCACCCATGCCGATTGCGCGGTCAGTGACATCGTCGAGGACAAGGCACGCAAACTGGTGAGCACACCGGCTTACATGCTGGCGCAGAGCATCAGCGAAGCCGCATCGGGGATCAACAAGCTGGTCGACCGGGTACTGGAACTGACCCACGAAGACGACGCCTGACACTATTCAAAACTGTGGGAGCGAGCTTGCTCGCGATGGGGCCAGCACATTCAACATAGATGTTGCCTGTAAGGCCGCTATCGCGAGCAAGCTCGCTCCCACAGGGTTCGCCACTGGTCTTAAGAATTGCGGGCCAGCCGTGTGAGGATCCGGTCCAGCGCATTGGCAAACGCCTGCTTCTCACGGTCGCCGAACGGCGCTGGCCCCCCACCCATTTGCCCCTGTTCGCGCAAATCGGTGAACAGGTTGCGCACCGCCAGCCGCTCTCCCATGTTCTGCGCATCAAACTCCTTGCCCCGCGGATCGAGCGCCGCCACGCCCTTCTTCACCAGACGATCGGCCAGCGGCACATCGCTGCAAATCACCAGCTCACCGGGCACCGCGTGTTCCACCAGATAATCGTCCGCCGCATCCGGACCGCTCGGCACCACGATCAACTTGACCAGTGCCAGCCCCGGTTTGGTCTGCGGCTGTCCCGCCACCAGCACCACTTCGAACTGGCGCTTGAGGGCGAACTTCACCACCAGATCCTTGGCTGCCCGCGGACAGGCATCGGCATCGATCCACACACGCATTGAATTTTCCTCTGTTGAAAAGCATCGTCGGAACGCCGCCCGGGGCAAGCCACGCTCCCACAGGTTAACGCTAAACCTGTGGGAGCGTGGCTTGCCCGCGAAAGTGGGCGCAGCGAATGCTCTTTAAGAAACCTGCACCCGCTGCCTATCAACCACCCGGCTACGACCATACAACACGACAATCGCAATGATCGCCACAGCCTGGGCACTCAGCGAATACGCATCGGCATGGATCCCCAACCATTCAAAGTCAAAGAACGGCACCGGTCGAGTGCCGAAGATCCCGGCCTCTTGCAGCGCTTTGACGCCATGCCCGGCAAACACCACCGACAAGGCGCACAAAAGACCGGCGTTGATGCTGAAGAACAGCGCCAGCGGCAGTTTCGCCGAACCGCGCAAAATCACCCAGGCCAGGCCGACCAGCAGCACCAGCGCCGTGGCCGCACCGGCCAGCACCGCGTTATGCCCCGCGGGCCCCGCCTGCAACCACAGGGTTTCGTAGAACAGAATCACTTCGAACAGTTCGCGATACACCGAGAAAAACGCCAGGGTCGCAAAGCCGAAACGCCCACCGCCACCCACCAGGCTGGTCTTGATGTAATCCTGCCAGGCCGCCGCGTGACGACGGTCATGCATCCACACGCCCAGCCACAACACCATGACACTGGCAAACAAGGCTGTCGCGCCTTCCAGCAATTCGCGCTGCGAACCGCTGACATCGATCACATAGGCTGCCAGCGCCCAGGTACCCAGCCCCGCCACAAACGCCAGCCCCCAACCGGCGTTGACGCTGCGCACCGCCGCCTGTTGACCCGTGTTGCGCAGGAAAGCCAGGATCGCCGCCAGCACCAGAATCGCTTCCAGACCTTCACGCAGTAGAATCAGCAGGCCGGAAATGTAACTCAGCGACCAGCTCAAACCCTCGTTGCCCAACAGGCCGGCCGATGCCCTCAACTTGTCCTTGGCCACGTCCAGGCGCTGCTCGACCTCGCTCATCGGCAGGCCATCCTGCAATGACTGACGGTAGGCCATCAGGGACTTCTCAGCGTCTTTGCGCACGTTGGCGTCAATGTTATCCAGCGAGCTCTCAACCAGCTCGAAGCCTTCCAGATACGCCGCTACCGACAAGTCATAGGCCTGATCATGCTCACCGGCACGATATGCCGCGATGCTCTTGTCCAGCGTGGCTGCGGTGTAGTCGAGCAGTTGCGCCGGGCCACGCTTGACCTGTGGCGGTTGCGCGCGCTGGGCACGGAAGGTCGCGGCGGCTTGCGGGCCTTCGGCGGCCTGTACTTCGGCCGGGGTCTGACGAGCCAGGTCGGCGATGTTGTAGGTCTTTTCAGCCTTGGCCGTCGCCGGGTCGACACTGAAGCTGGCGATATAGGTGGCCAGGTCCCAACGCTGACGATCATCGAGTTGATCGGCAAAGGTCGGCATGTCAGTCCCTTCGACGCCCAGGCCCAAGGTGCTGTAGACCGCGTAGAGGCTCAACCGATCCAGTCGTGTGGCATCACGCAAGTTGGATGGCGGTGGCGTCATGCCGACACCTGCCGGGCCGTCGCCAGCTCCTGCATCGCCATGGCAGACCGAGCAATGCTGAGCGTACAGCGGCGCGCCACGCGCCGGGTCCGGCGTAATCACCGGGGCCTGACTGACTTCATAGGCCACAGCCAGCTTCGCCCCCAGTTGCCGGGCCTGGCGAGTGACCTCGGTACCCTCCTGACGGGCGTCGATGGAATTTCCCAACGCAGCCAGGCTTTGCTCCAGCGCGGCTTTTTCCGGCTTGGCCGGCAGGGCTGCAATCAGACTTCCCAGCGTCTTGAGCGATTCTTGCTGCGCGCGAAATCCGGCCTGGTCCGTGATGCTGCCCGCCTGCACTGTGTCCGGGTAATCCGCGCCGATGTAATCGAGCAAGTGCAGCGCCTGCGGCGCACCTTCGGCAGGGGCGGCCAGCAGTTGAACGCTGCACGCCGCGAACAGTGGCAGCAACAGCCAGGCCAGGAAACGGGAGGGGGCAATCATGAATGAATCTCAGTTTGAAAAACGAAGTTACATATTGTTAACGCCCAACAGGTTTCGCTCAAGCTTTGTTGGGGCTTCCTGCGAAATCGCGGGCTCTCCAAGTGACTGATACCCCAATGAAAAAGGCGACCTCATGGGTCGCCTTCCTGGATTTCCGTCGGATCAGACTGCGGCTTTTCGCAGCGTCGCCATGAACGCGGCCGCCCCGATGAACAACCCGGCAAAGGTCCGGTTCATGCGTTTTTGCTGTTTCGGTGTACGCAACAGGCGCAGCACCCTGGACGCCAGACCGGTGTAGCCAGCCATGACGATCAAGTCGACGCAGATCATGGTCACGCCGATCACCAGATACTGAATCAACAGCGGAGCATGGGGATCGATGAACTGCGGCAACACCGCCAGCATGAACACCAGCGCCTTGGGGTTACTGATGTTCACCAGGAAACCACGGAACACCAGGGCCATCGGCTTGCCGATCTGACGCACTGCCGCGTCATCGCTCATATCGCTAGGCAGCGCACGCCATTGCTTGATCGCGAGGTAGACCAGGTACGCTACGCCGAACCATTTGATCGCATAGAAGGCTGTGGCCGACGCCGTCAGAATCGCGCCCACACCCGCGCCGACAATGGCGATCTGCACTGCAAGGCCCAATTGCAGACCCAGGGCGTTCCAGTAGCCGCGCCAGAATCCGTATTGCAGACCGCTGGACATCGACGCAATGGCGCCGGCACCGGGGGACAGGCTGATCACCCAGCAGGCGGCAAAAAAAGCCAGCCATGTTTGAAGCTCCATTGCACACCTCGACTCAGACTCGTGACAGACGTCTAAGCTAATGCGGCTTTGACTGGATGACTACCGATTTTTTACAGGAGATGGCGATTGCCAACAGCCAAAAGCAAAGATCGCAGCCTTCGGCAGCTCCTACATTGGAATGCGTTTCCCTGTAGGAGCTGCCGAAGGCTGCGATCTTTAAATCTTGAACTGGCTTACTACTTTTCAAACCCGCTGGAAGGAAACACATCCGTGCCGCGCCAGCGCCGAACAGAACGCTGGAAGAACAGGCTGTTGGGCACCTGGACCATCGCACTGCCGGTGCCGAGCTCTTCGGCCTCGATCAATGTGGTGTAAAGCAGGTTGATCGCCACCACCCGACCTTTGACACCGGGCTTGTCGGTGGTGTCCACCAGCTCGACCACGTCGCCGATACGGAACGGGCCGACGGTAAAGATCAGGATCGCGCACAGCAGGTTCGACAGCACGCTCCACATGGCGAAAAACGCCACCGCCGCGACCGCAACGAAACCGGACAACGCGGTCCAGAGCACCGTGGCCGATACACCGAGTCGCTCCAGCACGAAAATCAACGCACTGCCCATGATCAGCCAGCGCAGGCCCCCGCGCAGCGGCATCAGCAACTGCGGCGGAAACGGGTAGCGCTCACCGAGACGAGTCAGGCATTTGGCAACAAAGCGCTGGGCGATGTAACCGGCGAACAGGATCAGCAGGATTTGCACGCCAAGCCAGATCGGCTCGACCCACACCGCCGGCAACGGCAGCTTGAAGGCGTCCATCAGGACAGCGCCTCCAGCTCCGCCTGCATGCTTTCCAGCAATTCCAGAGCTTCCATCCACGCTTCTTCCAGTTGCGCCTCACGCACCTTCAACTTGGCCTGTTCGGCCAGCAGATCACGCAAGTCGTTCTTGCGTGCCGGTTCGTAGATGTCACTGTCGCCGAGGCTGGCATCGATTTTCGCCAGCTTTTCGTGAAGCTTGCCCAGCTCGGTTTCAAGCTTGTCAGCTTCACGCTTGTGCGGCGCCAGTTGCTGGCGCAACGCAGCAGCGGCCTGACGCTGGGCTTTCTTGTCGGTCTTGTCCGGGTTGGCTGGGGTGTTGCTGACCGGTGCATTGCGCTGACGGTAGTCCACCAGCCAACGGGTGTAGTCCTCCAGGTCACCGTCGAACTCCTCGACCTTGCCGTCCGCCACCAGATAGAAATTGTCGGTGGTGCTTTTGAGCAAATGCCGGTCGTGGGAGACCACCAGCACCGCACCACTGAATTCCTGCAGCGCCATGGTCAGCGCCAGACGCATTTCCAGGTCCAGGTGGTTGGTCGGTTCGTCGAGCAGCAGCAGGTTCGGCCGGTCCCAGGCAATCAATGCCAAAGCCAGACGCGCCTTCTCGCCACCGGAGAAGTTCAGTACCGGCTCGTCGATTCGCGCACCACGGAAGTCGAAACCGCCGAGAAAGTCGCGCAAGGTCTGCTCACGCTCGGTCGGTGCCAGGCGCTGCAAGTGCAGCAACGGGCTGGCCTTGGAATCCAGAGAATCGAGTTGATGCTGGGCGAAGTAACCGACCACGGTGTTCTCGCCACGGGTCAAGCGGCCGGCCAATGGCGAGAGCTCACCGGCAAGGTTCTTGATCAGGGTCGATTTACCCGCGCCGTTAGGTCCGAGCAGACCGATTCGCGCACCCGGCGTCAGTTGCAGCTTGACCTTCTCCAGCACGGCTTTGTCGCCGTAACCCAGGCGGGCATCAGACAAGTCGATCAGCGGGCTGGAGATTTTCTGCGATTCACGGAAGACGAAGTCGAACGGCGAATCGACGTGGGCAGCAGTCAGCTCTTCCATCCGCTCCAGCGCCTTGATCCGGCTCTGGGCCTGACGGGCCTTGGTGGCCTGGGCCTTGAAGCGGGCGATGTAGCTTTCCATGTGCGCACGCTGTACTTGCTGCTTCTCGTAGGCCTGCTGTTGCTGGGCCAGACGTTCGGCACGGGCGCGCTCGAAGGCGCTGTAGCCACCGCGGTACAGGGTGATCTTGCGCTGATCGACGTGGGCCACGTGATCGACCACGGCATCGAGGAAGTCGCGGTCGTGGGAAATCAGCATCAAGGTGCCCGGATAGCTCTTGAGCCATTCCTCAAGCCAGATGATGGCGTCGAGGTCCAGGTGGTTGGTCGGTTCGTCGAGCAGCAGCAGGTCCGATGGGCACATCAAGGCCTGCGCCAGGTTCAGACGCATCCGCCAGCCACCGGAGAAATCCCCGACCTGACGATCCATCTGCTCATTGGTGAACCCGAGACCGGCCAGCAACTTGCGCGCCCGGGCGTCGGCGGTGTAACCGTCGGCGCTGTCGAGTTCGGAGTGCAGGCGGGCCTGTGCGGCACCGTCATGGGCCGCTTCGGCTGCCGCCAGGTCGCGTTGCACCTGGCGCAGGCGCAGGTCGCCATCGAGCACGTAGTCGACCGCCAGGCGTTCGAGGGTGTCGACCTCCTGGCGCATGTGGGCGATACGCCAGTCGGCCGGCAGGAAGCAATCACCCGAGTCTGGGTGCAGCTCGCCCCGAAGCAAGGCGAACAGGCTCGATTTGCCGGCGCCGTTGGCACCGATGAGGCCGGCTTTCTGGCCGGCGTGCAGGGTCAGCTCGGCGTCTTCTAGCAGACGTTGCGGGCCACGCTGTAAAGTCAGGTTCTGAAGTCGAATCATAATGGCGGCGGAGTCTACCAGCTTCGCTCGCAACTGGCGCGAGTAGCACTATGTCCTCTGACCTGTGGAGCTTTTCCCTGACCATTTACACCCGCCCTGGCGTTGAGCAGGCATGCCTGCAATTGCAGTCGGCGGGGGTCAATGTGTGCCTGTTGCTGTGTGGTGCGTGGCTGGGACAGCGAGGTGTGGCCTGCGATGAACAGCGCTTGCAGCAACTGCGCAGCGTGGCCGTCTCGTGGGACACCGATGTCGTGCGGCCGCTACGGGCCTTGCGTACACAATGGAAAACCGCGGCCACGGAAGACGCTGACTTGCATACGCTGCGTGAACAAGTGAAGGCACTGGAGCTGGAAGCCGAACGGCATCTGTTGTTGCGGCTGGAGAGAGCGGCGCAGAGTTGGCCGCAAGGTGCCGAGACCGATCTATCGGCCTGGCTGGAAGGTGCGACGGCGGAGGCCGCCCACCTGCACCGCGACGCGCTGCATCAGCTGCGCGTCGCGGTAACCGGCACTTAGGAAGCGCTGGCCGGGGTAGTTACAGCACTCGAAGTTGCGGCAGGTGTAGGTGCTGGCGCGACTGTCGAGGTAGTGGCTGCCGGAGCAGGTGCTGCTGGCGCAGCCGGAGCGACTGGCTTGGCAACCGATGCGGTGGCTGGCTTGGCGGCAACCGGCTTTTTCGCTGCAGGCTTGGTCGCTGGTTTTGCAGCGGGTTTTGCAGCAGCCGGTTTGGCAGCAACTGGCTTGGCTGCGGCCGCTGGTTTCGCTGCAGCTGGTTTTGCAGCTGGTTTAACCGCAGGTTTGGCAGCCGCTTTTACCGCAGGTTTTGCCGCTGGCTTGGCTGCTGCTTTTGCAGCGACAGGTTTTGCAGCCGGCTTGGCAGCAGGTTTCGCCGCGGCGGTCCGGGCAGCCGGTTTAGCGGCGGCGGTTCTAGCCGCAGCTGGTTTGGCAGCAGCGGCTTTTGCAGCGGCAGGTCGTGCAGCGGCTGGTTTGGCAGCCGTGGTTTTAGCCGCAGGTTTTGCGGCGCTGGCAGCAGCCGGTTTTCTCGCAGCGGGTTTTGCAGCAGGTTTGGCTGCGGCAGTTTTCGCTACTGGTTTGGCAGCTGCCGGTCTTGCAGCAGCAGGCTTGGCCGGTGCTTTTGCAGCAGCCGGTTTGGCAGCGGCTTTCTTCGCAGGTGCCGCAGCAGGTTTGGCTGCGCGCAGGGACAACGCCTTGACGACAGCCTCTTGTACACGACCGACGCCCTGGGCCAGTTTCAGGCTTTCCTGAGCATCGCGCTTGAGTTGCAGAATGTAGCTGCGGGTTTCCGATTGACGATTCTTGAGGGCATCGAGCAGCTCTTCAAGTTCGGCCACTGCGTCCTTGGCCTTGGCTTGTGCCTTGGCTTTTCCAGCCGTCGCAGCGTCCTGCAATTTGGTGCGGGATTTGTGCAGTTTTTCTTGCGCTTTTCCACGCTGCTTTTCCAGTTTGGCGAGCAGTTTTTCAGCATCAGCCAAGGCTTCGGAACAAGCGGTTTCCAGATGCTCGAGCAAGCTTCTCGAGAGTTGTTGGAGCAGGTGCAATGGAGTGTTTACTGGCTTCTTGTTGGCCGACATGGTTTACCTCCTGGCTGAAGTGAGTGCGGCTCATACTAGACCTCTGCAGCAACCGCCGCTAGGGCATGTTGACACTATCGAAAGCCGTGCGTTGCAAAGGATCGAAAAACTTCTGCGTCGACGCAAAAGCAGTTCAGCGTTGCGCGCATTCTCACTGGCATAATCGCCCGCAATTCAGGTCGGAGAGTGCCCATGTCGCGCTACCTTTTTTTATCGCTGTGCGTGTTTTTTTCGGTGGCCCAAGCCGCCGCAACGACACAGGAAAATGAAGCCCACGATCTCGCTTACAGCCTGGGCGCGAGCCTTGGCGAACGCTTGCGCCAGGAGGCTCCCGACCTGCAACTCCAGGCACTGGTCGATGGATTGCAGCAGGCCTATCAGGGCAAACCGCTGGCGCTGAAGGACGAGCAGATCCAGCAGATATTGACCGAGCATGAAGCCCGGATCGCCATGCAGTCAGCCGAGCCGCAAAGCGAAATGGCGCTGGAAAAGGAACAGCGTTTTCTCGCCACAGAAAAAGCCAAGCCCGGCATGCGCGAACTGGCTGATGGCGTGCTGCTGAAGGAGTTGACGCCAGGCACTGGCGCCAAGGCCGGACCGAACGGCAAAGTGCAGGTGCTGTACATCGGTCGCTTGCCCGATGGCACGGTGTTCGATCAGAACAGCCAGCCACAATGGTTCAGTCTCGACAGCGTGATCGCCGGATGGCGCAGCGCATTGCAAAACATGCCGGTCGGAGCGAAATGGCGACTGGTGATCCCGTCGGCCCAAGCCTATGGCGCCGACGGTGCCGGCGACGTGATCGCACCGTTCACCCCATTGGTGTTCGAGGTTGAATTGCGTGGCGCAACCAACTGACAGCGGAAATGAAAAACGGCGTGCATTGGCACGCCGTTTCGGGGTCTTGCAGGAAGTGCTTCAGGCCTGAACCGGATCGGTTACCTTGTGAGCGGTATGCAGCACTTCGATCAGGCAGTCCTCCAGCTCGAAGCGTTCATGCAACAGGCCACCCAGCTCCTTGAACTTCTCTGCAACGCATTTGCCTTCGTCGCAAAGGTCATTGAACGCAAGCAGCTTTTCAGTGATGACATCGATGCGCGGGTAGATGGTCTCGGCGAGCTCCAGGCCACGCTTGTCGTTGAAGGCCTTGGCCTCCCCCGTCAATTGCTCGTAGATCTCGAAATGCCCGGCCGATACATAATCGACCAGTACGCCGCAGAATTCCTGCAAAGGCTTGCGGTTCTCACCCAGCGCCTCAGGCTTTGCGCCGAGAGCGTCATAGGCCCCGATCAGTTCGTGTCGCTCCTGCAACCAGCGATCGATCAGCAGGTGCACTCCACCCCAGCGTTCCTGAGCATTCTGACAACTTTCGAGCATGGTGATCTCTCTTCCCTTGTGGGTCAGCTGCTCAATGCCCGTCGCCCTCTTGTTACGTCGGGGGCGATTTCAGGCAGAGCGTCATCGAGCAACATAATTCCAATGACACATGCGGGCCAGATTATGCCCGCACGACACTGGCTTCAAGGTACGCAGGAGATAAAGTTCATACAAGTGTTTAATCGCCCGCAAAGGCCCGGTGCGACGACTCGCCGCCAAGTGGTCGCTGATAGCGGGTCCAGACCAGTCGCAACGACTGGTAAACGGCCAGAATCATCATCGCGACGAAGAACAACAGGCTCCACTCGGTGAGACTCAGATCGAACAGCGTCCAGGAAATTTCCACACAATCGGCAGCGCCCTTGAACATTTGCTGTACGACGGATAGCCACGGGGAACTGGTCAGCAGGTCCGCCAGATGGGTCGAGCACCCCGCTGCCTGTTCCGTCGGAAGGCTTTGCAGCAGGACCTGTCGCCACGCCGTGACAGTGCCCGCGAGGCTGCAACAAAGACTGAGCAGCCAATACAGAACGTTTCCGATGCGACCGGGGCCATGGACCGAAGCCAACAGGCAGACACCGGCAAAGAGCGCCATGCAAAACCGTTGCAACAGACACAATCCACAAGGTCGCAGGCCGACTGAATATTCCAGGTAGTAGGAAACGCCCATCGCCAGGGCGCCCGCAATGAAAGCCATGAAAAACAAGGAGCGTGAGCAGGCCAAAGACATGGCTTTTCCGTAAAAGTAGTGACAGGCCATTACGGTAGAGGAAAGCGCGACGGCCTTACAAGGCAAGTGCCCACAGAGACTTCAGCACAGGTGTAGGGAAATCCCGACGCAAGCGAGAGGATAAAATGTAGTCCTCTGTAGGACTTTGCCTTCGACAAGATGCGGCAACTGAGTTTTAACTCATCATCGTACTGCGGCGAGGGCGATCGCTCCTTCGCCGCAGGTCATCGCTCAGACGCCGGAACCCGGCGCCAGCGAACAGATCAAGCGCGGACTGGCACTGGCAGAGGGGCCGCAAGCAAGCGTTCATCCAATAACCCCAGGCCTTCCTGAAACAGCTGGTTACTGCGCTCGGTATCGCCCATTTGTGCCAGCAAGCGCGCCAGTTCCGCACAGGCTTCCGGATTGCGTTGTACACGCAGGCTGCTTTCCAGATAGTCCCGGGCCTTGCCCCACAAACTGTTTTGCAGGCATAGACGACCCAGTGTCAGCAGCAGGCCCGGATCGGCCGGATGGTCCTTGAGCCAGCCTTCGGCGGCCTGCAACTGGCGGGCCGGATCATTGCCGCGAACCAGTCCGTAGAGTCGTGCCAGATGACTGTCGTAGTTGCGCTTGAGAGCAGTACGCAACACTTCTTCGGCCTCGACCTGAGCCCCCAATTGCCGCAGTTGCTCGGCATACGCGAGCACCAGTTGCGGCTCCTGACGCTGTGCCGAGGTCAGTTGTTGCCAGGCACGTTCAAGCGATTGCAGCCCCACCGTTCCGTCTTCTTCCCGTTGCGCTGCCAGAATCAGGTTCGCCCCCCAAGCCCGACGCTCCAGCTCGGCGAGCTCGGCCGCCGGCAGGACTTTGTCTTTGCGCAGCTCCGGCAGCAGGCGAATCACTGCCGACCAGTCACCGCGCTGCTCGAGCAAGCGCTGCAACTGCCGCAGGGTCTGTGCGTTATGAGGATGGCGTTCACGCATGGCTTGCAAGGTAGCGAGGGCACCTTCGGTATCACCGCGATCGGTCTGCAACTGAGCGTGGCTCAAGGCGATAGCCAACTCGGCCTGAGGCTGACGCTCCAGCGCGCGCTCCAGCAGGTTGTCGCTTTCTTCGTAATTGCCGAGTTCGTTCGCGGCACGGGCAGCGCCGAGGTAATAAAGCAGCGGCTGGCGCTCGGCTTCGGCAACCCGATGCAAGTGCCGTTGCGCGCTGGCCCAGCGGCCCTCGGCCAGGTCCAACTGACCGTGTTCGATCGCCACCTGCAACCGACGGCTGCGGTTGCGCCGCGACCAGGGATTGACCACGCCACTGGAGGCCATCACCAGCTCGACCAGCGACTTGATGCCCCAGATCACCAGCCAGAGCACAGCCACCAGCGCCAAGGTAGCCCACAGGCTCGACTCATAGCGAAAGGTCTTGTAGGCAATCAGCACGTAACCGGAATGTTCGGCAATCGCCAGCCCCAGCGCAGCGGCAGCGGCGATCACGAGGAACACGATCACATAGAGGCGTCTCATGGCGTGGCCTCCGGCGTAGCGTTCGCGGCAGGCCTGGTCAGTGGCTTGACCGAATCCTCGGCGTTGACGTTGCGCCGCTCGAGGTACCCCTGCACTGCGCTCAAGGTGCCGGTCATGTCTGGAGTGACGACGGTGACGGGTTGCGTCCTCAACTCGGCCACCTGCTCAAGCATCACTTTGCTTTGTGCGTTGTCCGGGTTGAAGTTGCCCTTGAGGATGTCCCGCGCTTCGTCCAGCACTTGGGAGTAAACCGCCGCCTGGCCATTGAGTGCGGCCCACTGCGCTTGCTCCAGCGCCAGGCTCAGGGCCAGGCGCACCTGACTCAGGCTCTGGCCGGCCAGCAATGGACGAACGTTTTTGTCGGCATTGAAATCGATACGGATGTAGCGCGAAATCTGATCCCACCATTGCGCCCAGCGACTGGCACCGTCGCCATCGGCGGTCAGGCCCAGCAACGAATCCCCACGGTCCTTGTACTCCGGTGCCAACTCGGTGAGGCTGGCCACTTGATCACGCAGCGCGCCCAGACGCAGGAACAGCCCGGTGCGATCCGGTTGTTCGGTACTGCGCAAGGCGATCAGGGTCTTGGCCACCTGCTCGCGAGCAGCAAAGGAACCCGGGTCGTTTTGCTCGCGCAGGATCTCGTCGGCACCCTGGACCAGCGCCTGGGCACTGCTGATGTCCTGCAAGGCGGACAGTCGCAGGCTGGCCAGACGCAGCAGGTGCTCGGCCTCGGCCAGACGCCAGTCCTTGCGGCTGGCACCGAGAACGGTTTCCAGCCGTTGGTTCAACCGCTGCTGATCACCTTGCAGCTGAATGACCAGACGGCTACGTGCTTCCAGTTCATCGGCGGGAGGCAATTGCGCCAGGCGTGCGCTCAGGCGCTCCTCATTGAGCTTGAGGTTTTGCGCCTGGTCATTCAACGCCTGCATCTGGCTCAGTTGCTGTTGATTAATGGCTTGCAGGTGATGTACCTGCCAGACACCCCAACCGCCCACCGCGACACCGGCCGCACCCAACAGCAGCGCAATGATTGCCAGACCATTGCCCCGACGCTGCCCGACAGCAGGTGGCGGCGGCGGCATTTCATCAACAGGAGCATCAACAGGTGCATCGAGCACCCGTCGCGAGTCGTCTTTAGGCAAGGCTGTTTCGCTCACGTATCCATCCTTTGCATTATAAAACGGGTACGGGATGCTCCCGTAACGCCGTCAGCAAGGCCGCGGCACTCGCACCGCGACAATCCACAACTGTTTTGGCCCCGGCGGCACGCGCCAGCTCGGCAACCCTGGAGCTTGGTACAAACAACGGCAACTGCGCCAACTGCGGCCAGGCGTTGCCGGCCAATTGATGCAGGTGCTCAAAACCTTGTCCACTGCTGACCACCAGCCCGTTCAGGCGTTCCGCCCGGATCCGCTCCGGCAGCTCTGTCGGCGGGTAAATCGGCAATGCCCGGCGGTACAGTTCAAGATACTCGACACTAGCACCAAGCTCACGCAAACGCTCCGCCAGCAACTCGCGCCCGCCCTCCCCGCGCAGGATCAACACTCGCGCATCGGGATGTGCGATAGCCTCGCGTAGTCGGGATAATTCGAGCAAGGCTTCACTGTCATCGCCTTCTGCCGGGAAGCTCACGTCCAATCCGTGATCCTCGAGGATCTGCGCAGTCGCCGCGCCGACGCTGAACCACTTCACACCGGGCGGCGCTGGCCAATACCGCTGGAGCAGATCGACGCCGATCCGGGCGGCTGGCTTGCTGATCACAATGACCGCGCAGAACTGATCCAGTGCCAGAATCACCTGGCGCATTGTGTCAGTGACCGCAATCGGCATGATGTCCAAAAGCGGCAGACTGTTACTGAATATCCCCTGCTCAGCCAAAAGACTGCTCAGCGCCGCCGACTCATCGGCGGGACGCGTCAGCAGCAAGCGCCAGCCGATCACTCGTGACCAGCCTCGCCATAGACCGCTTTGAGAATGGCGTCGGCCCCTTGGCTGAGAAGGTCTTCGGCGACTCGCACACCCAGCGCTTCAGCATCGCCGCGAGGAGCACGGGCCTCTGCGCTGAGCAGCAGACCACCCTTTGGATCGCCCACCAGCCCGCGCAACCACACCTGCTCACCTTCCAGCACGGCGTAGCAGGCAATCGGCACCTGGCAGCCACCATTGAGGTGCTTGTTGAGAGAACGTTCGGCGGTCACGCGGGTGGCGGTGTCCTGATGATGCAGCGGCGCCAGCAGAGCATGGATTTCACGGTCGGCGCTGCGGCATTCGATACCCACCGCGCCCTGACCACCGGCTGGAAGGCTGTCGTCGACACTGATGGCCGAGGTGATGCGATCTTCAAATCCCAGGCGGATCAGGCCGGCAGAGGCAAGGATGATGGCGTCGTATTCGCCGGCATCGAGCTTGGCCAGGCGCGTATTGACGTTGCCGCGCAGGAAGCGGATTTCCAGGTCCGGGCGACGGGTCAGCAATTGCGCCTGGCGGCGCAGGCTGGAGGTACCGACGATGCTGCCGCGGGGCAACTCATCGAGGCTGGCATAGGTGTTGGAAACGAACGCATCGCGCGGGTCTTCCCGCTCGCAGATGCAGAACAGGCCAAGGCCTTCAGGGAAGTCCATCGGCACGTCCTTCATGGAGTGCACGGCGATGTCGGCTTCATTGTCCAGCAGCGCGGTTTCGAGCTCCTTGACGAACAGGCCCTTGCCACCGATTTTCGACAGCGGTGAGTCAAGCAGCTTGTCACCACGGCTGACCATGGGGACGAGGGTGACCAGCAGGCCCGGATGCGCCACTTCAAGACGGGCTTTGACGTATTCGGCCTGCCACAGGGCAAGAGCGCTTTTGCGGGTGGCGATGCGGATCTGACGAGAGGACATGGATCAATCCGTACTGAATAGATACGGCGGATAATAACATCTCAGCCAAATTCACTTTGACTTGTATCAGATACTACTCGGCCTCCCTGGCCCCGGATGTCCGGCAATCGGGTGTGAAGTTCGCCTTCGAACAGCTGTTTAAAGCTGTTGCATCATTTTGCGCACGCCGGCCACATGGCGCCGGCTGACGATCAGCGCATCACCGTTGAGACCTTTGAGAAACAGCTGAAAATGTCCCAAGGGGGTGCGCTGCAGTCGCTCGATACGCTCGCGGGCGACCAGTGCATTGCGATGTATACGCACGAAGCGGTCACCGAATTCGTCCTCGAGGGCCTTGAGCGGCTCATCGAGCAGCACTTCGCCGCCTTCGTGGCGCAAGGTCACGTATTTGTGGTCGGCTATGAAGTACACCACCTGATCCAGCGGAATCAGCTCAATCCCTTTACGGGTCCGGGCGCTGATATGGCTACGCGGGCCGCTGCCGCTTTCGGCAGCAGGACGGGTCAGGGCGGCGAGCTGGGAACGATTGGGGCGCTCGGCTCTTTTTAATGCGTCATGTAATTGTTCAGTTCTCACAGGTTTCACCAGATAGCCTACGGCGCTGGCCTGTAAGGCTTCCACGGTAAATTCATCGGGCCCGGCGCAGAACACTACGGCGGGAGGGGTTTCACGTTCGCACAATCGCGCAGCCACTTGCAGGCCATCGAGGCCGGGCATGCGGATATCAAGCAGCACGATATCCGGTTTATGGCTGTCGATCAGCGCCAACGCCTCTTCGCCATTCGTGGCACTAGGCTCCATGACACTGTACCCCTCGAGTTCGCCAACCATTCGGCTCAGGCGCTCGCGGGCCAAGGGTTCGTCATCAACGATCAGGACATTCATATTGCGCTGGATTCCTGCGTGAGTCTCGCACAAGGATAGCGTAGACAGGTGAAGTGACGTCCGTCACCGCGATCCACGCTAAGACTAGCGCGAGCGTCAAAAAGTGCCGTTGGTCCGGCGGCTAAATTTTCATTTGCCGGGCGATTGGCGGCCCAGGCCCGCATCGGCGGCACATCGCCACAGGGTTTTCTGTTACGCAATCTGAATACCCCTCTGCTTTTATAATCAGCGGCTGCAACGAAAAGTGCGCTGATCCTACTGTCCAACTGTAGACGGTTGCCGGGACGATACAGCTCAATTGGAAAATATCGTTCCGCAAAAATGTACGGAGCTTGCCCAAGCCTGGACTCGCCCCCCCAAAAAAACCTGTCGACCAGTGTCAGCGACAGGATTGGCAACCCTGTTATTATCCGCGCCAGCGTTCCACGCCTTCTTACTTCAAGCCGATACGAGCGAATTCATGAGCACTGACAAGACCAATCAGTCCTGGGGCGGCCGCTTCAGTGAACCCGTCGACGCCTTCGTCGCCCGCTTCACCGCCTCCGTCACCTTCGACCAGCGCCTGTATCGCCACGACATCATGGGCTCGATTGCCCACGCCACCATGCTGGCCAAGGTCGGCGTGCTGACCGATGCCGAGCGCGACAGCATCATCGATGGCCTGAAGACCATCCAGGGTGAAATCGAGGCCGGCCAGTTCGACTGGCGCATCGACCTCGAAGACGTCCACATGAACATCGAGGCGCGGCTGACCGACCGCATTGGCGTGACCGGTAAAAAACTGCACACCGGCCGCAGCCGTAACGATCAGGTCGCCACCGACATCCGTCTGTGGCTGCGTGACGAGATCGACCTGATCCTGGCTGAAATCACCCGCCTGCAAAAAGGCCTGCTGGAGCAGGCCGAGCGCGAAGCGGCCAGTATCATGCCGGGGTTCACCCACCTGCAGACTGCACAGCCAGTGACGTTCGGGCACCACATGCTGGCCTGGTTCGAAATGCTCAGCCGCGACTACGAACGCCTGGTCGACTGCCGCAAGCGCACCAACCGCATGCCGCTGGGCAGCGCCGCACTGGCCGGCACCACCTACCCGATCGATCGTGAATACACCGCCCAACTGCTGGGTTTCGACGCGGTTGGCGGCAATTCGCTGGATAACGTCTCCGATCGCGATTTCGCCATCGAATTCTGCTCGGCCGCCAGCATCGCGATGATGCACCTGTCGCGCTTCTCCGAAGAGCTGGTGCTGTGGACCAGCGCGCAGTTCCAGTTCATCGATCTGCCCGACCGTTTCTGCACCGGCAGCTCGATCATGCCGCAAAAGAAAAACCCGGACGTTCCGGAGCTGGTGCGTGGCAAGACCGGTCGCGTATTCGGTGCGCTGATGGGCCTGCTGACCCTGATGAAAGGCCAGCCTCTGGCCTACAACAAGGACAACCAGGAAGACAAGGAACCACTGTTCGACGCCGCCGACACCCTGCGCGACTCGCTGCGGGCCTTTGCCGACATGGTTCCGGCGATCAAGCCCAAGCACGCGATGATGCGCGAAGCGGCGCTGCGCGGGTTCTCCACCGCCACCGACCTGGCCGACTACCTGGTGCGTCGCGGCCTGCCATTCCGTGACTGCCACGAAATTGTCGGTCATGCCGTGAAGTACGGTGTGGACAGCGGCAAGGACCTGGCGGAAATGAGCCTGGAAGAGCTGCGCAAGTTCAGCGACCAGATCGATCAGGACGTGTTCGCCGTGCTGACCCTCGAAGGCTCGGTCAATGCCCGTAACCACATCGGCGGTACTGCGCCGGCGCAGGTGCAGGCTGCCGTGACTCGTGGTCAGGCGTTGCTCGCCAGCCGCTAAAAGCTAAAAGCATCGCGGGCAAGTCGGATCGACGCACTGACTTGCCCGCGATGACATTCGCAAGAACGCTACAAAACCTACTTCTTGCTGGCGACCATCGCCATGAACGCCGGCATCGCTGCCTCTCTGTCCGCCGCAATTCGCTGAACGTTGGGGTTCTGTCCCAGACGCTCCAGCAGCGCCTTGGCCGCCGGCATATCTGCCAGCAGATCAATCCCGAACACCTTCTGCCCGACCGCACTGGCCAGTGACACGCTGTACAGGAAGTACAGATCGGCAATGCTCAAGCTTTCTCCAGCCACATAAGGGGCGAATTTTCCGTGCCTGGCCAGGGAGGCAAACCCCAGTAGCAACTCAGCCTTGCTCTTTTCCTTAATCGCCTCCGGCACCGTCATGCCAAAAAATGCTTCCGGAAAGCAGGCACGCGCCGGCAGTTCGATGTACAGCTCGATTTCCTTGGCCAACGCCAGCACCTGTGCGCGCTCGAACGGCTCATTCGGTAGCAGCGGCTTGCCCTTTTGGGCTTGTTCGATGTACTCGAGAATCACACTGGTTTCGTTGATGTAGCCCTGCTCGACACCCAGCACCGGAACCTTGCCCCGCGGGCTGATCGCCAATGACTCTGGGGTCTGGGTCGGGACGAACATGACCTCCTCGAATGGCAGGCCTTTTTCCAGCAACGCCAGTTTGACCATGTTGTAGTAGTTGCTGACACAAAATCCATAAAGTTTAAACATCACATAGCCTCCAGGCCGTGCGGGGTGGGCGGTGTCTGTTTATAGAACGCTCAAGGCGTTCCTGCCAGCAGCATCACGCCGATGAATGCGGGTAAACTGGCCGCCTTTCCTTGAGGAGCCTGCCATGAGCGAGCCAACCGATATCGACAACGACGAAGAAGAGTTCGCCGAAAGCACCCTGATCCAGGCCATCGAAAACCAGATCGAAAGCGACAACCCGCCAGCGGCCAAGGCGACGTTCAACAAGCTGACGCTGGTGGGTTACGAGCGGGAAGAAATCCTCAACTTGATGGCGCACGTTTTGGCGGTAGAAATCGACGCGATCCTCGAAGAAGACCGCCCGTTCAACACCCAATGGTATGAAGCTGCCCTGCGCGCATTGCCCGAGTTGCCGCCCGAAAAGCAGTAAGATCAAAAGATCGCAGCCTTCGGCAGCTCCTACCGGGTACGCATTCCCATGTAGGAGCTGCCGAAGGCTGCGATCTTTTTTTGCGGTCTACACCGGATACCACCCTCGCTGCCCGCACCTGCCACCAGGGATTGTTCCCCGAGGCGAAAAAAACCCTGCTACGGGCACTGGACATGCCGGACAAGCGGGTTCACCTTAGGGGCGCTGTCGTCCAATTCCTAGAAAGTCTGGAGTCCTTATGTCGCTTACCCCTGAGTTGGTTGCCGAACTGGAAGTCCTCGCACTCTTCAACCTGGACAGTTCCCAGGAAGGCCTGAAAATTCATCAGACCGCTGCCCCGAAACACATTGCCGCCGCCAAACGCCTCTTTGAAAAAGAACTGACCGACCAGCCTGATGGCGGTTACCTGACCAGCCTGGGTCGTGACGCCGCGCAAAATGTGCAATCCGCGCTGACCATTCTTAACGCCGAAGCAACAGCCTGAATTCTGCCGCATCGCCCACGGAGACCCCGACCCAGGGATTTCCGCGGGCACACCCCCTGATTTCTGTCTCCAATCGATAGACATCTGACGCCAGAAAAAATCAGCTTAAAGGTCCTCGCCTCAAGGCGCTAAACTGCCCCTCATCCGAAGAGCCCCACGTCCGAGCCCTGCGAGCCGGTTTGAGCTGACATGACGCGCACCCATGAAATCCGCCCCGATCTGGAAGAGGGAATTGACCGCAAGGTTCTCAGCCAGCTGCGCGCACGCTTTCTGAAACTCAACGAAGGACGCATGGCCCGCGCCATGGAAGGGTTGTCGACCCGCCAGCAAGGGGTCCTGACCTTGCTGCCGCTGTTTTTCCACGTCAACCATCCGCTGTTGCCCGGCTACGTTTCCGGCAGTACGCCGGCCGGGCTGTCGAACTTCGAACCGGATGCCAATGTCCTCACTGAAGCCCAGCGCCTGACCCGCTCGTTTTCCTACAAGCCGCGCCACGGCAGCAACCCGCCGAGACCGATTCACGGACTGTTCCTGATGGGCAGCCTCGGCACCCTGGCACAGGCCGACCAGAGCGACATGGATGTGTGGGTCTGCCATGGGCCAGACCTGACCGAAAACGAACTCGCCGAGCTGCGCAAGAAATGCCAGTTGCTTGAAGCCTGGGCCGCCGGCCAAGGTGCGGAAGCGCATTTTTTCCTGATCGACCCGAGCCGTTTTGTCCGTGGCGAGCGCGATACTCAGCTGAGTTCGGAAGATTGTGGAACCACCCAGCACTACCTGTTGCTGGACGAGTTTTACCGCACCGCGATCTGGCTGGCCGGACGCACACCGATCTGGTGGTTGGTGCCGGTCTATGAAGAGTCGAGCTACGACCGCTACACCCATGGCCTGACTTCCAAACGTTTCATCCGTGCCGATGAAACCCTCGACCTCGGCAATCTGGCCTACATCCCGCCCGGCGAATTTATCGGTGCCGGACTCTGGCAGTTGTACAAGGGCATCGAGTCACCCTACAAATCAGTGCTCAAGCTGTTACTGACCGAGGTTTATGCCAGTGAGCACCCCAGGGTTCATTGCCTGAGCCTGCGCTTCAAACAAGCGGTATTCGCCAACCGGCTCGACCTCGACGAGCTGGACCCGTATGTCGTGGTGTACCGGCGCATTGAGGAATACCTGGTCGCCCGCAACGAACCGGAACGGTTGGAGCTGGTGCGTCGTGCGCTGTACCTGAAGGTCAATCGCAAACTGACCGGCAGCCGCCGCACCCAGAGCTGGCAACGCTCGTTGCTCGAGCGCCTGGCCCGCGAATGGCAGTGGGACCAGCGCCAACTGGCCCTGCTCGACAGCCGCAGTCAGTGGAAAGTCCGCCAGGTCAGCTCCGAGCGGCGGGCGCTGGTCAACGAACTGAACTACAGCTACCGCTTCCTCACCCAGTTTGCCCGTCACGAACAAACCGTCAGCCGCATCAACAAGCGCGACCTGAGTGTCCTCGGCCGTCGCCTGTACGCCGCATTCGAGCGCAAGGCCGGCAAAGTCGAGTTCATCAACCCCGGTATCGCCCCGGACCTGGCTGAAGACATCCTGACGCTGGTGCATGCCCCGAACAGGAAAGAACCGGGGCAGAGCCAATGGGGCTTGTACAATGGCAGCCTGACGGCACTGGAGTGGGAACATTTCGCACCGATCAAACGCAGCCGCCACTTGCTGGAACTGCTGACCTGGTGCCACCGCAACGCAGTGATCGACAGCAGTACCCGCCTGGCCCTGCACCCCGGCACCAGCGACTTGAGCGAATTCGAACTGTTCAACCTGCTTGGCAGCCTGCAACAGACCATCGCCCTGCCCTTGCCCACCGTCGCCGAAGAACCGCTGCTGCGCGCCAGCGTGCCGAGTGAAGTGCTGATTCTGGTGAATGTCGGCATTGACCCGCTCAAGCACCATCGCGACCTGAACATCCTGATGACTACCGAGCGCACCGACTCCCTGAGCTACGCCGGTGTCCGGGAAAACCTGGTGCTGACCCTGGACCAGGTCACGCTCAACAGCTGGAATGAAGTGCTGGTCGGTCGCTATGACGGCCCTCACGCCCTGCTCGACTGCATCCGCGACTACCTCAATAACCTGCCGGCCGGGCCACATCAGCCGAAGCTGAGGGTGCGTTGCTTCTGCCATAACCGCGCGCAGTTCATTGCCCAACGGGTCGAGGAAATCCTCGATACCGCGCAGAACCTGCTGCTGAGCCGGCTCAATCATCGCTACCTGATCCAGGTCCAGCAGCACTACCACGTGCTGGAGCTGGTGTCGGGCCAGGTCCGGCACGTCGCACTGTCCACGCTACCGGCATTGATCGATTACCTGGGCGAGGAAATGGCCAGCTACAGCCCGCTGCACCTGGATCCGAAGGCACTGGAAGACCACGACCTCGCGCTGTTCCTGCCGACGGGCCAGCCGGACTGCATACAAGTGTTCTATCGGGTCAATGAAAATCAGGCCGATCTGTACGTGCTCGATGAGTTCAATGCCCTGTGGCAGCAACGCCTGCCCTGGCACGACGAGCAAAGCCTGCTGGTACCGCTGCAGCGTTTCCTGCAATCGATCCAGTACCGTCGCGATGCCCTGTTGCCAATGGATACTGTCCATCCCTTGAAACTCGACACCCTGTATTGCCAGTTGCTGCCGTCAGGCCCTGGCCGGGCGCGCCGCATCGAGGCCCGGCCGGTACCGCAGACACCGGTGGACAAGCCGTTCTACGACGTGCAGGCGATCGTCGGCAAAGCCGCACCGGGCCAGGTGCAGGTCACGCTGTATTGCAATCAACGGGAGTTTTCCGAGCTGGAACATGGCGACCAGCTGTTCAGCGTGGTCGCCCGGGAAATCGTCGGGCAGCGACGGGAGAGCGAACGCTACCGCTGCTACATCACTGACCTCGACCTGTCAGGCCTGCTCGGCGAAGGGCAGAGTTCCACTCATCTGTACCTGCGCTACAAGGCTGATCTGGAGCACGCATTGAACGAGGCGTTCGATCAGGTCTGAGGGGGTGTCACTCGGGGAACGCGCCGCCATTGGCCGGCTGCGATTCGACTTCCAGCAGCGTCAGCTTCAGGGTCTTGCCGCCCGGCGCCGGCCAATCGATATGCTGACCAACTTTCAAGCCGAGCAGTGCACTGCCCACCGGCGCCAGGATCGAGACCTTGCCTTCGTCGGCATTCGCATCCTTGGGGTACACCAGGGTCAGGTGGTAGTCCTTGCCACTGCCTTCTTCACGGCAATGCACGCGAGAATTCATGGTCACGACATCCGCCGGCACTTCATCGTGACCGACCACGGTATCGGCGCGATCCAGTTCGGTTTGCAGCGCAATAACGCCCGGCAGCGTCTCGTCCAGGCTATCGATCAGACGCTCCAGACGCTGGACATCCAGACGGGTAAGGGTGATGGAAGGTGCGGTCATGATCTGGGCAGACTCCTTTCTTCTGCACGAAAAAAGCAAAACCCCGCCAGAAAAAGGCGGGGTTTTCATCAGCCTCGGTGGGTTGAGGCGTTTCCGGACACTATCACAGCTCAAAAAATATACAAGCCGCCACGCGGCGGCGTAGGAGCGCCGGCCTTGCGATTCGAAGCCTGCGCGCAAATCACGCGCCGACGATCGTCATCGGCCGAACGCCATTCGCGGATGTCTTCGACATGACGAAAGCACCCCAGACAGACTTTCTGCTCATCCAGCCGGCAAACTCCGCTGCACGGCGATGGCACCGCCGGGCTGACGTTGCTGTAGAGCGGCTTGGGCGCACGGACAGGCGCAGGCTGGGTCACGATCTCACAGGCCTTCGAAATCAAACTCGACACCGGCCTGTTGCTTGACGATACGCTCGAGCATTTCACCCAACTGCTCTTCACTCTTGTCGCACATCCAGCGCTCGCTTTCTTCGTCGTAGTCGAAGTGGAAACCGCCGGAAACCGCTGCCAGCCACAGCTGACGCAGCGGCTCCTGGCGACTGAAGATCAACTGGCTGCCGTTCTCGAACTTGACGGTCAGCACACCGGCCGAGATTTCGAGGTCGATATCCAGGTCACTCTCGTCAAAGATGTCCTCCAGAGTTTGCTGGGTGGCATCGACCAGGTCATGGAAACGCGCTTCGGACAAACTCATTACGGCAACCTCAAAAAGTGTCTGATCAGGCTCAAGCGCCGCAAGATACGACCGAGCCCCGTCGATTGCAAAGGATAACGACCAGTTACCCTGCCTGTAGGCTCGATGTGCATGCGGCCGAGCCCCGCCGGACGGGCGGTCCGCTGCATAGGCAAGCTGCCGGGTGGCCGGTATACTCCGGCGCAATTAATGCATTTTCAAGGATTTCGCCATGAAGCGCCTGATCTCTTCCCTTGCTGCGATCGCCGCGGTTGCCTGCCTTGTGTCGGCCTGTGGTCAAAAAGGCCCGCTGTACCTGCCTGACGAAAATCAGGACCCTGCCGAGCAGGCCATCTCGTCGCAACAACAGCCTGCCTCGAAAGCACACAAGCACGACGTCTACCAATAAGGGAACCTCATGGACGCTTTTAACTACCGTGACGGTGAACTGTTCGCGGAAGGTGTTGCCCTGTCTGCCATCGCCGAGCGCTTTGGTACACCGACCTACGTTTACTCCCGCGCGCACATCGAAGCCCAATACCTGGCTTACGCCGATGCACTGGCCGGCATGCCGCACCTGGTGTGCTTCGCGGTCAAGGCCAACTCCAACCTGGGCGTACTGAATGTCCTGGCGCGTTTGGGTGCCGGTTTCGACATCGTCTCCCGTGGCGAACTGGAGCGTGTACTGGCCGCTGGCGGCAGCGCCGACAAGATCGTGTTCTCCGGCGTCGGCAAGACCCGTGACGACATGCGTCGCGCCCTGGAAGTCGGCGTGCACTGCTTCAACGTCGAATCCACCGACGAGCTGGAACGCCTGCAAGTGGTCGCCGCCGAACTGGGCGTTCGCGCGCCGATTTCGCTGCGCGTGAACCCGGACGTCGATGCCGGCACCCACCCGTACATTTCCACCGGTCTCAAAGAGAACAAGTTCGGCATCGCCATCGCCGACGCCGAAGACGTGTACGTGCGTGCCGCGCAACTGCCTAACCTGGAAGTGGTCGGCGTCGATTGCCACATCGGCTCGCAACTGACCACCCTGCCGCCGTTCATCGACGCTCTCGACCGCCTGCTGGGCCTGGTCGACCGCCTCGGCGATTGCGGCATCTATCTGCACCACATCGATCTCGGTGGTGGCCTGGGCGTGCGATACAAGGACGAGGAGCCACCACTGGCTGCCGACTACATCAAGGCCGTGCGCGAGCGTCTCGACGGTCGTGACCTGGCGCTGGTGTTCGAGCCGGGCCGCTTCATCGTCGCCAACGCTGGCGTGCTGCTGACCCAGGTCGAGTACCTCAAGCACACCGAGCACAAAGACTTCGCCATCGTCGACGCCGCCATGAACGACCTGATCCGCCCGGCGCTGTATCAAGCCTGGATGGACGTCACTGCCGTGCGCCCGCGCGCCTCTGCTGCTCGCGCCTACGACATCGTCGGCCCGATCTGCGAGACCGGCGACTTCCTGGCCAAGGATCGTCAACTTGCACTGGAAGAAGGCGACCTGCTCGCCGTGCATTCAGCCGGTGCCTACGGGTTTGTCATGAGTTCCAACTACAACACCCGCGGCCGTACCGCAGAAGTGTTGGTGGACGGTGATCAGGCATTTGAAGTGCGTCGCCGCGAGACGGTAGCCGAGTTGTTTGCTGGCGAAAGCCTGCTGCCGGAGTAAAACCATGCTGCTGCGTTTTACCAAGATGCACGGCCTGGGCAATGATTTCATGGTTCTCGACCTGGTCAGCCAGCACGCACATATTCTCCCCAAGCATGCCAAGCAATGGGGCGACCGGCACACCGGCATCGGTTTCGACCAGTTGCTGATCGTCGAGGCGCCAAGTAACCCGGACGTGGACTTCCGCTATCGGATCTTCAACTCCGACGGTTCCGAAGTGGAACAGTGCGGTAACGGCGCGCGCTGCTTCGCCCGCTTCGTACTCGACAAGCGCCTGACCGCAAAACGGCAGATCCGCGTCGAGACCAAAAGCGGCGTCATCGAACTGGACGTGCGAAACGACGGCCAGATCAGCGTCAACATGGGCGCCCCGCGTCTGGTGCCGGCGGACATTCCGTTCCAGGCGCCGGAGCAGGCCAAGAGTTATCAGGTCGACGTCGACGGCACCCCGGTCGATCTGGCTGCCGTGTCCATGGGCAACCCCCATGCCGTACTGCGGGTCAGCGATATCAACAATGCACCGGTGCATGAACTGGGGCCGAAAATCGAACATCACCCGCGCTTCCCGGCACGGGTCAATGTCGGTTTTCTCCAGGTCATCGACCGCAGCCGCGCGCAGTTGCGCGTCTGGGAGCGTGGAGCCGGGGAAACCCAGGCTTGCGGAACCGGCGCCTGTGCCGCCGCAGTGGCCGCGATCAGCCAGGGGTGGATGGATTCACCGCTATTGATCGACCTGCCTGGCGGGCGCTTGTCCATCGAGTGGGCAGGCCCTGGCCAACCGGTGATGATGACCGGCCCGGCAGTACGCGTATATGAAGGACAAGTGCGTCTTTGAGTGAGCGAAATCCATGACCGACAAGCCTCAGGTACCCGCACGACAAGCTGACGAATCACCGTCCGAAAGCCTGGAGGCGGCGGCTGTTGCCGCGTACCTGGAGGCTCATCCGGACTTTTTCGTCGAGCATGAAGAACTGCTCCCGTCCCTGCGTATTCCCCATCGGCGCGGCGATACCGTGTCGCTGGTGGAGCGTCAGATGACCATCCTGCGCGACCGCAACATTGAACTGCGTCATCGCCTGTCGCATTTGATGGACGTGGCCCGGGACAACGACCGGCTTTTCGAAAAGACCCGTCGCCTGATTCTGGCATTGATGGATGCCGCCAGCCTGGAAGACGTGGTGATGTGCGTCGAAGACAGCCTGCGCCAGGAATTCCAGGTGCCCTTCGTCAGCCTCATCCTGCTCGGCGACAACGCCATGCCGGTGGGCCGCTGGGTCACCCACGCCGAAGCACAAGTGGCCATCGGTGGTTTACTCTCGGAAGACAAATGCGTCAGCGGCAGCCTGCGCGAGCATGAACTGGACTTTCTGTTCGGCGAAGAACAGCGCAAGCAGATCGGCTCCACCGCAGTCGTTGTCATCAGCCACCAAGGCATCCACGGCATCCTGGCCATTGCCAGCCGTGATCCGCAACACTACAAAAGCTCGGTGGGCACCCTGTTCCTGAGCTACATCGCTGAAGTCATGGGTCGCGTGCTGCCACGGGTCAACAACTCCCTGCGCTCGGTACGCTGAACATGGAACGGCAACTGGACGCTTACTGCGAACACCTGCGCAGTGAGCGGCAAGTGTCGCCGCACACGCTGTCGGCCTACCGCCGCGACCTCGATAAAGTGCTGGGCTGGTGCGTCAAACAGAACATCGGCAGCTGGACGGCGCTGGACATCCAGCGCCTGCGCAGCCTGATTGCCCGTTTGCACGCCCAGGGCCAATCGTCCCGCAGCCTGGCGCGATTGCTGTCTGCCGTTCGCGGGCTCTATCATTACCTGAACCGCGAAGGTCTGTGCGACCACGATCCGGCCAATGGTCTTGCGCCGCCCAAAGGCGAACGCCGCCTGCCGAAAACCCTCGACACCGACCGCGCCCTGCAACTGCTTGAAGGCGGGGTTGAAGATGACTTTCTGGCACGTCGGGACCAGGCGATTCTGGAGCTGTTCTATTCCTCCGGGCTGCGGTTGTCGGAGTTGACGGGGCTCAATCTCGACCAGCTCGACCTGGCTGACGGTATGGTCCAGGTACTCGGCAAAGGCAGCAAGACCCGTCTTCTGCCGGTAGGAAAAAAGGCCCGTGAAGCCCTGGAACAGTGGCTGCCACTGCGGGCCATGGCCAACCCGGCGGACGATGCAGTGTTTGTCAGTCAACAAGGTCGCCGTCTCGGTCCGCGGGCGATCCAGGTGCGGGTCAAGGCTGCCGGCGAACGCGAATTGGGGCAAAACCTGCATCCGCACATGCTGCGGCACTCCTTCGCCAGCCATTTACTGGAGTCCTCCCAGGACCTGCGCGCGGTGCAAGAACTGCTCGGACACTCGGACATCAAGACCACGCAGATCTACACCCACCTGGACTTCCAGCATCTGGCAGCGGTTTACGACAGCGCCCACCCACGGGCCAAACGCATGAAAGGCGACGATTCATGAGTATTCAGTTGATCACCTTCGACCTCGACGACACCCTGTGGGATACCGCCCCCGTGATCGCCAGCGCCGAAGCCGTTTTGCGTGAATGGCTGACCGAGCACGCGCCCTACCTTGGGGCAGTGCCGGTGGAGCATCTGTGGGCTATTCGCGAGCGTGTATTGAACAACGAGCCAAGCCTCAAGCACCGCATCAGCGCCCTGCGTCGGCGGGTGCTGTTCCATGCGCTGGAAGAGTCCGGTTACCGGCATGACGAAGCGTCGGATCTGGCGGACAAGGGTTTTGAAGTGTTTCTGCACGCTCGCCATCAGATCGATGTGTTTCCGGAGGTCGAACCGACCCTGGAAGTCCTCGCCAACCATTACACCCTCGGCGTGGTCACCAACGGCAACGCCGATGTGCGTCGGCTGGGGCTGGCGGACTACTTCAAATTTGCGTTGTGTGCCGAAGACATCGGCATCGCCAAACCCGATGCGCGACTGTTTCATGAGGCATTGCAGCGCGGTGGCGTGACCGCTGAAACGGCGGTGCACATTGGCGATCATCCAGGCGATGACATTGCCGGTGCGCAGCAGGCGGGAATGCGGGCAATCTGGTTCAACCCGGCGGGCAAGGTCTGGGAAGCCGAACGGTTGCCGGATGCGCAGATTCGCAGCCTGACCGATTTGCCGGCGTTGCTGGCGAGTTGGAACAAGGCCTCGGCCTGACACAGAACCTGTGGGAGCGAGCTTGCTCGCGATGAGGGCTTAACATTCAAAATAAATGTTGCCTAACACTCCGCCATCGCGAGCAAGCTCGCTCCCACAGGGATCACCACAAGTTTCAATTTTTTGTTTCAGGCATGAAAAAGCCCGCAGCGACGGCGGGCTTCTTCAGCAAGCGGACAGCAGGCTCAGATAGGCCGGCTGCCGTACTTGTTGTCCGGCTTCTTGGGCGGATCGGCGACCACATTGGCCTCCACTTCCTGCACCTTGCCGCCACGAGCCAGGAATTCTTCCATGGCCTTGGCCAGGGCGTCGCGTTCCTTGTTCTTGGCTTCGACACTCGGCAGCTCATCGACCGATACCGCAGCCTTGGCCTTGCCTTTGGCGGTCGGAACCGGCGCATCACCACCGTCGTCTTCAGCGACGTCTTCCGCCACTGCTTCCAGACCTTCTTCGGTTTCGTCTTCGTCGCCTACTTCGAGGTCGTCGTTTTCCAGATCATCGTCGCTCATGTTCTACCTCATGACTTGCGAAAAGCAGATTAGTTATAGCCCAGCTTTGCCCTCTGTCGAAGGCTGCCGGAAAAAAATCAACAGCCGCTGCTGACCAGCGGCTATGCCTCTTCACCGTGCACGGTGGCGAGGACTTTACGGGCACCGCCATGATCACGGTGCTCGCCCAGGTAAACACCTTGCCAGGTCCCCAACGCCAGCCGGCCCGCCGAAATCGGCAAACTGAGCTGACAGCCAAGCACGCTGGCCTTGAAGTGCGCCGGGAGGTCGTCCAGGCCTTCGTCGTTATGCTCATAGCCGTCTGTTCCTTGTGGGATCAGACGATTGAAAAATCGTTCGAAGTCGCGACGTACCGCCGGATCAGCGTTCTCGTTGATGGTCAACGACGCCGAGGTATGCTGCAGCCACAAATGCAAAAGACCGACCCGACACGCCTTGAGTTCAGGAAGGCCGGCGAGTAACTCGTCCGTTACCAGATGAAAGCCCCGGGGCCTCGCTCGCAAGGTAATCAGAGTCTGTTGCCACATACAGTTCTCCGCTCGTTCGGGGCGCATTCTAGCGCGCTCTGGGAAAAAACAAAGGCCCTAATATTCCTTCAATCCTGTAAGCCTTCGACCGCACAAAAACACCCGGCGCAAACATCGCAAAACCTGTAGGAAAAAACCTTTCAGCTCAGCTTTCAATGACAAATTCCAGACAAAAAAATGCCCGGCAAGCCGGGCAGGTTTTTTATGCGCTTGCTTACAAGTTGTAGCCGCGTTCGTTGTGAAGCGCCAGATCGATGCCGACCGCTTCTTCTTCTTCGCTGATGCGCAGGCCCATGACCGCATCCAGCACCTTGAGGATGATGAATGTGGCGATCGCGGTGTAGATCACCGTGAAGCCCACGCCCTTGCACTGAATCCACACTTGTGCGGCGATGTCGGTGACGGTGCCGAAGCCACCCAGGGACGGCGCGGCGAACACACCGGTCAGGATTGCGCCGAGGATACCGCCGATACCGTGTACGCCGAAGGCGTCCAGGGAGTCGTCATAACCAAGCTTGCGTTTCAGGGTGGTCGCGCAGAAGAAGCACACCACACCCGCTGCCAGACCGATTACCAGCGCGCCCATCGGGCCAACGGTGCCAGCGGCCGGGGTGATTGCCACCAGGCCGGCAACCACGCCCGATGCGATACCCAGTGCACTAGGTTTGCCGTGGGTGACCCACTCTGCAAACATCCAGCCCAGCGCCGCAGCGGCGGTAGCGATTTGCGTCACCAGCATCGCCATACCGGCGGTGCCGTTGGCCGCAGCGGCGGAACCGGCGTTGAAACCGAACCAGCCGACCCACAGCATGCCCGCGCCCATCAAGGTGTAACCGAGGTTGTGCGGCGCCATCGGCGTGGTCGGGAAGCCTTTGCGCTTGCCCAGCACCAGGCAGGCAATCAGACCGGCCACACCGGCGTTGATGTGCACCACCGTGCCGCCGGCGAAGTCCAGAACACCCCAGTCCCACAACAGGCCGCCGTTACCGGACCAGACCATGTGCGCAATCGGCGCGTAAACCAGGGTGAACCACACGCCCATGAAAACCAGCATCGCGGAGAACTTCATCCGCTCGGCGAAAGCGCCGACGATCAACGCCGGGGTGATGATCGCGAAAGTCATCTGGAAGGTGACGAACACCGCCTCAGGGAACAGCGCCGCAGGCCCGGTCAGGCTGGCTGGCGTGATGCCGGCGAGGAATGCCTTGCCCATGCCGCCGACGAACGAGTTGAAGTTGATGACGCCCTGCTCCATGCCCGTGGTGTCGAACGCGATGCTATAGCCATAAATGACCCACAGCACGCTGATCAGACCGGTAATGGCGAAGCACTGCATCATCACGGAAAGAATGTTTTTCGACCGAACCATGCCACCGTAGAACAGCGCGAGGCCGGGAATGGTCATGAACAGCACCAAGGCTGTAGAGGTCATCATCCAGGCGGTATCGCCGGAGTTGAGGACGGGGGCCGCCACTTCGTCTGCCGCCAAGGCAAGGCTGGGCATTACGATGGACAACAGGGCTCCTAGCCCTGCGAATTTACGCAGAGTCATATTGTTTTCTCCTGGGGCGTTGGGTTTGTGGCGGCTTAGATAGCGTCGGTATCGGTTTCGCCGGTACGGATGCGAATCGCCTGTTCCAGATTGACCACGAAGATCTTGCCGTCACCGATCTTGCCGGTGTTGGCAGCCTTGGTGATGGCCTCGATTACCCGGTCCAGATCCTTGTCGTCGATGGCCACATCGATCTTCACCTTGGGCAGGAAATCGACCACGTACTCCGCGCCGCGATACAGCTCGGTGTGACCCTTCTGCCGACCAAAGCCTTTGACCTCAGTGACGGTAATGCCCTGCACGCCGATCTCGGACAACGACTCGCGTACGTCGTCCAGCTTGAACGGCTTGATGATGGCAGTGACTAGCTTCATGAAAACTCTCTCCCGAATTGGTGGACTTGCCCCAGGAAAACAAACCCGACTCAAGTCTAAGCGCAGTGCCTGGCTTTGTAACGCATCGTCGGCCCTGACCTGCCTGTCCGACGCCCCTCACGAAACACTCCCCCGCTTCGCTTGGCGCACTGCGTTCGTCACAGGGACTGCATCAGTGCATGGGTCATCAGGGTCTAAGCAGAAAGCTTGCCATCTCCACAAAAACTACTGTTTTCAAGCCTTTACCCGCAGATGACTGCTATTTCGCAACAACACCCGACGCGATACGCACAACAACGGTGCGATACCGTCCGTCCCCGTGCGCGAAAAGCGTGCATCCCTGGCCCGCGCAAATGACTATAGACACTGCGTGATACACTGCCCGGCATTGTTTCCAGGACATTGCCCATGCTCGCGCCAAAAGATTTCCTCGACGCCCTCACCGGCACCGCCTCCCGCCTCTTCAGCGGCGACACGCCTCTGCCGAAAGCTGAAATCGAAAGCCAGTTCAAAATGTTGCTGCAGAGCGGCTTCAGCAAACTGGATCTGGTGAGCCGGGAAGAATTCGATAGCCAGATGGTTGTACTGGCGCGCACGCGGGCGCGGCTGGAGAGCCTTGAAGCGAAAGTCGCCGAGCTTGAAGCGAAGCTCAATCCACCAGCCGAGTAACACCACGATCCCTGTGAGAGCGGGCTTGCCCGCGATTGAAGGTCGGCATGACCTTACGCTTCACCTGTAGGAGCCGCCGAAGGTTCGGGCCGCGTTCGGACGATCTTTTGATCGCAAGCCCCGCAACAATCCCGGCAACGTCCTACAAAACATCACACCGCCGTCCGATTGCGTCGCCAGGTATCCGGTCTCTAAGCTCATCCCCAGCTGAATATTCAGCACCGGGTTTGGCGACCTGGATAGCATCCGACGCACTGCGACCACATTCGAATCAGGGAATTATCCCATCTCGAATTATGGCGGCTGTGCGTGGGAGACCTTCAGGTCTGCCGGTTTGTCCGGATGCACCGGTTCGCCAACCCGCGCGCAGCTGCCACCCTTTCGTTTGGCGACGAACAGAGGCAGCTTCCTTCATACGCATCCGGAGTTGCAAAATGGAAGAAAGCTATCTAATCCCCCACGTCTTCACCCGCCACAAGCTCCACCTCCACGCCCTCCTGATACAAAACCAACCCTGGTTCAGCGCCCGCGACCTGGGCCGACTGCTACGCATCTACCTCAACGACCGCCAACTCCGAAAACTCGATCCCGACCAATACCAAACAGCCAGAACCCTAATCCACGGACACATCGAAAACACCCTGCTGATCAGCGAATCCGGCGTCTACGCCATGCTCGTCTATCACTACTGCCCCGAGTACCGAGCGTTGCGTGAATGGCTCACCCACGAAGTCGTTCCCGTCCTGCGAGACGCCCAACACCCCACCACAACCGAACGCCCGCAACTGAGCCTGCTCAACTGGCCGGAAATGTCGTTGAGCCTGCTGCACTGGAACAACCAACCGTGGATTCGGTTGCAGGATGTGCCGCATCTGATGACAGAGCGGGAGCAGGCAAGACGCCCGGTAAAACCGTGGTGGAAACGGGCTTCACTCGTCTTGCAGTCGCTTTGAATATTTAACGTTCAACCACGCTCGATCTGGGCTGAGCGCAACTCGTAGGTCGATTGCAGATTCAGCCAGAACTCGGGGGTGGTGTTCAGGTGGATGGATAGCTTTTGCGCCGGACAATCGACTTGTCATTTACCTGGACGATTAATAGTATCGATCTCACTCCCAGGCACAGGAGGTGTCCATGATTCAAAGAAAGCGAAAAGCCAAGCTTTTACTCATCATTCAATATCATGCTGAAGCACTTCGGCTAGGCGGCAAGATTTCAGCCAATCAACAACGATTTCTTGATGTCGCTGCCGCTCACGGCAAAGACCTTGAACCTCCGGGCTTACTTGCCGGTAAAAGAGCCTGAAACTGTCTACCAAAGAACCGCCTGAATGGCGGTTTTTTTCTGCCCGTCCGTCCGGCGATAGCTCGCAACATCCTCTAAAACCAACGCATACAGCCAGTGTCCATAGATAATCAACTAACCTGTACTTGGTCGATTCGACCTGGCGATTGCCCTGGGGATTCTCTCGGCCAGCGTGCAGGTGCCGACGCTGACTCTGGATGATGTGGAGTGTCTGGGGGAGCTGGCGCTTTCCGGTGCAGTGCGGCCGGTCCGCGGGGTGCTGCCGGCGGCATTGGCGGCGCGCAAGGCCGGGCGCTGGTTGATGGTGCCGCAGGCGAATGCCGAGGAGGCCTGCCTGGCGTCGGGGTTGAAGGTCATCGCAGTGGACCATCTGCTGCAGGCAGTGGCGCATTTCAATGGGCACACACCCATCGAGCCTTACGTTTCCAATGGTTTGCTCCACGCCAGCAAACCCTATCCCGACTTGAACGAAGTTCAGGGGCAAATGGCAGCCAAACGCGCACTGCTGATTGCGGCAGCGGGTGCGCATAACCTGCTGTTCAGCGGGCCACCGGGCACAGGCAAGACGTTATTGGCGAGCCGATTGCCAGGGCTGCTGCCACCCCTGGCCGAGAACGAAGCACTGGAAGTCGCGGCGATTCAATCGGTCGCCAGCTGTGTGCCATTGAGCCATTGGCCACAGCGCCCCTTCCGACAACCGCACCATTCCGCCTCTGGACCGGCACTGGTGGGCGGCGGTTCGAAACCGCAACCCGGCGAAATCACCCTCGCCCACCATGGCGTGCTGTTCCTCGATGAACTCCCGGAATTTGATCGCAAGGTACTGGAGGTACTGAGAGAGCCACTGGAATCCGGCCACATCGTGATTTCCCGCGCCAAGGACCGCGTACGCTTCCCGGCACGTTTTCAATTGGTCGCCGCGATGAATCCCTGCCCCTGTGGATATCTTGGCGAACCGAGCGGCCGTTGCTCCTGTACACCGGACATGGTTCAGCGCTATCGCAACAAATTGTCGGGGCCACTGCTGGATCGTATTGATCTGCACCTGACGGTTGCTCGCGAAGCCACTGCGTTAAATCCTGCGTTGAAACCCGGCGACGACACTGCCACTGCCGCCGAGCTGGTTGCCGATGCACGAGAACGGCAACAAAAGCGCCAAGGCTGTGCCAATGCCTTTCTCGACTTGCCGGGCCTGCGCAGACACTGCAAGTTATCCATAACAGACGAAACGTGGCTGGAGACGGCGTGTGAACGACTGACCTTGTCACTGCGAGCGGCCCATCGACTGCTCAAAGTAGCGCGCACTCTTGCGGACCTTGAGCAAGTCGATGGCATCACCCGTGAGCATTTGGCCGAAGCGCTGCAATATCGGCCGACAAGCCAGTAGCTCAAATTTGTAAGTTTTTTTCGACCAATAAGCGGCTTTTCGAAAAGATGGCGAAAATCAACCCTTGGTAAGGTCAACCAACGGCGTCTGCCGCACCTCAGTCTCCCGCCCACCCTGAATCTCGCTCACCTGCTTCAGCGCCTTATCCACAGCCGCCTTATCCGCCAGCAAGCTGTAGCTGATACGGAACTGCTTCTGCTCCGTGGGCTCAATCGTCGGCACCAGGTTCAGTGGCCGCTGATACCGGCGGTTGTAGGAAAAACTCGTTCCCGGCTCCAGCCCCGTGACATAGCCCTGGCCTTGGGTATCGGTGTTTTTCCACAGGGAGAACACCGGCAGTGTTTGCGTGTTGAAGCCGACCGAGACACCCAGGCTGCCGGCCTTGTTATGCAGCACGGTCAACGTATCGCCCTTGGCATCGGCATACGGCACTACGTTGTAAACCGTTTCGTCGTAGTCCTTGGTCGGTGCGCGATAGGTTTGCCAGTCCGGCAAATCGCTTTTGGCTTTATCATTGAACGGCGACACCTGTTTCACCGGCGCGGCGAAGCGGGCGCCCTGCTCCAGGAATGGCGTGCTGAAGTTGCTGTGATACAGCGCCTGGTATTCCTTCGGATAGTCGCCGTTGTTGGTCAGGGTGTCGTTGAGGGCGAACGCTACGCTGCCGGGCTCGGTGACCAGTTCGGTCGCGACCGAGAAGTCGACTTTCTTGAAAGCCTGCTCCTTCAGCTCGCCGCGCAGGCTGATGGCGTACGGCGGTTTTTCATCGATGTGCAGGGTGACTTTGTTGGCCGGGATATTGGCAGCGCGACCGTGCAGGGTCAGCAGTTCGCCGTTGTCGATGCCGGGGTGGCCGACCCATTCATAGCCGCAGCGGGTGACCAGCTCATTGAAGCCTTCCAGCCAGCCCAGGCCACCACGGCCGTTGAGTTCGATGAAGGACGGATTGACCACTTCCTTGACTGGCGAATCCCAACCCATGCGCACGTTACCCACCGAGGCCTGCAGGACGTTCATGCCGCGAGTTGGAACTACCGAAAGTTTCATCGTGCCGTTATCGATGTCGACGATGCTGACGCCTTCCTGCCGACCGCCATGCAAGGTGCGCAGGGTCACGCTGAAAGGTTTGTCGGTTTTTACGCCGAGTTGCTGGCTGGTGATCTGCCAGTTCTGGGCGGCTTTATCGGTGTCAAGCAGGACGTAATCCCAGGCCAGGGCTTGGGAGGCAGCGGACAGTGCGCTGAGGGCAACGAAGAGTTTGAGCGGGGTCATGGCAGCAGCCTTTCTTGGATTTGTGCCATTTTTATAGACTTGAAGAAACGTTTCAGCAAGCTTAAAAATCAAGAAAGCGACAGAAAATGCAAGAGATAGTCGATTCAGCCCAGGCGTTCGACATCCGGTAACTCCATGGCCCGGACCTCGCCTTGCAGGAAATCGCTGAGGCGACGCAAACGCTCACCGCCGGGGCGGGTTTTTGGCCAGACCAGGTAATAATGCTCACCACTGGCGACGGCGGTCGGCCACGGCAAACTCAGACGTCCCTGCGCAACATCCTCCGCCACCATCAGCAAATCGCCCATGGACACGCCGTAACCTCGAGCGGCAGCGATCATGCCCAGCTCCAGCGTATCGAACACTTGCCCGCCCTTGAGCGAGACTTGATCGGTCAGGCCCATGCGTTCCAGCCAGTTGCGCCAGTCACGGCGGTCCGGAGTCGGATGCAACAGCTCGGTACTGGCCAGACGTGCAACGTCCCACGGTTGATCCTTCAGAAGATTCGGCGCGCCCACCGGGATCAGCTCTTCGGGAAACAGGCAAGTAGCCTCCCAGTCCGGTGGAAAATGCCCGTTGCTGAGAATGACCGCGCAGTCGAAGGGTTCGTGGTTGAAGTCCACCGTATCGACGTCCATCCAGGCGCTGGTCAATTGCACTTCGTTCCCCGGTCGCAGGTGCCGAAAACGACTGAGCCGCGCCAACAGCCAACGCATGGTCAGGGTCGACGGGGCTTTCATGCGCAGGATGTCGTCCTCGGCGCGCAAGGTATTGCAGGCCCGTTCAAGGGCAGTGAAACCTTCGCGTATGCCGGGCAGGATCAGCCGCGCCGACTCGGTCAGTTGCAGGTTGCGCCCGCTGCGATGAAACAGCCGACAGGAGAAATGCTCTTCGAGCGTACGAATGTGTCGGCTGACTGCACTTTGAGTGATCGACAGTTCTTCGGCGGCGCGAGTGAACGAGCTATGCCGCGCCGCCGCTTCGAATGCTCGAAGGGCATACAAGGGAGGAAGACGACGAGACATCAGGAAAGCTCCTACAGCGCGATTGCTTCAACTTATCGGAAACTCTCTCACATGAGTTTTAATCATGCCACCCATCCTTTTTATCCCTTTGTGCAAACCCCGCAGAGCGCCGAGAATCGACGCTTCCTGTTTTCTCTGACAATCGAGCGTGATGATCATGCAGCATCCAGCACGTACTGAACTCCGGGCCATCCTGCGGCTGGCAGGGCCGCTGATTGCCTCGCAGCTGGCGCACATGCTGATGGTCCTCACCGACACCCTGATGATGGCGCGCCTGAGTCCCGAAGCACTGGCCGGTGGCGGGCTCGGTGCGGCGACCTATTCGTTCGTGTCGATTTTCTGCATCGGCGTGATTGCGGCGGTCGGCACACTGGTGGCGATCCGTCAGGGTGCCGGCGATATTGTCGGGGCTACCCGGCTGACCCAGGCCGGGTTGTGGCTGGCATGGCTGATGGCGCTGGCCGCCGGTTTGCTGCTGTGGAACCTCAAACCAGTGCTGCTGCTGTTCGGCCAGACCGAAAGCAACGTCCAGATGGCCGGGCAGTTTTTGATCTTCCTGCCGTTCGCCCTGCCCGGCTACCTGAGCTTCATGGCCCTGCGCGGATTCACCAGTGCCATTGGCCGTGCGACACCGGTGATGGTTATCAGCCTGGGTGGAACCGTGGCCAACTTCCTGCTCAACTATGCGCTGATTACCGGGATGTTCGGCCTGCCGAAACTCGGGCTGATGGGTATCGGGCTGGTCACGGCGATTGTCGCCAACCTCATGGCACTTGCACTGGCGTGGCACATTCGGCGGCATCCGGCTTATGAGGCCTATCCGTTGCGTCAGGGCCTGTCGCGGCTGAACCGCCAGTACCTGAAGGAGCTGTGGCGCCTGGGCTTGCCGATTGGTGGCACCTACGCGGTGGAAGTCGGGCTGTTTGCCTTCGCCGCATTGTGCATGGGTACCATGGGCAGCACGCAGTTGGGGGCGCACCAGATTGCGCTGCAAATCGTTTCGGTGGCATTCATGGTCCCGGCGGGTATTTCTTATGCCATCACCATGCGCATCGGCCAGCACTATGGTGCCGGGCAACTGCTGGATGCGCGGCTGGCCGGGCGAGTCGGTATTGCCTTCGGAGCGGCGGCGATGCTGTGTTTCGCCATGGTCTTCTGGCTGTTGCCGAACCAGTTGGTCGGCCTGTTCCTCGATCACAACGACCCGGCGTTTCGCGATGTCATCAACCTTGCCGTGAGCCTGTTGGCGGTGGCGGCCTGGTTCGAGCTGTTCGATGGCGTGCAAACCATTGCCATGGGCTGCATTCGCGGACTCAAGGATGCCAAGACCACTTTCCTCGTCGGCCTGGGTTGCTATTGGCTGGTCGGCGCACCGGCGGCGTGGTGGATGGCGTTCCATTGGCAGTGGGGGCCAACAGGTGTCTGGTGGGGCCTGGCCCTGGGGCTGGCGTGCGCGGCGGTGAGCCTGACGCTGGGGTTTGAGTGGAAGATGAAGCGGATGATTCGACGGGAGCCAGCGCAAAAGAACGGTTTCACCGTCGCTCAGCCGGATTGAGCCAGCTCCTGCAAGGTGCGGTGGTGGTTAAACCACCACTTCGAGCACCGGCTGCTGACGGGAATCAAACATCAGATATTCCACCAACTCGGCCAACGGCAATGGCTTGCTGATCAGATATCCCTGCACCTGATCGCATTCAAACCCACGCAGCAGATCCAGTTGCTCCGGCGTTTCCACACCTTCGGCGACCACCTCGAGGTTGAGGTTGTGCGCCAGGTTGATCATCGCGTGGACCAGCTTGCGGTTTTCCTCACGCAGTTCCATGCCGCCGACAAAGCTCTTGTCGATCTTCAGCAAGGTGATCGGCAGACTGTTTAGGTGCACGAAGGACGAGAAACCGGTGCCGAAGTCGTCGAGGGAGAAGCGCACACCCAGACGCCCGAGAGCGTCCATGGTCTGCTTGACCAGATCGCTGCGGCGCATCACGGCGGTTTCGGTCAGTTCGAATTCCAGCCACTGCGCCTCGACGCCACGCTCGGCAATCAGGCGACTCAGGGTCGACAGCAACTGACTGTCCTGGAACTGCCGGAACGACAGGTTGATTGCCATGTGCAACGGTGGCAATCCCAGCTCAAGCAGCGCCTGCATGTCGCGCAAGGCCCGGGAAATCACCCAGTAGCCCAGCGGGACGATCAGACCACTTTGCTCAGCCAGCGGCACGAACTCACTCGGCGGCAGCAAACCGCGCTCGGCATGCCGCCAGCGCACCAGGGCTTCGAGGCCGACGATTTGCCCGTCTGCGAGGTTCAGCCGTGGCTGGTAGTGCAGCTCCAGCTCATCGCGGCGCAACGCCCGGCGCAGCTCGGTTTCGAGGTCGGCAATGCTGCGGGCATTACGGTTGATGCGCTCGTTGAAAATGTGAAAGGTGCAGCCTTGGGTACTTTTGGCCTGCTGCATGGCGATATGTGCGTGCCACATCAGCGGATCCGCATCGGTCTGGGCCCGGGCGTAGGCGATGCCCAGGCTGGAACCGATCAGCAGGCTTTCGCCGTCGACCCAATAAGGCTCGGCTAATGCTTCGCTGATGCGTTCGGCCATCCACTCGGCACGCTGGGGAGCGCGACGTGTGTCGATCAGCAAAGCGAATTCATCGCTGCCCAGGCGCGCCAGTTGATCACCAGCCTCGAGCTGGCTCTTGAGCCGCGCCACCACTTGCAGGATCAAACGGTCACCGGCCTGATGGCCAAGGGCATCGTTGGCATAACGAAAGTTGTCGAGGTCGAGATGACCGAGGGCCAGGCCGCGCCCGTCGTTTTCCGCCAGCCGCGCGGTCAGCAGGGTCTGGAAACCCTGGCGATTGGCGATGCCAGTGAGCGGATCTTGCTCGGCCAGGCGTTGCAGAGTGTTTTCCAGGACGCCACGCTCGCGCACATGGCGCAGACAGCGGCGCAACATGCCGGTATCGAGCAGATCGCGCACCAGCCAGTCACTCACACCGTCAGGCGAGGTCAGCGGTTCATGGTCGAGCAGCAACACCGTCGGCAGGCTGCAACGGCCCGGCGCCGGTTGAAGTTGCGGGATGGTCAATAACACCGCGCTGCGGTTGTCATCGAACAGGCTGCTGACCGACTCCCAACTCGGCGCACTGATGAGCACGGCCGAGTTCCCCATAGGAGCCAGACACTCGCGCAACAACGCTGCCCACGCTGGCTCTTGAGCCAGTAGCAGCAAACGCAAGGGTTCGACAGGCGTAGACAAGCTAGCTCCCTAGACTCTGCAAAGATGTAGGCGACGGGCATTATGCCGTTCCGATAACTAATGACAATGACATCAGTTATCAAATCGGGCCCTTTGCATCTGGAATTACGAACATTAGCCGCAAATTCATTACGCATCCTGCGTGAAAGTAACAAAACCGGCAATTACAGATAGCGTGGTACGTCACAAGTCGGACAGAGCAGCACAATTTGCTGAGCCTGTTAAAATGCCGGCCCATTTTGTGACTGACTCCTGAATTTACCTATGTCCCGACTCAATCCCCGGCAGCAAGAAGCCGTGAGCTACGTCGGCGGCCCTCTTTTGGTGCTCGCCGGCGCCGGCTCCGGCAAGACCAGCGTGATCACGCGCAAAATCGCGCACCTGATCCAGAACTGCGGCATTCGCGCCCAGTACATCGTCGCCATGACCTTTACCAACAAGGCTGCCCGCGAGATGAAGGAACGGGTTGGCACTCTGCTGCGTGCCGGTGAAGGTCGTGGGCTGACGGTCTGCACGTTTCACAACCTGGGCCTGAACATCATCCGCAAGGAACACGTGCGGCTGGGCTACAAACCGGGCTTCTCGATCTTCGACGAGACTGACGTCAAAGCCCTGATGACCGACATCATGCAGAAGGAGTACTCGGGCGACGACGGCGTCGACGAGATCAAGAACATGATTGGCGCCTGGAAAAACGACCTGATCCTGCCGGCCCAGGCCCTGGAAAACGCGCGCAACCCCAAGGAACAGACTGCCGCCATCGTCTACACCCACTATCAGCGCACGCTCAAGGCGTTCAACGCAGTGGACTTCGACGACCTGATCCTGCTGCCGGTGAAGCTGTTCGAAGAGCACGCCGACATCCTGGAAAAGTGGCAGAACAAGGTGCGCTACCTGCTGGTCGATGAATACCAGGACACCAACGCCAGCCAGTACCTGCTGGTGAAAATGCTCATCGGTAAACGCAACCAGTTCACCGTGGTAGGTGACGATGACCAGTCGATCTACGCCTGGCGTGGTGCCCGCCCGGAAAACCTGATGCTGCTCAAGGAAGACTACCCGTCCTTGAAAGTAGTGATGCTGGAGCAGAACTACCGCTCCACCAGTCGTATCCTGCGCTGCGCCAACGTGCTGATTTCGAACAACCCCCACGAATTCGAAAAGCAGCTGTGGAGTGAAATGGGTCACGGCGACGAGATCCGTGTGATCCGTTGCCGCAACGAGGATGCCGAGGCCGAACGCGTGGCCATGGAAATCCTCAGCCTGCACTTGCGCACCGATCGCCCCTACAGCGATTTCGCGATTCTTTATCGCGGCAACTACCAGGCCAAGCTGATCGAACTGAAGTTGCAGCATCACCAGGTGCCGTATCGCCTGTCCGGCGGCAACAGCTTTTTCGGACGCCAGGAAGTGAAAGACCTGATGGCCTACTTCCGCCTGATCGTGAACCCGGACGACGACAACGCCTTCCTGCGGGTGATCAACGTGCCGCGCCGCGAGATCGGCTCGACCACGCTGGAGAAGCTGGGCAACTATGCGACCGAGCGCAAGATCTCGATGTACGCCGCCACCGACGAAATCGGCCTGGGCGAGCATCTGGACTCGCGTTTCACCGATCGCCTGTCGCGCTTCAAACGCTTCATGGACAGGGTGCGCGAGCAGTGCGCCGGCGAAGACCCGATCTCGGCCCTGCGCAGCATGGTCATGGACATCGACTACGAGAACTGGCTGCGCACCAACAGCTCCAGCGACAAGGCCGCCGACTACCGCATGGGTAACGTCTGGTTCCTGATCGAGGCGCTGAAGAACACCCTGGAGAAAGACGAAGAAGGCGAGATGACCGTCGAGGATGCCATCGGCAAACTCGTGCTGCGCGACATGCTCGAGCGTCAGCAGGAAGAGGAAGACGGCGCCGAAGGCGTGCAGATGATGACCTTGCATGCCTCCAAGGGCCTGGAGTTCCCCTATGTGTTCATCATGGGCATGGAGGAGGAAATCCTCCCGCACCGCTCCAGCATCGAAGCCGACACCATCGAAGAAGAACGTCGCCTGGCCTACGTGGGCATTACCCGCGCGCGCCAGACTCTGGCCTTCACCTTCGCTGCCAAGCGCAAGCAGTACGGCGAGATCATCGATTGCGCGCCGAGCCGCTTCCTCGATGAACTGCCGCCGGACGATCTGGCCTGGGAAGGCAACGACGACACGCCGACCGAAGTCAAAGCCGTGCGCGGCAACAACGCATTGGCGGATATACGCGCGATGTTAAAGCGCTAGAATTGACCACTTTTATATGACCTTCGGCGCACAGGCGCCAACAGAGGACAGCTTCATGGATGCCCTGCACAAGAAAATTCGCGAAGAAGGCATCGTGCTTTCCGACCAGGTCCTGAAAGTCGACGCCTTTCTGAACCACCAGATCGACCCGGCCCTGATGAAGCTGATCGGCGACGAATTCGCCACGCTGTTCAAGGATTCGGACATCACCAAGATCGTCACCATCGAAGCCTCGGGCATCGCACCGGCGATCATGACCGGCCTGAACCTCGGCGTGCCGGTGATTTTCGCCCGCAAGCACCAGTCCCTGACCCTGACCGAAAACCTGCTGTCGGCGACCGTGTACTCGTTCACCAAGCAGACCGAAAGCACCGTCGCGATCTCCCCGCGCCACCTGACCAGCAGCGACCGTGTGCTGATCATCGATGACTTCCTGGCCAACGGTAAGGCGTCCCAGGCACTGATTTCGATCATCAAACAGGCCGGCGCTACCGTGGCGGGCCTGGGCATCGTGATCGAGAAGTCATTCCAGGGCGGCCGTGCGGAGCTGGACTCGCAGGGTTATCGCGTAGAGTCCCTGGCTCGTGTGAAGTCGCTGGCTGGCGGCGTTGTGACCTTCATCAAGTAACGCCACACCGCAATTCCCCTGTAGGAGCTGGCTTGCCAGCGAAGAGGCCATCACATCCAACATCTTTGTTGTTTGTCGCACCGCCTTCGCTGGCAAGCCAGCTCCTACAGGGGATCGGTAGCCTTGAGGCCGGTCAGTAGCAAGCGCTGAAACAGGTCTTCCATCAAGCCTTCCGGGTTGGCCAGTTGCATGCGCTGCAGATGCTCCGGGAACGCTGCCGCCTCCGGCGCATCCAGCGCTGCCTTGCCCAATTCCAGCACCTCGCTCAGCTTGAACTTGCTCTTGAGCCAGTTCAGCGCCCGCAACAGATCACGCTCGACCTCGGTGAAATCACAGCCCAGCGGATACTCCGCAAACAGCTGCGGATGCCGTGCCTGAATCGCCTGTAACCGCTGCGGACTGTTATCGGTAAAGCGCGGATCCAGACGGAAGTCCCTGGGCAATTTGCCGACGTTCTGCGCCTGCTCGATCAATCCCGATTGAAAACGCGAGTCGCTGATATTGAGCAAGGCCTCGATCACCGCCGCATCGGTCTTGCCGCGAAGATCGGCGATGCCGTACTCGGTGACCACGATGTCCCGCAAGTGCCGGGGAATCGTGCAGTGACCATACTCCCAGACAATGTTCGAGCTGACGTCGCCGCCGGATTCACGCCAGCTGCGCAGCAACAACACCGATCGCGCGCCTTGCAGTGCATGGCCCTGAACCACGAAGTTGTACTGCCCGCCTACGCCGCTGAGCACACGTCCGTCTTCGAGCTGATCCGCCACGGCGGCCCCCAGCAACGTCACGGTGAAGGCCGTGTTGATGAATCTCGCATCGAGGCGCTGCAAGCGTTTGAGTTCTTCCTGGCCGTACAGCTCGTTGATGTAGCTGATGCGGGTCATGTTGAACTCGAGCCGCTTGCCCTGGGTCAACTCCCGCAGGCGTTCATAGAAACTGCGTGGCCCGAGGAAAAAACCGCCATGCACCGAGATGCCGTCGGTTTGCGCGGCTTCGTCGAGAGTGCCGGCATTGGCCCGCTGCTGGGTCGCCACGTCCGGGTAAACCTTGCGCCGCACGATCCCGGCATCGGCCAATACCAATAAGCCGTTGACGAACATTTCGCTGCAGCCATACAGGCCTCTGGCGAGCGGTTCGATGCCGCCCTCGCGCTCGATCAGTTGCACCCAGTGGCTGAGGTTTACGTCCGCCAGCAAAGCCCTGTACCCGTCGTTGTCAGCCTGCCGCGCCAGCAGCGCCGCCGTCAGCGCATCACCCATGGAGCCGATGCCGATCTGCAGGGTGCCGCCGTCACGCACCAGCGTGCTGGCGTGCAGGCCGATGAAATGGTCCTGACACCCCACTGGCATGTTCGGCGTGGAGAACAGCGTGGTGTTGTCCTTCTGGTCGATCAGCATGTCGAAGGTGTCGATGCCGAGCTCCGCATCGCCGGGCATGTAAGGCAGATCGTTGTGCACCTGGCCGACCATCAGGATGGTTTCGCCGGCGGTGCGGCGCCTGGCGATCATCGGCAGCAGGTCGAGGGTGATGTCCGGGTTGCAGCTCAGGCTCAAGCGGTCGGGATGTTCGGCATCGATGGCCACCAATTGCGCCACCAGGTTCAATCCGGCGGCGTTGATGTCTCGCGCCGCATGGCTGTAGTTGCTGCTGACGTAGTCCTGCTGCGCCGTGGCACTGTTGAGCAGACTGCCGGGCTGCATGAAGAATTGCTGGATGCGGATGTTGCACGGCAGCTGGTCGCGACGCAGGTCGGCGAGGAAATCCAGCTCGGGATAATCGCCGAACACCCGTTCGAGAAAGGGTTCGAGGAAGCGCTTTTGCAATCCGTCGCCCAGGGGCGGGCGGCCCAGGCACAACGCGGTGTAGATCGTCAGTCGTCGCTCGGGCAACTGAGCAATACGTCGATACAACGCGTTGACGAAGTGATTGGGTTTGCCCAGGCCCAGGGGCAGGCCCATGTGAATGTGGAGCGGCAACCGTGCCAGGACGTCATCGACCGCCTGCTCGATAGAGCACAACTGAACCATCGGATCCTCCCTCACGTTCCATGAATTGGGGTTGCTCCGAGCTTGCCGGGTCTTTGCCGCAATGAACAGCCCTGTAGGAGCGAGCTCGCTCGCGAAGGATTCACAGACGCCGCGGGGTATCAGGTTCGCCGCGTTATCGTTGGCGACCATCGCGAGCAAGCTCGCTCCTACAGGGATCAGCGGCGTTTATCGAGATCGCAGGCACAAAAAAGCCGCTCGAAAGCGGCTTTTCAGCAGGAAGACTCAGGCTTATTTCAGGCCGGACATCTTCTGGATGGCGCCTTTGAGCTCGGCGTCGGAGCAATCGGCGCAGGTGCCTTTTGGCGGCATCGAATTGATACCGGTAATGGCTTTGGCCAGGATGCCATCGAGGCCGCCCTGGTGATCGGCACGCTCTTTCCAGGCAGCGGCATCACCGATTTTCGGCGCGCCCAACAGGCCTGAACCGTGGCAAGCATTGCAATGTTTTGCAATCACTTCATCCGGAGTTTTTGCACCGCCACCGCCGCCAGCGGCAGTGGCTACTTCCATCCCTTTGCACTCTTTACCCTGAACACAAACCTGGCCGACTGGCTCAAGGCGTTTGGCGATTTCGTCGTTGGTCGCAGCCTGAGCGCTGACACTGACTGCCCATAGGGCCAATACGGTTGCTGGTGCAGCCAGCATTTTCATAATTAGGTTCACGCGTTCACCCTCAATGGTGGCTAGTCACGCCTACGGCCACGGTTCGCAGGCGGGCGCAAGTATAGCGGTAAGCCCGTCGCACTGAAACAACCCCAAAGTCGGAAGGGTCTTAGGCTGCGGCAGAAAAACGAGCCGGGCGTCTCTGCGATGCTGGCAGGACGCCTCTTTTCTTAGAAATTCGCCGGTGTGGCTGCGCTGATTAGTCGCGCCGGCACATCGAACGGATTACGAAAACGGTGTGGCTTGGTACTTTCAAAGTAGTAGCTATCGCCGGCTTCGAGGACAAAAGTTTCGAGGCCAACCACCAGTTCCAGTTTTCCTTCGACCAGGATGCCGGTTTCCTCGCCTTCATGGGTGAGCATCTCGTCACCGGTGTCAGCGCCTGGCGGATAGATTTCATTGAGGAATGCAATAGCCCTGCTCGGATGGGCACGCCCGACCAGTTTCATGGTCACGGCGCCATCGGAAATATCGATCAGCTCGTTGGCCTTGTAGACGATCTGGGTCGGTTTTTCCTGCAGGATTTCTTCGGAAAAGAACTCGACCATGGACATGGGAATCCCGCCCAACACCTTACGCAGCGAACTGATCGAAGGGCTCACGCTGTTCTTCTCGATCATCGAAATCGTGCTGTTGGTGACCCCTGCCCGTTTGGCGAGCTCACGCTGGGAAAGGCCTTTGAGCCTACGGATGGATTGCAGTCGTTCACCGACGTCCAAAGCTTGCGCCTCCAGGATTCAGATTGTTGGAATAGTGAGCGTTATCATGGCGACAGCGTTCAGTATTTACAACACTTTGACCTGAATCCTGTTCAGCGAGGCGACTCCCGGTCTGCAGCCCCGCGCACTAAGCCCCGGAATAGAGCAGTGGCACCCGGCGCAGGTTGCAGAAGATCTGGTAAGGAATCGTGCCGGCAGCCATGGCCACATCACTGGCGAGGATGTTTTTGCCCCACAACTCGACCGTTGAACCGAGGCCGGCCTGCGGCACATCGGTCAGGTCGATGCAGAGCATGTCCATCGATACCCGGCCAATCAACTGGCTGCGCTGACCAGCCACCAACACCGGCGTTCCGGTCGGCGCCGAACGCGGGTAGCCATCGGCGTACCCCATGGCCACAACGCCAATGCGCATCGGTTTCGGGGTGATGAATCTGGCGCCGTAACCGACGGGCTCGCCGGCCGGCAACTCGCGCACGCTGATCACTTTCGATTCCAGGGTCATCACCGGTTGCAGGCGCGATGCTGCTTCGTTGGCTTCTTCGAAAGGCGTGGCGCCGTAGAGCATGATGCCTGGGCGCACCCAATCGCTGGGAATCTGTGGCCAGCCGAGCACTGCCGGCGAGTTGCGCAAACTCACTTCGGCGGACAAACCCTTACGCGCCGCCTCAAACACCGCCACCTGTTCGGCGCTGGCCTGTTCGTGCAACTCATCGGCGCGAGCAAAGTGGCTCATCAGCACCACCTTCGCGACCTTGCCGCTGGCCAGCAGCCGTTGATAGGCCGCCTGATAATCCGCCGGATGCAGGCCAACCCGGTGCATGCCCGAGTCGAGCTTGAGCCACACCGTGATCGGCTTGCTCACCGCCGCTTTCTCGATGGCTTCGAGTTGCCACAGTGAATGCACCACGCACCAGAAATCATGCTCGACGATCAGTGCCAGCTCGTCGGCTTCGAAAAAACCTTCCAGCAGCAGGATCGGTGCAGAAATGCCCGCCGCCCGCAGCTCTAACGCCTCTTCGATGCAGGCCACGGCAAACCCGTCCGCCTCGGCTTCCAGCGCCTGGGCGCAACGCACCGCGCCATGCCCGTAGGCATCGGCCTTGATCACTGCAAGGGCTTTGGCTCCCGTGAGCTCACGGGCGACTTGGTAGTTGTGACGCAGGGCTTGAAGGTCGATCAGGGCACGGGCAGGACGCATGGCGGCAGACTTCTGGTCGGGTTATCGGGAAGAAAAACCGGCGCTGGCTGACGGCGTGAAGCGCCAGCAGCACCGGGAGAGGGATCTGTCTGAAAGCTTATGGCAGAGCGGCGACAACCGACAGCTCGACCAGAATTTGCGGTTCGCACAGTTTCGATTCGACTGTGGCACGGGCCGGGGCGACGCCTTTTGGCAGCCACTTGTCCCACACCGCGTTCATGCCTTCGAAATGCGCGTCGATGTCTTTCAGGTAAATCGTCACCGACAACAGATTGTTTTTGTCGGTGCCGGCCAGATCGAGCAAACGCTCAATGTTGGCCAGGGTTTCACGGGTCTGCTGTTCAATCCCGGCGTTCAGGTCATCGCCGACCTGTCCGGCCAGGTAAACCGTGCCGTTATGGGTGACGATCTGACTCATGCGCTCATTGGTGAGCTGGCGCTGGACTGACATGCTTTGCAGGCTCCTGGATTTTGTTGCCATAACGGGAAATATCGAGACCTTCGGCGCTGATCTGCGGCTTTTTCTTTGCCATCAGGTCAGCCAGCAAGCGACCGGAGCCACAGGCCATGGTCCAGCCGAGCGTGCCGTGACCGGTGTTCAGGAACAGGTTCTTGAACGGTGTGGCACCGACAATCGGCGTGCCGTCCGGCGTAGTCGGACGCAGGCCGGTCCAGAAGCTGGCCTCGGCCAGATTGCCGCCCTGAGGATAAAGGTCGTTGACGATCATCTCCAGGGTTTCGCGTCGGCGTGGGTTCAGCGACAGGTCAAAACCGGCAATTTCCGCCATGCCGCCGACGCGGATGCGGTTGTCGAAACGGGTGATCGCGACCTTGTAGGTCTCGTCGAGAATGGTCGAAGTCGGAGCCATCGCCGGGTTGGTGATCGGCACGGTCAGGGAGTAGCCCTTGAGCGGATACACCGGTGCCTTGATCCCCAGCGGCTTGAGCAGCTGCGGCGAATAGCTGCCGAGGGCCAGCACGTAGCGGTCGGCGGTTTCCAGCTTGCCGTCGATCCACACGCCATTGATGCGGTCACCAGCGAAGTCGAGGCGCTGAATGTCCTGGCCGAAACGGAATTGCACACCGAGGTTCGCGGCCATCTCGGCAAGCTTGCTGGTGAACATCTGGCAGTCGCCAGTCTGGTCGTTCGGCAGGCGCAGGGCACCGGCGAGGATGTCCGTGACGCTGGCCAGGGCCGGCTCAACGCGGGCAATGCCTTCGCGATCGAGCAGTTCGAACGGCACACCGGACTCTTTCAGCACGGCGATGTCTTTCGCCGCGCCGTCGAGCTGGGCCTGGGTGCGGAACAACTGGGTAGTACCGAGGCTACGGCCTTCGTAGGCGATGCCGGTTTCGGCACGCAGTTCATCGAGGCAGTCACGGCTGTACTCGGACAGGCGGACCATGCGCTCCTTGTTCACCGCGTAACGGCTGGCGGTGCAGTTGCGCAGCATCTGTGCCATCCACAGGTACTGGTCGATGTCGGCAGTGGCCTTGATCGCCAGCGGTGCATGGCGCTGCAGCAGCCACTTGATGGCCTTGAGCGGCACGCCCGGCGCGGCCCACGGCGAGGCATAACCCGGCGAGACCTGCCCGGCGTTGGCGAAACTGGTCTCCATGGCAGCAGCCGGCTGCCGGTCGACCACCACCACTTCGAACCCGGCACGAGCCAGATAATAAGCACTGGTGGTACCGATGACGCCGCTACCCAAGACCATGACGCGCATTTTCATATCCCTCATCGCGGCTAACCGCTGACGTTTGTTATTCAGAGCTTTAGATGCGCGCAGTGTAAAAAAGATCTGTCAGTGCTTTTCACTATATAAACGCCTATATTTGGCGACAATTCTCGGCAAAAACCCTTTTCACGGAGGCGCATCCCCTATGCGTACCAACACTCAGACCAAACGTGAGCTGGACAAGATCGACCGCAACATCCTGCGGATCCTGCAAGCGGACGGGCGGATTTCCTTTACGGAGCTTGGAGAAAAGGTCGGGCTCTCGACCACGCCCTGTACTGAGCGGGTCCGGCGTCTGGAGCGCGAAGGGATCATCATGGGCTACAACGCCAGGCTCAATCCGCAGCACCTGAAGGGTAGTCTGCTGGTGTTCGTCGAGATCAGCCTGGACTACAAATCCGGCGATACTTTCGAAGAGTTCCGACGTGCGGTGCTGAAATTGCCCCATGTGTTGGAGTGTCACCTGGTGTCAGGGGATTTCGACTACCTGGTGAAGGCGCGGATCTCCGAGATGGCTTCGTACCGCAAATTGCTGGGCGACATACTGCTCAAGCTGCCCCATGTGCGCGAGTCAAAGAGCTATATCGTGATGGAAGAGGTGAAAGAGAGCCTGACCTTGCCGATTCCGGACTGAAGATCAAAAGATCGCAGCCTGCGGCAGCTCCTACGGGTGTACACACGCTTTTTGCAGGAGCTGCCGCAGGCTGCGATCTTTTAAACCAGCACCTGCCGAGTGCTGGCCATGTACTCGAACACCTGTTTCTCCACCCGCGGATGAATCAGCTCCACCGGCCCGCGCCCGTTGGGGCACGGCAAGGTCTTGGTGGTGCCGAACAGCCGGCAGATCAGCGGCCGCTCGTCATACACGGTGCAACCATTCGGCCCCAGATGCACGCAGTTGAGCTCTTGCATGGCGGCATCCTGCTCGGCGCGGGTCTTGCGCGGCAGGCGCGACATTTCTTCCGGCGAGGTGGTCACCGGCCCGCAGCAGTCATGGCAACCGGGAACGCACTCGAACGAGGGAATCTGTTGTCGCAAAGTGCGGATTGTCTGGCTGTTGCAGCTCATTGAAGCGATGACCAATAGCGAAATAGAGCGCGATTCTGACGCAAAAGCCCCGATCCAGACAGCACCACCCGACCAATGTTGCCCGTGCGGGAGGGTCCGGCTTATGCTCCGCCAGGTTTTCCAGACGCAAGAATCAGGAACACGCACATGAATGCCCTTGCTCAACAGCGTGCCCTGAGCCACGCCGCGTCCTACTACGCCGCCAGCAGCCTGCCGCAGCCTGAACTTGCGGCGCTCAAAGGCGAAGTGCTGACCGATGTCTGCGTTGTGGGCGGTGGGTTTTCGGGGTTGAACACGGCGCTTGAGCTGGCCGAACGCGGCCTCAGCGTGGTGTTGCTCGAGGCTCACAAAATCGGCTGGGGCGCCAGTGGTCGCAATGGCGGGCAGCTGATTCGCGGCGTCGGCCACGGCCTCGATCAATTCGCCAATATCATCGGCGTCGAAGGCGTGCGGCAGATGAAGCTCATGGGCCTGGAAGCCGTGGAAATCGTCCGGCAACGGGTTGAGCGCTTCCAGATCCCCTGCGACCTGACCTGGGGTTACTGCGACCTCGCCAACAAACCCCGTGACCTTGAAGGTTTCGCCGAGGACGCCGAAGAACTGCGCAGCCTCGGTTATCGCTACGAAACCCGCTTGCTGCAAGCCAATGAGATGCACACCGTGGTTGGCTCCACGCGCTACGTGGGTGGCCTGATCGACATGGGTTCGGGGCACCTGCATCCACTGAACCTGGCTCTGGGCGAAGCCGCAGCGGCACAACGACTGGGGGTCCAGTTGTTCGAGCAGTCGGCCGTGACCCGCATCGACTATGGCGCCGAGGTCCAGGTCCATACCGCCGAGGGCTCGGTCCGCGCCAAAACCCTGGTGCTGGGCTGCAATGCCTATATCAATAACCTGAACCCGGAACTCAGCGGCAAAGTCCTGCCCGCCGGCAGCTACATCATCGCCACCGAACCATTGAGCGAAGAACTGGCCCACGCCCTACTGCCGCAGAACATGGCGGTCTGTGACCAGCGAGTGGCGCTGGACTACTACCGGCTCTCGACGGACCGGCGCCTGCTGTTTGGCGGCGCCTGCCATTACTCGGGCCGTGACCCGAAAGACATCGCTGCGTACATGCGTCCGAAAATGCTGGAGGTCTTCCCGCAACTGAGCGCAGTGAAGATCGATTACCAATGGGGCGGCATGATCGGCATCGGTGCCAATCGCCTGCCGCAGATCGGACGACTCAAGGACCAGCCGAACGTGTACTACGCCCAGGCCTATTCCGGTCATGGCGTGAATGCCACGCACCTGGCGGGCAAGCTGCTGGCCGAGGCTATCAGCGGCCAGCACAGCGGCGGCTTCGATCTGTTTGCCAAGGTGCCGCACATCACCTTCCCCGGCGGCAAGCATTTGCGTTCGCCGTTGCTGGCGCTGGGGATGTTGTGGCATCGGCTTAAAGAGTTGGTCTGAAGGTTTAGCTGGCCCTGTACCGGCGCCATCGCGAGCAGGCTCGCTCCCACAAGGACCGGCGGTGAACACAAATCTTGTGAACACCACCATTCCCTGTGGGAGCGAGCTTGCTCGCGATGAGGCCCTGAAGAACACTGCAAAACTCAGATCCTCCAGAAAGGCTTCAGCCCCTCCTCCCGCGCCTGCTCCCGGGTCAGCCCGATATCCTTGAGCTGGTCAGCCGTCAGCGCCAGCAAGGCCTTGCGCGTGTGCAGGCGACGCCAGAACTGATCCCAGCGACTCAGGTCGGACGACACATTGTGCATGCCCGCCTCCCGCGCGCCGTTGTTCTGCTCTGCCACCAGTTCCTGACTGTGTAACGTCAGCCGCACATCGCTCAAACCGTTCATCTTGGATGCTCCTGTTTACTTGGGTAGCCAGAGGTTCCATGATGCGTGGGCGCGCAAAAGCATTACAGATTCAAAGCAGCTGTATTAACTCCATACAGTTTTGCCGATTCCGCCACTGAATCCCGATTTTCCGCCAGAACTGTACTGGTCAAGCGAATCTCTCCTATCGAGGCTGCACCATGACCCTTTACGTCAACCTCGCCGAATTGCTCGGTACACGTATCGAACAGGGCTTCTATCGCCCCGGTGACCGGCTGCCCTCGGTACGGGCGCTGAGCGTCGAGCACGGCGTCAGCCTGAGCACGGTGCAGCAGGCTTATCGGGTGCTGGAAGACAGCGGGTTGGCCATGCCACGGCCCAAGTCCGGGTACTTCGTTCCTGCCAGTCGCCAATTGCCGGATTTGCCGGCAGTCGGTCGCCCGGCCCAGCGCCCGGTGGATATCTCTCAATGGGATCAGGTGCTGGAATTGATCCGCGCCGTGCCGCGCAAAGACGTGGTGCAACTGGGCCGCGGCATGCCGGATATCACCAGCCCGACCATGAAGCCGCTGCTGCGCGATCTGGCGCGAATCAGCCGACGGCAGGACATGCCCGGCCTGTATTACGACAACATCCACGGCAACCTCGAGCTGCGCGAACAGATCGCTCGCCTGATGCTCGACTCCGGTTGCCAACTGAGCGCCAGCGAACTGGTGGTCACCACTGGATGCCATGAAGCGCTGTCCACCAGCGTTCGCGCGATTTGCGAACCCGGCGACATTGTGGCGGTGGACTCGCCGAGCTTTCACGGTGCAATGCAAACCCTCAAGGGCCTGGGCCTGAAAGCCCTGGAAATCCCCACCGATCCGCTGACCGGCATCAGCCTCGAAGCGCTGGAACTGGCCCTGGAGCAGTGGCCGATCAAGGTCATACAGTTGACCCCCAACTGCAACAACCCGTTGGGCTACATCATGCCAGAGTCGCGCAAACGCGCGTTGTTGACGCTTGCACAACGGTTTGACGTAGCGATCATCGAGGACGATGTGTATGGCGAACTGGCCTACACCTACCCGCGTCCGCGCACGATCAAGTCCTTTGACGAGGACGGTCGTGTCCTGTTGTGCAGCTCGTTTTCCAAGACCCTGGCGCCGGGCCTGCGCATTGGCTGGGTCGCACCAGGCCGCTATCTGGAACGGGTGCTGCACATGAAATACATCAGCACCGGTTCCACCGCGCCACAACCGCAGATCGCCATCGCCGAATTCCTTAAAGGTGGCCACTTCGAACCGCATTTGCGGCGGATGCGCACGCAATACCAGCGCAATCGCGACCTGATGATCGATTGGGTAAGTCGCTACTTCCCGGCCGGCACCCGTGCCAGTCGTCCGCAAGGCAGCTTCATGCTGTGGGTGGAGCTACCGGAAAGCTTCGACACCCTGAAGCTGAATCGCGCACTGCACGACCAAAGCGTACAGATTGCCGTGGGCAGCATCTTTTCCGCCTCCGGCAAGTACCGCAATTGCCTGCGCATGAACTACGCTGCAAAACCAACACCGCAGATCGAAGAAGCGGTTCGCAAGGTTGGCGCAACAGCGATCAAACTGCTGGCGGAAACCGATCAGCTCAGCGACTGACTTTTATTCGGGAATCCGCGTCCATATGCCCATCTGCGCCACCAAACGGAACGATCCTACGTGAGAGTCAGAAAGCCCCTGCTTGCTCTTCTGCTGCTCGTCACGTTCCTGGGCGGCTGCTCCAGCTTCGACGTTCAGCGTGTGCCGAGCCAGGCGCTGCCAGCTTCAGACTCCGCATTCGGCCGCTCGGTCCAGGCACAGGCTGCACCTTACAAGGGACAATCGGGCTTTCGCCTGCTATCGGACAGCACCGAGGCCTTCACCGCCCGTGCCGAACTGATACGCAATGCCCAAAGCAGCCTCGATTTGCAGTACTACATCGTGCACGACGGCATCAGCACGCGCATGTTGATCGAGGAATTGCTAAAGGCCGCCGACCGGGGCGTGCGGGTGCGGGTACTGCTCGACGACACCGCCAGCGACGGCCTGGACCGCGTCATCGCCACCCTCGCCGCGCACCCGAACATCCAGATCCGCGTGTTCAATCCGCTGAATCTTGGTCGCAGCACCGGCGTGACCCGTACCGTGGGCCGGCTGTTCAATCTGTCGCAACAACATCGACGCATGCACAACAAGCTGTTGCTGGCGGACAACAGCATGGCCATCGTCGGCGGACGCAATCTGGGGGACGAGTATTACGATGCCAAGCCCAACATGAATTTCACTGACATCGACATGCTCAGTGTCGGTCCGGTTGCCGAGCAACTCGGACACAGTTTCGACCAGTACTGGAACAGCGCCCTGAGTAAACCGATCGACGAATTCCTGTCGAGCAAACCTACCCCCCAGGACTTGGCAAACACCCGCGCCCGGCTGGAAGACTCCTTGGCGCAATCACGCAAACAGAATCACGCGCTGTACAAACACTTGATGACCTTCACCACACACCCGCGCCTGGATATCTGGCGCCGCGAACTGATCTGGGCCTGGAACCAGGCATTGTGGGACGCGCCAAGCAAGGTACTGGCCAAGGGCGAGCCCGATCCGCAGTTGTTGCTGACCACGCAACTTGCACCTGAACTCAATAACGTCAGCAAAGAGCTGATCATGATCTCGGCCTACTTCGTTCCCGGCCAACCGGGGCTGGTGTACCTGACCGGGCGCGCCGATGCCGGAGTTTCGGTGAGTTTGCTGACCAATTCACTGGAAGCCACGGACGTGCCTGCTGTACACGGTGGTTACGCGCCCTATCGCAGGGCGCTGCTGGAGCACGGCGTAAAGCTGTACGAATTGCGTCGCCAACCGGGCGAGGAAGGCGGCAGCGGTAGCGGGCCGCATCTGTTCTCCAGCAACGCCTATTACGGCTCGGAATCCAGTCTGCACAGCAAGGCAATGATCTTCGACCAGCAGAAATCCTTTATCGGCTCATTCAATTTCGATCCGCGCTCGGTGTTGTGGAACACCGAAGTCGGCGTGCTGGTGGACAGTCCGCAGTTGGCCGTACGGGTCCGTGAACTGGCGCTGCAGGGTATGGCGCCGCCCCTGAGTTATCAGGTGGCGCTGGAAAACGATCAGATCGTCTGGACCACCGAAGACGATGGAAAAGTGCACACCCTGACCAAAGAGCCAGGGAGTTGGTGGCGGCGCTTCAATGCGTGGATGAGCAATACGGTCGGGCTGGAGAAGATGTTGTAGTCCGGTATCAACAGGGCCTTTGTGGCGAGGGGGCTTGCCCCCGTTGCTCTGCGAAGCAGTGCCAAACCCTGCAATCGCATTTTGTCTGACTTACCGGGTTGTTTGCTTTTACGACTGCTTCGCAGCCGAACGGGGGCAAGCCCCCTCGCCACAGATTCTGCGCTCGTCGTTACGCCGGTTGCACGGTACCAAACGCCCCTTGCCGCGACACCACGATCAATACGCCAAAGGCCCCCACTGCCATCAGCAACGGCAACGCATGACCGCTGACCCACTGGCTGCCGGCGCCCGCCAACAGCGGCCCGACCAGACAACCAATCCCCCACAGCTGGGCGATGTGGGCGTTAGCCCGCACCAGCGCATCGTCGCGATAACGCTCGCCGATCAGGATCAACGACAAGGTGAATAACCCGCCAGCGCTGGCGCCGAACAACACCCACAGTGGCCAGATCAGCAGCGTGTCGATCAGCATCGGAATCGCCAGACTCGACAGCAGCAAGACGACTGCGCAGCCGGTAAACAATGCGCGGCGTGACAAGCGATCGGCCAATGCACCAATCGGCAATTGCAGCACTGCATCGCCGACCACCACCGTACTGACCATCGCCAGGGCGATCTCCGTGGTGAAGCCCTGGCGCAGGCAATAGACCGGCAACAGCGTCAGAATCATCGCCTCGAACGCGGCGAACAGCGACACCGCCCAGGCAATCGCCGGCAGGCCACGGCAGAACTCAAGCAAATCACGCAGGGTCACGCTGCTGGCCTCGCTGCTCGGCGCACCACTGCGCCCCAACAACAGAAACGGAGCAGCCATCAGCAAACCGACGCCGACCCAAAAACCATAATCGTGCTCGGTGCCAAGCAAGCCCAGCAACACCGGCCCGGCCAGCTGACTCAGTGCGTAGCTGCTGCCATACAGCGCCACCAGCCGCCCGCGCCACTGCTCGACCACCAGTTGATTGATCCAGCTTTCACCGATGATGAATACGAGGGTCAGGATCACCCCGATCATCAGCCGCAGCACCAGCCAGATCGGATAGCTCGGCAACAGCGCCAACAAACCGATGGAGACCGCTCCTGCCCACAGGCACAGGCGCATCAGATTGGCCGTGCCGAAGCGCGCCGCCAGATGACTGGAGATTTTCGCCCCCAACAGGACACCGATGGCCGGCATCGCCGCCATCACACCAATGGCAAACGAGCCGTAGCCCCAGCTTTCCAGGCGAAACGACACCAGCGGCATGCTGACACCCAGGGCCAGGCCGACACTCAAGACAGATGCCAAAACGGCGAAATAAGTCGCCCAACGCATGTTCCACGCTCCTGTGGATATTTTTATGTACAACACAAAACACTGTGGGAGCGAGCTTGCTCGCGATAGCGGTACAACATTCAACATTGAAGTCGACTGTTACACCGCTATCGCGAGCAAGCTCGCTCCCACAAGGGATCTGCGTCGTTCGGGAGGCCTGCTGTAAAAACAGGCCTCCCTTAACGGCTTACAACTTGATCCAGGTCGCCTTCAGCTCGGTGTACTTGTCGAAAGCATGCAGCGATTTGTCGCGACCGTTGCCGGACTGCTTGAAGCCACCGAACGGAGCGGTCATGTCGCCGCCATCGTACTGGTTGACCCACACGCTACCGGCACGCAGTGCACGGGCGGTGAGGTGAGCCTTGGAGATGTCGGCCGTCCAGACCGCAGCAGCCAGGCCGTACGGAGTGTCGTTGGCGATCGCGATGGCCTCTTCGGCGCTGTCGAATGCAATGACCGACAGTACCGGGCCGAAGATTTCCTCCTGGGCGATTTTCATCGCGTTGCTCACCCCGTCGAAAATCGTCGGTTCAACGTAAGTGCCGCCCGTTTCCTGGAGCGTACGCTTGCCTCCGGCCACCAGCTTGGCGCCGTCGGCATGGCCGGACTCGATGTAGGACAGCACGGTGTTCATCTGCTGGGTATCGACCAGCGCGCCAACATTGGTCGACGGGTCCAGCGGGTTGCCCGGCTTCCAGGTTTTCAGCGCTTCGATCACCAGCGGCAGAAATTTGTCCTTGATCGAACGCTCCACCAGGAGGCGCGAACCGGCGGTGCAAACTTCGCCCTGGTTAAAGGCGATGGCACCGGCAGCCGCTTCGGCAGCGTCTTGCAGGTTCGGCGCATCGGCGAACACGATGTTCGGGCTCTTGCCGCCCGCTTCGAGCCAGACGCGCTTCATGTTCGACTCGCCGGAGTAGATCAACAGTTGCTTGGCGATCTTGGTCGAACCGGTGAACACCAGGGTGTCGACGTCGTTGTGCAGGGCCAGCGCCTTGCCGACGGTGTGACCATAACCCGGCAATACGTTCAGCACGCCTTTCGGGATGCCGGCTTCGACAGCCAGTTCAGCGATGCGAATCGCCGTCAGCGGCGATTTTTCCGACGGCTTGAGGATCACCGAGTTACCGATGGACAGGGCAGGACCGAGTTTCCAGCACGCCATCATCAGCGGGAAGTTCCACGGCACGATAGCGCCGACCACACCCACCGGCTCACGGGTCACAAGACCCAACTGATCGTGCGGAGTGGCTGCTACTTCGTCGTAGATCTTGTCGATGGCTTCGCCGCTCCAGCTCAGGGCTTGCGCCGCGCCGGGAACGTCGATGTGCAGGGAGTCGCTGATAGGCTTGCCCATGTCCAGGGTTTCAAGCAGGGCCAGCTCTTCGGCGTGCTGCTTCAGCAGGCCGGCGAAACGGATCATGGTGGATTTGCGTTTGGCCGGCGCCAGGCGCGACCAGACACCGGAATTGAACGTGGCACGAGCGTTTTCCACGGCGCGCTGGGCATCGGCGGCGTCACAGCTGGCAATCTTGCCCAGCAGACGACCATCGACCGGGCTGATGCACTCGAAAGTCTCGCCGGAGACGGCGTCGGTGTATTCGCCATTGATATAGGCGCGGCCTTCGATTTTCAGGTCGCGGGCACGTTGCTCCCAGTCGGCACGGGTCAGGGTGGTCATGCGAGTGTCCTCCTCTTATTGAATACGACACCCGCGTTCTTCGCGGGCGCTGTCAGGAATTCTGCCCGGCCAGCCTGCTGTTCGGCCCAAGGCATCCACCACCCTAAACCAGCCGCCCATGAAGTTTCAATATATTTGACACAAGGCTAGCAAACGGCCTTGCGATGTTCATTTTAATAAACATAGACTTTGCGCTGACCAACCACACGCGCCGTAAAAACGGAGGGATAACAACAATGAACATCCAGAACGTCGTCGACTTCAGCCAAGCCACTACCGAGCCTGAACGCTACCGCCCTGACCCAACCAAAGTGCTCAAGGGCGACCCCGAGCAAGCGGTATACAACCATTACAACAGCCCTTGCGGCCAGTTGAACGCCGGTGTGTGGGAAGGGGCTGTCGGCCAGTGGACGGTGAACTTCACCGAACATGAATACTGCGAAATCGTGCAGGGCGTCTCCGTGCTGCGTGACCTCGATGGCAATGCCAAGACCCTGCGTGTAGGCGATCGCTTCGTGATCCCCGCCGGCTTTCGCGGCACATGGGAAGTGCTGGAGCCGTGCCGCAAGATCTATGTGGCGTTTGAACAGAAGGCCTGAGAATTTGGGTTGTCCCAGCCGGCCTCATCGCGAGCACAAAACTCAAGCAACAAAAAAGGCCCGTATCTCGCGATACGGGCCTTTTTCGTAAGAGTGAAAAATCAATTACTTGATTTTGCCTTCTTTGTAGATCACGTGCTTGCGAACAACCGGATCATATTTCTTGATCTCGATTTTGTCCGGGGTAGTACGCTTGTTCTTGTCGGTAGTGTAGAAGTGACCAGTACCGGCGCTCGAAATCAAACGAATCAATTCACGCATGATTAGCTCCCTTAAACCTTGCCATCGCGGCGAAGTTCGGCCAGCACGACAGTGATGCCACGCTTGTCGATGATACGCATGCCTTTGGCAGATACGCGCAGACGTACAAAACGTTTCTCTTCTTCAACCCAGAAGCGGTGATGCTGCAGGTTCGGCAGGAAACGACGACGGGTTTTGTTGTTTGCGTGGGAAATGTTATTCCCGGTTACCGGACCCTTACCGGTAACTTGACATACTCTAGACATGCCTCAGCCCTCTAAAACCACATGCCCAACCCGGCATGGGTTGGCCGCTTAATCTCTCAGTCATTTGGCGCCAGGCGCCGCGTTTCTTTAGAGGTCTTACCGGCTACACCTACAGTGAAGGAACCGGGCCCCTAGAAAAGAGCGCTGCTTTATACCAGAAAGACTGGAGAGCAACAACATTCAGTGTGCGTTGAATTCACAAAAAGCCCGCTTTCCGGGCTCCGAGCGCCTTGGACAAAGGCTATTGTCGATGGCGACCGCTCGTCGCAGAGAATCGCTCATTGAGCCAACCTGGCGTTTTGCTCAACCGCTGCACAGCAAAATCAGTGGCCTATAGTCCACTCAAAATGAAAAAGGGGATAGTCATTTACAAAAGAGCCCACTAGGGTAAGCCTTTTCCAGACTGCACTTGCAGATGGGCCTTCGACCTGTAAAGGAAGCCGACCATGCGCCTTGCTGCCCTACCACTGTTGCTCGCCCCGCTTCTGCTGAGCCCACAGGCCTTTGCCGCCGCCCTGAGCGTCTGCACCGAGGCCAGCCCTGAAGGGTTCGACGTTGTGCAGTACAACTCGCTGACCACCACCAACGCCTCGGCCGATGTGTTGATGAATCGCTTGGTGGAGTTCGATACGGCCAGTGGCAAGGTGGTCGCCAGCCTCGCCGACAGCTGGGAAGTCAGCCCCGACGGCCTGAACTACATCTTCAAGTTGCACCCGCAGGTGAAATTCCATCGCACCGAGTACTTCACCCCGACGCGCGACCTGAACGCCGAAGACGTGATTTTCAGCTTCGACCGCATGCTCGACCCGGCCAATGCGTGGCATAAAGTCGCCCAGAGCGGCTTCCCCCATGCGCAATCGATGCAGTTGCCTGCACTGATCAAGAAGATCGACGCCCTCGATCCGCAGACCGTGCGCTTCACCCTCGACCACCCGGATTCGACCTTCCTGGCGACCCTGAGTATGGGCTTCGCCTCGATCTATTCGGCCGAATACGCCGACAAACTGATGAAGGCCGGTACGCCGGAGAAGCTCAACAGCCAGCCGATCGGCACAGGACCGTTCGTTTTCACCCGTTTCCAGAAGGACGCCTCGGTTCGCTACAAAGCCAACCCCGAATACTTCGGCGGTAAACCCTCTGTAGACCCGCTGATCTTCGCCATCACGCCGGATGCCAACGTGCGCCTGCAGAAATTGCGTCGTAACGAATGCCAGATCGCCCTGTCGCCCAAGCCTCTGGACGTACAGGAAGCGCGGAAAGAGCCGGCCCTGAAAGTCGTAAGGACTGACGCGTTCATGACCGCATTCGTCGGCATCAACAGCCAGCATCCGCCGCTGGACAAGCCAGAAGTGCGTCAGGCCATCAACCTTGCCTTCGACAAGGCCAGCTATGTCAAGGCCGTGTTCGAAGACACCGCCGAGGCGGCCAACGGTCCGTACCCGCCCAACACCTGGAGCTACGCGAAAAACCTGCCGGGCTACCCTCACGACATCGAAAAGGCCAAAGCCTTGATGGCCAAGGCCGGGCTCAAGGAAGGCTTCCAGACCACCATCTGGACCCGCCCTTCCGGCAGCCTGCTCAACCCCAACCCGAGCCTGGGTGCGCAACTGCTGCAGTCCGATCTGGCCGAAATCGGCATTCAGGCAGAAATACGTGTGATCGAATGGGGCGAGTTGATCCGCCGCGCCAAGGCCGGTGAACACGACTTGCTGTTCATGGGGTGGGCTGGCGACAACGGCGACCCGGACAACTTTCTCACGCCGCAGTTTTCCTGCGCCGCGGTCAAGTCCGGGACCAACTTCGCCCGTTACTGCAACCAGGATCTGGACAAGCTGATCAGCGCCGGCAAGACCACTGGCGAGCAAGGTGTGCGCAGTAAACTCTACGAACAGGCGCAGGCGCAGATCCAGCAACAGGCGCTGTGGTTGCCCCTGGCCCACCCGACTGCTTTCGCGCTGACGCGCAAGGATGTCGAGGGGTACTCGGTCAGCCCGTTTGGGCGGCAGGATTATTCGAAGGTCAACCTCAAATAATCTGACACAACACCTGTGGGAGCGAGCTTGCTCGCGATAGCGGACTTTCAGGCAACATCAATGCTGAATGTGCCGACGCCATCGCGAGCAAGCTCGCTCCTACAGGAGCCATGCACTACATCCACCCATACTCCGCCATCGACAAAGGATCGCCGTCGCCGATGATGAAATGGTCAAGCACCCGCACGTCAATCAACTCCAGCGCCTTTTGCAGGCGCTTGGTCAGCACCCGGTCGGACTGACTGGGGTCGGTGTTGCCCGAAGGATGGTTGTGGCAGAGGATCAATGCCGCTGCGTTGTTGGCCAAGGCACGCTTGACCACCTCTCGCGGATGAACACTGGTGTTGTCGATGGAGCCGCGAAACAGCGTCTCAAACGTCAGCACCTGATGCCTGGAATCGAGAAACAGGCAGCCAAACACCTCGTGTGGCTCGTGTCGCAGCATCGATTTCAGGTACTCACGAACTGCGTGAGGATTCTCCAGTGCGGATTTTTGACGCGCACGCTCGGCCAAATGACGCCTGCTCATTTCTTGAGCAGCCTGCAACTGGGCAAATTTCGCCGGTCCAAGCCCCAACTGCTTGCTGAACGTTTCCTGATCGGCCTCAAGCAGCAAACGCAGGCTGCCAAACTGATTCAACAGGTGTCGCGCCAGATCCACTGCACTTTTACCCACCACGCCCGTGCGTAAAAAGATCGCCAGCAGTTCGGCATCCGAAAGGCTTCCCGCGCCCTGTTCAAGCAACCTCTCCCGCGGCCGTTCCGCCGCCGGCCAATCGCGAATACTCATAGCAACTCCCTGTCTGTGGGCACCGCTGTTCCGTAGCGGTCGCTGTGATATCGTAGCCCATCTTTTTTGCGGGCGAATTCACCCTGGGGAGGGGGTTTCGCCACGTATGTCACCAACGAATTGAAAGGCAGGCCTATGCAGCGGCTGTATCGGAAACGCATTGTTCTGGGCGTCGGCGGCGGCATCGCTGCCTACAAAAGCGCCGACCTGGTTCGCCGCCTGATCGATCAAGGCGCGGAAGTGCGCGTGGTCATGACCCGTGGCGGCGCAGAGTTCATCACCCCGTTGACCATGCAAGCCCTGTCCGGGCACCCGGTCCACCTGGACCTGCTGGACCCGGCGGCCGAAGCGGCCATGGGCCACATCGAGCTGGCCAAATGGGCCGATCTGGTGCTGATCGCCCCCGCCACGGCGGACCTGATCGCCCGTCTGGCCCAAGGCATTGCCGATGATCTGCTGACCACGCTGGTGCTGGCCACCGACGCGGTGGTCGCCGTTGCACCAGCAATGAACCAGGCGATGTGGCGCGATCCGGCGACCCAGGCCAACCTGCAAACCCTCGAAAGCCGCGACATCAAGGTTTTCGGTCCGGCCTCCGGCAGCCAGGCCTGTGGCGACGTTGGCCTGGGGCGCATGCTCGAAGCCCTTGAACTGGCCCAGTGCGCTGCCGACTGCTTCCAGCGTCAGGCACTGACCGGTAAACACGTGCTGATCACGGCCGGCCCGACCCAGGAAAACATCGACCCGGTGCGCTACATCACCAACCACAGCTCCGGAAAAATGGGCTTTGCCCTGGCCGAAGCCGCTGTGGAAGCCGGTGCCCGCGTAACCCTGATCACCGGCCCGGTGCATCTGCCGACCCCGGATCGCGTCACTCGTATCGATGTAGTCAGCGCCCGCGACATGCTCGCTGCCTGCGAAGCGGCGATCCCCTGTGACCTGTTCATCGCCTCGGCAGCCGTTGCGGACTACCGCCCGGAAGTCGTCGCCCCACAGAAACTCAAGAAAGATCCTACGAACGGCGACGGCTTGTTGCTACAGATGGTGCGTAACCCGGACATCCTGGCCACCATCGCCACCCGCCCCGACCGCCCGTTCAGTGTCGGCTTCGCCGCCGAGACCGAACACCTGCTCGATTACGCTGCGCGCAAGCTGAAAGACAAGAACCTCGATTTGATCGTCGCCAACGACGTCGCCAACCCGAGCATTGGCTTCAACAGCGAAGAAAACGCCTGCAGCGTGATCGACCGTGAGCTACACGCAACACTCTTCGCCCAGACCAGCAAGAGCAAGATTGCTCGCCAGCTGATCACTTTTATCGCCGAACGTCTGAACCAGGTTTAATTTACATGCACGCTTTGCAAGCCAAGATCCTCGACCCCCGCATCGGTACCGAATTCCCGCTGCCGCAATACGCCACACCGGGCTCCGCCGGCCTCGACCTGCGCGCCATGCTGGAGCAGGACACCGTGATCAAGCCGGGTGAAACCGTGCTGATCCCCACTGGCCTGTCGGTCTATATCGGCGACCCGAACCTGGCGGCGCTGATTCTGCCGCGCTCGGGGATGGGCCATAAGCACGGCATCGTGCTGGGCAATCTGGTCGGCCTGATCGACTCCGACTACCAAGGCCCATTGATGGTTTCCTGCTGGAACCGTGGCCAGACCGAATTCACCATGCCGGTTGGCGAGCGCCTGGCACAATTGGTGCTGGTGCCAGTGGTACAGGCTCACTTCGAAATGGTTGAAGAGTTTGTTGAAACCGAGCGCGGTACCGGCGGGTTCGGCCATACCGGTACCCGCTGATCCGGTCACGCTCTTTTTGTGGCAGGGGAACGGACTCTCTCGCCACAAAATTCAAATTGTCATCTGCAAGGTTTAGCACCGAAAATCAAGGCATTGCCTGGTCAAACCCGTGCCGTAAGGGGCGTCATGGCCCTTTCATACCACGAACTCTCTGTGGAAAACGCCGTCATACCCTTCAGTTTGAACCTGCCACCGAATGAATCGGCGGCCTGTCCAGCCACTTTCGAGATGGAGCATTTCCACAGATGAACACCCCGGCCAAAGTCGCACCCAAGTTCCCTGACAGCATCTTCCGCGCCTACGACATCCGCGGCACCGTCCCGGAATTCCTGAACGCTGAAACCGCTTACTGGATCGGCCGCGCCGTCGGCTCCCAAAGCCTGGCCCAGGGCGAGCCAAACGTGTCCGTCGGTCGCGATGGCCGCTTGTCCGGCCCGGAACTGGTATCGCAACTGATCAAAGGCATCGCCGACAGCGGCTGCCACGTCAGTGATGTCGGGCTGGTCCCGACTCCGGTGCTCTACTACGCCGCCAACGTACTGGCCGGCAAATCCGGCGTAATGCTCACCGGCAGCCACAACCCGTCGAACTACAACGGCTTCAAGATCGTCATTGCCGGCGACACCCTGGCCAACGAACAGATCCAGGCCCTGCATGACCGCCTCAAGACCAACGACCTGAGCAGCGGCCAGGGCAGCATCACCCAGGTCGAGATGCTCGACCGCTACACCACCGAAATCGTCCAGGACATCAAGCTGGCCCGTCGCCTGAAAGTGGTCGTCGACTGTGGCAACGGCGCGGCCGGCGTGATCGCCCCGCAACTGATCGAAGCGCTGAACTGCGAAGTGATCCCGCTGTTCTGTGAGGTCGACGGCAACTTCCCGAACCACCACCCGGACCCGGGCAAGCCTGAAAACCTCGTGGACCTGATCAACAAGGTCAAGGAAACCAACGCCGACATCGGCCTTGCCTTCGATGGCGATGGCGACCGCGTCGGCGTCGTGACCAACACCGGCAGCATCGTTTACCCGGATCGCCTGCTGATGCTGTTCGCCCGCGACGTCGTGGCGCGCAATCCAGGCGCCGAGATCATCTTCGACGTCAAATGTACCCGTCGCCTGATTCCGCTGATCAAGGAATACGGTGGCCGTTCGTTAATGTGGAAGACCGGTCACTCGTTGATCAAAAAGAAAATGAAACAATCCGGCGCTCTGCTGGCCGGCGAAATGAGCGGGCACATCTTCTTCAAGGAGCGCTGGTTCGGTTTCGACGACGGCATCTACAGCGCCGCGCGCTTGCTGGAGATCCTCAGCAAGGAAAAATCCTCGGCCGAAGAGCTGTTCGCGACCTTCCCGAACGATATTTCTACGCCGGAAATCAATATCCATGTGACCGAAGAGAGCAAATTCAGCATCATTGATGCATTGCACGATGCGCAGTGGGGCGAAGGCGCTGACCTGACCACCATTGACGGCGTGCGAGTCGACTATGCCAAAGGCTGGGGCCTGGTACGCGCATCCAACACCACACCGGTGCTGGTGCTGCGTTTCGAGGCCGATGACGAGGCTGAACTGCAACGCATCAAGGATGTGTTCCGCATCCAGCTCAAGCGCGTTGCACCTGATCTCCAACTACCGTTCTGATTCACCCGGAGCCCTGAATGACCCTCGAACGCGAAGCCGCCGCCAACACCGCCAAGGTCCTGTCCGAAGCGTTGCCTTACATCCGCCGTTATGTCGGCAAGACACTGGTGATCAAATACGGCGGCAACGCGATGGAAAGCGAGGAGCTGAAAACCGGCTTCGCCCGCGACATCGTGCTGATGAAGGCCGTGGGCATCAACCCGGTGGTGGTTCACGGCGGCGGCCCGCAAATCGGTGACTTGCTCAAGCGCCTGTCGATCGAGAGCCATTTCGTCGACGGCATGCGCGTCACCGACGCCGCGACCATGGACGTGGTGGAAATGGTCCTCGGCGGCCAGGTCAACAAGGACATCGTCAACCTGATCAACCGTCATGGCGGCAGCGCCATCGGCCTGACCGGTAAAGATGCCGAGCTGATTCGCGCGAAGAAGCTCACCGTCACCCGCCAGACCCCGGAAATGACCACCCCGGAAATCATCGATATCGGCCACGTGGGCGAAGTAGTCGGCATCAATACCGACCTGCTGAACCTGTTGGTCAAGGGCGATTTCATCCCGGTGATCGCACCCATCGGCGTCGGCGCCAACGGCGAGTCGTACAACATCAACGCTGACCTGGTGGCCGGTAAAGTCGCCGAAGCGTTGAAAGCCGAGAAGCTGATGCTGCTGACCAACATCGCCGGCCTGATGGACAAGTCGGGCAAGGTCCTGACCGGCCTGAGCACTGCGCAGGTCGACGAACTGATCGCCGACGGCACCATCTATGGCGGCATGCTGCCAAAGATCCGCTGCGCACTGGAAGCGGTCCAGGGCGGCGTAGGCAGCTCGCTGATCATCGACGGGCGCGTGCCGAACGCAATCCTGCTGGAAATCTTCACCGATACCGGCGTGGGCACCCTGATCAGCAATCGCAAGCGTCCTTAAGCGATAGCGCAAACGGAAAGACCCCGCTCGGCCTGGCTGAGCGGGGTCTTTTTTTGCCTGCAGATCCCTGTAGGAGTGAGCTCGCTCGCGAAAAACGTCAACGATAACGCGGGGGCGCCTGACGAAAAGCGTCGCCCTGGCGTCCATCGCGAGCAAGCTTGCTCCTACAAGTGCTTTGCGGTCAGACGCCGAACTGGGCGCGGTAGGCTTGCACGGCCGGCAGATGCTGCTTGAGCTGCGGGTCATCCGCCAGGAATTCCAGCACCTGATTCAGCGAAACGATGCTGATCACCGGGATGCCGAAGTCACGCTCGACCTCCTGGATCGCCGACAATTCGCCGTTGCCACGTTCCTGACGGTTCAGGGCGATCAGTACGCCAGCGGCCTTGGCGCCATCCTGGGAGGCGATGATCTGCATCACCTCACGGATCGCGGTGCCAGCGGTAATCACGTCGTCGATGATCAGCACATCGCCGGTCAACGGTGCGCCGACCAGGCTGCCGCCTTCGCCATGGGCCTTGGCTTCCTTGCGGTTGAAGCACCATGGCAGATCACGGTTGTGATGCTCGGCCAGTGCCACGGCGGTGGTCGCGGCCAACGGGATGCCTTTGTAGGCCGGTCCAAACAGCACGTCGAACGCAATGCCACTCTCGGCAATGGCAGCGGCGTAGAAACGACCCAGCTGCGCCAAGGCCGAACCCGAATTGAACAGGCCCGCATTGAAGAAGTACGGACTGGTGCGCCCGGACTTCAGGGTGAACTCACCGAAGCGCAAAACGCCGCGATCGATGGCAAAACGGATGAAATCGCGCTGATACGCTTGCATGAAAAAACCCCAAATACCACGGATTTAGCTAATTAGCTTGACGCCGTGTATCATACACGCACGCGATTTTTGGGGCCATTTATGCGGATCATCAGTGTGAACGTCAATGGTATTCAGGCTGCAGTCGAGCGTGGTTTGCTCAGTTGGCTGCAAGCACAGAATGCCGACGTCATCTGCCTGCAGGACACCCGTGCCTCCGCCTTTGAACTGGATGACCCAGCCTTCCAACTGGATGGCTACTTCCTTTATGCCTGCGATGCTGAAGTCCCTGCCCAAGGCGGTGTGGCTTTGTATTCGCGGTTGCAACCGAAGGCTGTCATCAGCGGTCTCGGTTTCGAGACGGCCGACCGCTACGGGCGCTACCTGCAAGCCGATTTCGACAAGGTCAGCATCGCGACCTTGCTGCTCCCTTCGGGGCAGAACGGCGATGAAGACTTGAACCAGAAGTTCAAGCTAATGGACGACTTCGCCCGTTATCTGGATAAACAGCGACGTAAACGTCGCGAGTACATTTATTGTGGCTCGCTGTACGTGGCGCAACAGAAGCTGGATATCAAGAACTGGCGCGACAGTCAGCAATCTCCGGGCTTCCTGGCACCTGAACGTGCCTGGATGGACGAGATTGTCGGCAACATGGGTTATGTCGACGCCCTGCGCGAAGTCAGCCGTGAAGGCGACCAGTACAGCTGGTGGCCGGATAACGAACAGGCGGAGATGCTCAACCTCGGTTGGCGCTTCGACTATCAGCTACTGACCCCGGGCCTGCGCCGCTTCGTGCGTAGCGCACGCTTGCCACGCCAGCCGCGGTTCTCGCAACACGCGCCACTGATCGTGGACTACGACTGGACGCTGACCATTTAAACGTCGATTCGCAGACACAAAAAAGCCGACAGTAATGTCGGCTTTTTTGTGGGCAACGATTTGCTTTTCTGTAGGAGCTGGCTTGCCAGCGAAGGCGGTCTTTCAGTTGGTGCAGATGTCGTCTGACCCGGCGCTTTCGCTGGCAAGCCAGCTCCTGCAAGGGGACCTTCATTGATCGTTATTTGATCAGCCGCCAGGTGAACGGATACCGATAAGGCTGCCCTTCATTGGCCTTCACCCCGGCAATGATCGTCAGTACCAGCGCACCGATCGCGATCAGGCCAAACAGGAAGAACCCGATAATCACCACCATCAGCAAGAAGCAAATGGCCGAAGCAATGGCGACGGATATCTGAAAGTTCAGCGCTTCCTTGCCCTGGGCATCGATGAACGGGTCCATCTCGCGCTTCATCTGCCAGAGAATCAGCGGGCCGATGATCGTGCCAAACGGAATCCAGATCCCCAGCAAGGCGGACAAGTGGCAAAACATGGCCCACTGACGCACCTCCTGGCTCGGCGTGGGCAGTGGCAGTTGCTCGTCACTCATGGCGTCCTCCTTGCCTGGAGCAGTCCGGTCAGTCGGCCAAAGCGGCCTTTTGCAGTTCGAAGATCTCGTTCATGCCTTTCTTCGCAAGCTCGAGCATGGCGTTCAACTCTTCAGGCTGGAACGGCGCGCCTTCGGCAGTGCCCTGGACTTCGATGAAACCGCCAGCGCTGGTCATCACCACGTTCAGGTCCGTCTCGGCGGCCGAGTCTTCCAGGTAGTCGAGATCAAGCACAGGCTGACCCTTGTACATGCCCACGGAAACAGCAGCGATCATCTGCTTGACCGGGTCACCACCCTTCAGACCGCCACGCTTCTTGATGACTTTCAAGGCATCGATCAGCGCAACCATGGAGCCGGTGATCGAGGCCGTACGGGTGCCGCCATCGGCCTGGATCACATCGCAGTCGACGTACAGGGTGATGTCGCCCAGCTTGGACATGTCCAGCGCAGCGCGCAGGGAGCGACCGATCAGACGCTGGATTTCCAGGGTGCGACCGCCTTGCTTGCCACGGCTGGCTTCACGCTGGTTACGCTCGCCGGTAGCGCGCGGCAGCATGCCGTACTCGGCTGTCAACCAACCCTGGCCCTGGCCTTTCAGGAAACGCGGTACGCCCGGTTCAACGCTGACGGTGCAGATGACCTTGGTATCACCGAACTCGACCAGCACAGAACCCTCGGCGTGCTTGGTGTAGTTGCGGGTGATGCGGATCGAGCGGAGCTGATCGGCAGCGCGACCACTTGGACGTATCATAGGGAGTACCTGTACTGGGGACGGAAAACTGCGGAGCATTATAGAGCCGCCGGCCGCCACTGGGCACATCTAAAAAATTCCGCCGACGACCGAGGGCTCTGCACCGCACGTCGGCGAAGGCCTGCCGCTCTTTGTCACACCGTGTGTTTGGGCGCATCCGCGTCACTGCGCTACAATCCTGCGCCTTTGCTGCCAGTCGGCTTTAATTCATTGATATCGGATTCCCGCAACCTCGGTTCGGTGCCGATCTGCCTTGCGAGGTACCGCCATGGTGCACAGCATGACCGCCTTCGCCCGCGTCGAAAACGCCGGCGTCCAGGGCACCCTGAGCTGGGAGCTGCGGTCGGTCAACAGCCGCTACCTGGAACCCCACCTGCGCCTGCCGGAGTCCTTTCGCGACCTCGAGGGCGCTGTTCGTGAAGCCCTGCGCCAGGGTATATCGCGGGGCAAGCTCGAATGCACCCTGCGTTTCACCGAAGAAAACACCGGCAAAGCGCTGCAAATCGATCAGGAGCGTGCCGCGCAGCTGGTCGCCGCCGCCGAGACCATCGCCAGCCTGATCAAGAACCCGGCTGCGCTGAACCCGCTGGAAGTCCTGGCCTGGCCCGGCGTACTGGTAGGCGACGCCATCGACCCGCAAGCCTTGAACGCCGAAGCGCTGGCACTGTTCAATCAGGGCCTCAAGGAGCTGAAGGCCGGCCGCGAGCGCGAAGGCGCGGAGTTGGCACGGCTGATCAACGAGCGCCTGACCTCCATCGAAGACGACGTGGTGACTTTGCGCGAACTGGTCCCGCAAATGCTCGCCACCCAGCGCCAGAAAGTCCTCGACCGCTTCGCCGACATGAAGGCCGAGATGGACCCGCAGCGCCTGGAGCAGGAAATGGTCATGCTCGCGCAAAAAAGCGACGTCGCCGAAGAACTGGATCGCCTGAGCACCCACATCATCGAAGTTCGCCGGGTGCTCAAATCCGGCGGCGCTGCCGGTCGGCGCCTGGACTTCCTGATGCAGGAACTCAACCGCGAAGCCAACACACTGGGCTCCAAAGCCTTCGACCCGCGCAGCACCCAGGCTGCGGTCAACCTCAAGGTGTTGATCGAGCAGATGCGCGAACAAGTGCAGAATATTGAGTAAGGCTACCCCGACATGACACACAGCACCGGCACCCTGTACATCATTTCCGCCCCTTCGGGCGCGGGCAAGAGCAGTCTGGTCAAGGCCCTGACCGACGCCGATCCGGAGATCCGCGTCTCCGTTTCCCACACCACCCGCGCCATGCGTCCCGGTGAAGTGAACGGCGTGAACTATCACTTCGTCGACCGCAGCGAGTTCGTGAAGATGATCGAGCACGGGGATTTCCTCGAGCGCGCCGAAGTGTTCGGCAATCTCTACGGAACGTCGCAAAGCCACCTGCAGCAGACTCTGGACGAAGGCCACGACCTGATTCTGGAAATCGACTGGCAAGGTGCCGAGCAAGTGCGCAAGCTGATGCCTCAGGCCCGTTCGATCTTCATTCTGCCGCCGTCATTGCAGGCCCTGCACCAGCGCCTGACCAATCGCGGCCAGGACAGTGACGAGATCATTGACGGCCGGATGCGTGAAGCCGTCAGCGAAATGAGTCACTACGTCGACTACGATTACCTGATCATCAACGACGATTTCGCCCACGCACTGCACGATCTGAAGGCGATTTTCCGCGCCAATCAGCTGATTCAAAAGCGCCAGCAGCAGCGTCACGGCAAATTGCTGGCTGAATTGCTTGGTTAATCAGCTCTTCCCAAAACCGCTGCAAGGGCTTTACATTGGCACTTGCAGCGCGTTGAAGGGCTTGGTCAAAAAATCAGCGCTTCCCTAATCGCTGGTGATTTTTTAAACTGTTGAGTCCGCTCGCCCATCCGGGCAGCGCGCATATTGCATTTGCTACGAGGAAGACCATGGCCCGCGTAACCGTTGAAGACTGCCTAGAACACGTGGATAACCGCTTTGAGCTGGTCATGCTCTCTACCAAGCGTGCCCGTCAACTGGCCACCGGCGGCAAAGAGCCGAAAGTAGCATGGGAAAATGACAAGCCTACCGTCGTCGCCCTGCGCGAAATCGCTGAAGGCCTGATCGACTACGCAGCTATCGCCGAAGCCGAAATTGTTGAAGATGAACCGCTTTTTGCTGCATTCGAGGACGAGTCCAACGAGGCCGTCTAAGCCTATGCCTGGTCGACGTAGCACGGCGCGGGATCACAGCTTGCGGCAGGAGATATCATGCCGAGCATAGACGCCCTCGCCGATCGCTTATCGACCTACCTCGGCAACGACCAGGTCAACCTGGTCCGCCGAGCGTATTTCTACGCCGAACAAGCCCACGACGGCCAACGCCGCCGTAGCGGCGAGGCGTACGTCACGCACCCACTCGCGGTGGCGAATATTCTTGCCGACATGCACATGGACCATCAGAGCCTGATGGCTGCAATGCTGCATGACGTGATCGAAGACACCGGTATTGCCAAGGAAGCGCTGCAAGCGCAGTTCGGCGAAACCGTGGCCGAACTGGTCGACGGGGTCAGCAAACTGACTCAGATGAATTTCGAGACCAAAGCGGAAGCCCAAGCGGAAAACTTCCAGAAAATGGCCATGGCCATGGCCCGCGACATTCGCGTGATCCTGGTCAAGCTGGCCGACCGCCTGCACAACATGCGCACCCTGGAAGTGTTGTCCGGCGAAAAACGCCGACGCATCGCCAAGGAAACCCTGGAAATTTATGCGCCCATCGCCAACCGGCTGGGCATGCACGCCATCCGCATAGAGTTCGAAGACCTCGGTTTCAAGGCCATGCATCCTATGCGCTCCGCGCGGATCTACCAGGCGGTCAAACGCGCCCGGGGCAACCGCAAGGAAATCGTCAACAAGATCGAAGAGTCCTTGAGCCACTGCCTGGCCATTGATGGCATCCAGGGCGAGGTCAGCGGCCGGCAGAAACACCTCTACGGCATCTACAAGAAAATGCGCGGCAAGCGTCGAGCCTTCAACGAGATCATGGACGTCTACGCGTTCCGGATCATCGTCGACAAGGTCGATACCTGCTACCGCGTGCTGGGCGCTGTACATAATTTGTACAAGCCACTGCCGGGACGCTTCAAGGATTACATCGCGATCCCCAAGGCCAACGGCTATCAGTCGCTGCACACCACGCTGTTCGGCATGCACGGCGTACCGATCGAGATCCAGATCCGCACCCGCGAAATGGAAGAGATGGCCAACAACGGCATCGCCGCCCATTGGCTGTACAAGTCCAGTGGCGACGAGCAGCCGAAAAGCACCCATGCCCGCGCCCGCCAGTGGGTCAAAGGCGTGCTGGAAATGCAGCAACGTGCCGGCAACTCGCTGGAATTCATCGAAAGCGTGAAGATCGACCTGTTCCCCGACGAGGTCTACGTGTTCACGCCAAAAGGCCGGATCATGGAGCTGCCCAAGGGCTCCACCGCGGTCGACTTCGCTTACGCAGTGCACACCGACGTGGGCAACAGCTGTATTGCCTGCCGAATCAATCGTCGTCTCGCGCCGCTGTCCGAACCGCTGCAAAGCGGCTCCACGGTCGAGATCGTCAGCGCTCCCGGCGCCCGCCCGAACCCGGCCTGGCTCAACTTCGTGGTCACCGGCAAGGCGCGCACGCACATCCGCCACGCGCTGAAACTGCAACGCCGCTCCGAATCCATCAGCCTCGGCGAACGCCTGCTGAACAAGGTCCTCAACGGTTTCGACAGCGCGCTGGAGAAAATCCCGGCCGAACGCGTCAAGGCCATGCTTGTCGAGTACCGTCTCGAACTGATCGAAGATTTGCTCGAAGACATCGGCCTGGGCAATCGCATGGCCTATGTGGTGGCCCGCCGGCTGCTGGGCGAAGGTGAACATTTGCCAAGCCCGGAAGGCCCACTGGCGATTCGCGGCACCGAAGGCCTGGTGCTCAGCTACGCCAAGTGCTGCACGCCGATCCCGGGCGACCCGATTGTCGGCCACTTGTCCGCCGGCAAAGGCATGGTCGTGCACCTGGATAATTGCCGCAACATCAGCGAAATCCGCCACAACCCGGAAAAATGCATCCAGCTCTCGTGGGCCAAGGATGTCACCGGCGAATTCAACGTCGAGCTGCGCGTCGAGCTGGAGCACCAGCGCGGCCTGATCGCCCTGCTGGCCAGCAGCGTCAACGCGGCCGACGGCAATATCGAGAAAATCAGCATGGACGAACGCGACGGTCGTATCAGCGTGGTCCAGTTGGTGGTCAGCGTGCACGACCGCGTGCACCTGGCCCGCGTGATCAAGAAACTGCGCGCCTTGTCCGGGGTGATTCGCATCACTCGCATGCGTGCATAGCTCGCCAACTCATTACAAGGAGTCATACATGACCAAGACTGTTATCACCAGCGACAAGGCCCCGGCCGCCATCGGCACTTACTCCCAGGCGATCAAGGCTGGCAACACCGTTTACATGTCGGGTCAGATTCCTCTGGACCCAAAAACCATGGAACTGGTTGAAGGCTTCGAAGCCCAGACCGTCCAGGTGTTCGAGAACCTCAAGGCCGTGGCTGAAGCCGCTGGCGGTTCGTTCAAGGACATCGTCAAGCTGAACATCTTCCTTACCGATCTGAGCCACTTCGCCAAGGTCAACGAGATCATGGGCAAGTACTTCGACCAGCCTTACCCTGCCCGCGCCGCCATCGGTGTAGCAGCCCTGCCAAAGGGTTCGCAGGTTGAAATGGATGCCATCCTGGTCATCGAGTAATGCGTGCGGCGCAGCCCAAGGCTGCGCCGACTGCTCTGCTGTAAAGAAAGCTTGAAAGGATTCCACCATGCGCAACGCGCTCGCTCTCTCGCTGCTCGCCCTGTTCCTGGGCGGATGTGCCAGCAACCCTGCCGATCGTGATGTCAGCGGCACCTGGATCAACCAGGTGGCGATCGATGCTGCAGCCAAAGGTGTCCCCCTGCGTGAAGCGCTTCAGGCCTATGGCCCGAATCTGGAATGGGACATCAACACCAAGGCCGGTCAGGCCCGCTACACCAACGGTTTTGAAAATGTCGATGGCAAGGTGCTGGGTGAAGAGTCCGGCGCCTGGAAAGTCGACTTTTATGGCAGCTCGGCCAGTGAGCTGAAGCGTGACGGCAAGCAGCTGAGCCAGTCCGCCAGCGACAACGAACCTGAGCAAGTCTTCGACCGCGTACAGATCCAGGTACCGGATGGCGCTCCGATCGGCGCCAGTTTCGAGCGTGCACTGTATTCAGCCTACATGGGTGGCGGCTGGACAATCGTCAGCGGTCCAGGCGAAGGCAACACGGTTCAATTCCAGGCCGACGGCCAGGTGACCGGCCTGCCAGGCAGCGACCGTTATGCGTTGTGCCTGGCCGGCGATTGCGCCTCCATGAGCGGCGGCAACGACAACATGTGGCTGCAACAAAATGGCCAGGGCAACGCCTGGATCTTTGCGCGCAAGGGCAAAGAGCTGGAGATATTCCAGACCGTGAACACGGCGCAGGCGGATGAAATGCCCTCGTTCACCCCGGGTGAGCGCAAGTGGTTGCTGGAAAAGCAATAAGCGTCCGTTGAGAAAACCACAAAACACTGTGGGAGCGAGCTTGCTCGCGATGGCGGCATAACAGTCAACGATGATGTTGAATGTTACGACCTCATCGTCGGAACGCCGCCCGGAGCAAGCTCACTCCCACAGTTGTTTCAGAGTGCCTGGAATCAGCAGCGCCCCTCAATAATCGCCGCATACCCCTCGCGAAAACTCGGATACTTCGGCGTCCAGCCCAATGCCTTGGCCCGCGCATTACTGCAGCGCTTACTGCCAGTGCGACGCACGCTGGCGTCGTCGTCCCATTCGGTCACACCCAGAAACTCACGCAACCAGCCCACCACATCCGCCAGCGCCGCCGGCGCATCATCGACGCCAATGTAGACATCATCCAGCGCTACGCCACGCCGATCCGCCTCAAGCAGGCACGCAATCAACCCCGCGGCATCGTCCGCATGAATCCGGTTGGCATACAACGGCGGATCGACCGCCACGCGATACCCACGGCGGACCTGAGTCAACAGCCACTCACGGCCGGGACCGTAGATGCCGGTCAAGCGCACGATACTGGCCGGGATACCGCTTTTAAGGGCTAGTTGCTCGGCTTCGAGCATCACACGCCCCGAATAGCCCGCCGCCACGACCGGTGAAGTCTCGTCGACCCATTCGCCATCCTGCTGGCCGTAAACACTGCTGCTGGAAACGAACAACAGGCGATTGGGCACCTGCCCGTAGTCGCTCAGCCACTCCAGCACATGCTCCAGGCCCTGGACATAGGCAGCACGGTAACCGGCTTCGTCGTGATCGGTGGCCGCCGCGCAATACACCAGGTAATCCACGGCGCCGATTGGCCAAGTGGCCGGGCAGTCTTTGTTGAACAGGTCACCGGCAACGCCGATGACACCGTCGGGCAGGCGCGAAACGTCGCGTCGCAGGCCATGGACCTCCCACCCCGCCGCCAGTAATTGCGTGGCCAGGCGGCTGCCGACATCACCACAGCCGGCAATCAAAACAGTAGGCGCAGACATCAGAAAACTCCCATCACAAAGCCACAGACTAGCGCCGGCAATAGACAAGCGGCTAGCAATGCAGGAAAAAAAGAGACGCTATTACTTTTGTTAACAAGAATTAATTGCAATAATGCCTCCCCCAATTTTGTTCTCGGCCATCGAGGCCTGGAAGAACATAACCCGTTTTTTCACTCAGGTCCGGCCAGCATGACACGCAATCAATTCTCCGCTTCGCCAACCAAACGACCTCGCGCCTGGAGCGCGGTGGCCGCCCTGTTCCTCAGCCTGATGCTCGCGCCAGTCGCCGCTTTCGCCGATGCCCAGGTATCCGCTGCTCCAACCGCCGCTACAGCACCTGCACCGGCCGCGACCGATCCTGCCCAGGCAGCACCGGCAGAAACCTTGAGTGAAAACACTCCTGAAGTCCTCGAAGCCGACAACACCCTGGGCATGGCCCATGACCTGTCGCCGTGGGGCATGTACAAGAATGCCGACATCATCGTGAAAATCGTGATGATCGGCCTGGCCATTGCCTCGATCATCACCTGGACCATCTGGATCGCCAAGGGCCTTGAGTTGATGGGCGCCAAGCGTCGACTGCGCGGTGAAATCGCCCAACTGAAAAAATCCGCCTCCCTCAAGGAAGCCAGCGTCACTGCGGCGAAGGAAGGCACTCTGGCCTACCTGCTGGTGCATGACGCCCTCGAAGAGATGCGCCTGTCGGTCAACAGCCGCGAGAAAGAAGGCATCAAGGAACGCGTCAGCTTCCGTCTTGAGCGCCTGGTTGCGGCCTGCGGTCGCAACATGAGCAGCGGTACCGGCGTACTGGCGACCATCGGCTCGACTGCGCCGTTCGTCGGCCTGTTCGGCACCGTGTGGGGCATCATGAACAGCTTCATCGGCATTGCCAAGACCCAGACCACCAACCTCGCCGTCGTCGCGCCAGGCATCGCCGAAGCCCTGCTGGCGACCGCGCTGGGCCTGGTTGCAGCGATCCCTGCCGTCGTGATCTACAACGTCTTTGCCCGCTCCATTGCCGGCTACAAGGCCCAGGTGTCCGACGCTTCGGCGCAGGTCCTGCTGCTGGTCAGCCGTGACCTCGACCACCAGCCTGAGCGCAGCTCGCAACCGCACATGGTGAAAGTGGGGTAATCGGCCATGGGCCTGCATTTGAAGGAAGGGGCAGACGACGATCTGTCCGAAAACCACGAAATCAACGTTACGCCGTTCATCGACGTGATGCTGGTGCTGTTGATCATCTTTATGGTGGCGGCCCCTCTGGCCACCGTGGACATCAAGGTCGACCTGCCCGCCTCGACTGCCAAACCGGCGCCGCGGCCAGAGAAACCGGTGTTCCTCAGCGTCAAGGCTGACCAGCGCCTGTTCCTCGGCGAAGACGAAGTGAAGGCCGAAGCACTCGGCGCCACGCTCGACGCCAAAACCCAGGGCAAGAAAGACACGACGATCTTCTTCCAGGCCGACAAAGGCGTGGATTACGGCGACCTGATGAGCGTGATGGACAACCTGCGTTCTGCCGGTTACCTGAAGGTGGGTCTTGTCGGTCTCGAGTCGGCAGCCAAAAAATGATCACGACGCGCCATAAGCTGACGCGTTACAGCGGTAGCCTGGCCGTGGTGCTGGGCGTTCACGCGCTGGCCATCGCGCTGGCGCTGAACTGGTCCGCTCGTCCGCCTATCGAATTGCCCCCTCAGGCAATGATGGTCGAGCTGGCACCGGTTCCTGCCCCGCCACCGCCTGCTCCGCCGAAGGTCGTCACACCGCCGCAGCCACCGGCTCCGGTTGAAGAACTGCCGATACCCAAGCTCGCTGAAGCGCCGAAAGCTGAAATTGCCGTGCCCAAGCCGGTCAAACCCAAGCCGAAGCCACAGCCGCCCAAGCCAGTAGAGAAGAAGCCCGAACCGCCGAAGGAAAAGCCGGCCGAAGAGAAACCGGCCGAAACGCAACAGACTCAGACGCCAACGGAGAAATCCGCCCAGCCTGCGCCGGGTCCGTCGCCTGCTCAAATGGCGGCCAAGGCCAGCTGGCAGGGCACGCTGTTGGCACACCTGCAGAAGTACAAAAAGTACCCTGCAAGTGCCCAGGCGCGGGGCAAGGAAGGCATGAACCGTCTGCGCTTCGTCGTGGATGCCGAAGGCAATGTGTTGTCGTTTGAGCTGATAGGCGCCTCGGGCACTGCCGATCTGGACCGGGCCACCCTGGAAATGATCCGCCGCGCCCAACCGCTGCCCAAGCCACCGGCTGACATGCTGACTAACGGCTCCATCGAAATCGTTGCACCCTTTGTTTATTCGCTGGAAAAGCGTCGGCGCTAAAAAGCACCGCCGCCCCATGTGGGAGCGAGCTTGCTCACGATAGCGGTCTGACATTCAACGAAAATATCGAATGTTGGGCCCTCATCGCGAGCAAGCTCGCTCCCACAGAGTTTTCTGCCGGCTGCAAGGTCGCGTTCCGAGCCAAAAAGGCACCGAAAGGTGCCTTTCGCTTATCTGCCAGCGGCAAACCGGCATTGCCCGGTGTCACTCGACACGTACAGTCTGATAACGTGCGTCTATCGATTGCAGCCGGTATGCTTGGCCCGCAACTTCATGGACGCTTGCTATGACCCTCACAGAATTACGCTACATCGTTACCCTCGCCCAAGAGCAGCACTTCGGCCATGCGGCCGAGCGTTGCCACGTCAGCCAGCCAACCCTTTCGGTGGGCGTGAAAAAGCTTGAAGACGAACTCGGTGTGCTGATTTTCGAGCGCAGCAAAAGCGCCGTGCGCCTGACCCCGGTCGGCGAAGGCATCGTCGCCCAGGCGCAAAAAGTGCTGGAGCAGGCCCAGGGCATCCGCGAACTGGCCCAGGCCGGCAAGAATCAACTGACCGCCCCGCTCAAAGTCGGCGCGATCTACACCGTCGGGCCTTACCTGTTTCCGCACCTGATTCCACAACTGCACCGGGTCGCCCCGCAGATGCCGTTGTACATCGAAGAAAACTTCACCCACGTGCTGCGCGACAAACTGCGCAACGGCGAGCTCGACGCGATCATCATCGCCCTGCCGTTCAATGAAGCCGACGTGCTGACCCTGCAACTCTACGACGAGCCCTTCTACGTACTGATGCCGGCCCAGCACCCGTGGACGCAAAAAGAGTCCATCGACGCCAACCTGCTCAACGACAAGAGCCTGCTGCTGCTCGGCGAAGGTCACTGCTTCCGCGATCAGGTACTCGAAGCCTGCCCGACACTGACCAAAGGCAACGACGGCGCCAAGCACACCACGGTGGAATCCAGCTCCCTGGAAACCATTCGCCACATGGTCGCGTCCGGCCTGGGCATTTCGATCCTGCCGTTATCGGCAGTCGACAGCCATCACTACGCCCCCGGCGTGATCGAGGTGCGCCCACTCTCGGCACCCGTACCGTTCCGCACCGTGGCCATTGCATGGCGCGCCAGCTTCCCGCGTCCGAAGGCGATTGAAATCCTCGCCGACTCCATTCGCCTGTGCTCGGTGGCCAAGCCAGCGGCACAAGTCGCTGCGGGCTAAGCAACGGTCATGAGCGAGTTGTCGCAAGTGTCGGTGACGGCACTCAAGGGTGTCGGTGAAGCCATGGCCGAGAAACTGGCCAAGGTCGGCCTGGAAAATATCCAGGACGTATTGTTTCACTTGCCGCTGCGTTATCAGGACCGCACCCGTGTGGTTCCGATTGGCGCATTGCGACCCGGACAGGACGCGGTCATCGAAGGCACCGTCAGCGGCGCCGACGTGGTCATGGGCCGTCGGCGCAGCCTGGTGGTTCGACTACAGGACGGCACCGGGGGTTTAAGCCTGCGTTTCTACCATTTCAGCAATGCGCAGAAAGAAGGCCTCAAACGCGGCACGCGGATTCGCTGCTACGGCGAGGCACGGCCGGGTGCTTCGGGGCTGGAGATCTACCACCCGGAATACCGCGCCATCACCGGCGACGAACCGCCGCCGGTGGATGAAACCCTGACCCCGGTCTACCCGCTCACCGAAGGCCTGACCCAACAGCGCTTGCGCCAGTTGTGCATGCAGACCCTCACCCTGCTCGGCCCCAGCAGCCTGCCCGACTGGCTGCCGAACGAACTGGCTCGCGACTACCAATTGGCACCGCTGGCCGATGCGATCCGCTACCTGCACAACCCGCCCGCCGATGCCGACGTCGATGAACTGGCCCTCGGTCACCACTGGGCACAGCACCGCCTGGCCTTTGAAGAATTGCTGACCCATCAACTCTCGCAACAACGCCTGCGTGAGAGCATGCGCTCCCTGCGTGCGCCGGCGATGCCCAAAGCCACGCAACTGCCGGCCAAATACCTGGCCAATCTCGGCTTCAACCCGACCGGCGCCCAGCAACGGGTCGGCAACGAAATCGCTTACGACCTCAGTCAGCACGAACCCATGCTGCGGCTGATCCAGGGCGACGTCGGTGCAGGCAAAACCGTGGTCGCCGCCCTCGCTGCACTGCAAGCGTTGGAGGCCGGTTATCAGGTCGCGCTGATGGCGCCCACCGAGATTCTCGCCGAGCAGCACTTCATCACCTTCAAGCGCTGGCTCGAACCGCTGGGCATCGAAGTCGCCTGGCTGGCCGGCAAGCTCAAGGGCAAGAACCGCGTCGCCGCCCTGGAGCAAATCGCCAGCGGCACACCGATGGTGGTTGGTACCCACGCGCTGTTCCAGGACGAAGTGCAGTTCAAGAACCTGGCGCTGGTGATCATCGACGAGCAACACCGCTTCGGCGTGCAGCAGCGTCTGGCTTTGCGGCAGAAGGGCGTCGGCGGGCGCATGTGCCCGCACCAGTTGATCATGACCGCCACGCCGATTCCGCGCACGCTGGCCATGAGCGCCTACGCCGATCTCGACACCTCGATCCTCGACGAACTGCCGCCGGGCCGAACTCCGGTCAACACCGTACTGATCACCGACACCCGCCGGGTCGAAGTCATCGAGCGGGTACGCAGCGCTTGCGCCGAAGGGCGCCAAGCCTACTGGGTGTGCACGCTGATCGAAGAGTCGGAAGAGCTGACCTGCCAAGCCGCCGAAACCACTTATGAAGATCTCACCGCCGCCCTCGGCGAGTTGAAAGTCGGGCTGATCCACGGTCGCATGAAGCCTGCGGAAAAAGCCGCGGTGATGGCCGAGTTCAAGGCCGGCAACCTGCAACTGCTGGTCGCGACCACGGTGATCGAAGTGGGCGTGGACGTACCCAACGCCAGCCTGATGATCATCGAGAACCCCGAGCGCCTGGGCCTGGCGCAATTGCACCAGTTGCGCGGTCGCGTCGGCCGGGGCAGCGCCGTCAGCCATTGCGTGCTGCTCTACCATCCGCCGCTGTCACAGATCGGCCGTCAGCGCCTGGGCATCATGCGCGAAACCAACGATGGTTTCGTCATCGCCGAAAAGGATCTGGAACTGCGCGGCCCCGGCGAAATGCTCGGCACCCGGCAGACAGGTTTGCTGCAATTCAAGGTCGCCGACCTGATGCGCGATGCCGATTTGTTGCCCGCCGTACGGGATGCCGCCCAGGCATTGCTCGAGCGCTGGCCGACCCACGTCAGCCCGCTACTCGACCGCTGGCTGCGCCACGGGCAGCAATACGGCCAAGTGTAAGCACCGTCGCAGTTTCCGGGCCCTGGGTTTGAGCAAGCTGGTTATACTCCTGCAATTGTTTTGAAACGGATACAGTCCATGACCGAAGTTGCCCAAGCATCCGCCACCCCGCACGCTCCGTCGGTTATTCGGCTGATGCTGGGCAAGCTGGCCATTGCCTACGAAGAAGTGCTGGACCATCACGGCCTCAATGCCGCGCGCAAAGTGCAGGCCGTTCTGCTGGATGACAGCGTCGGCGCGTTGATGGTGTTGTTCCCGCAGAGCCAGTTGCTCGACCTCAATCGCCTGACCGAACTCACCGGTCGCCGCCTCACCGCCGTACCCGTCGAACGCCTGGAAAAAATGCTCGGCAAGCACAACCTGAGCCTGTTGCCCGGCCTGCCGGCGCTCACCAGTTCGCCGTGCCTGTACGAAGAAAGCCTGCTGCGTGAACCGAAGCTGCTGGTCAATTCCGGTGAGCCGGGCGTGCTGCTGGAAATCTCCAGCGAAGACTTCAAGACCATGCTGACCAAGGCCAGTGCCGCCAACTTCGGCGAAAACCTGACCAGCATTCGTCCCAACCTCGACCGCCCCGATGACGACCGCGAGGAAATCACCCAGGCCGTCCAGGCGTTCACTGCTCGGCGTATCCAGCAGCGCCTGGAAGCGACCATCGAGATTCCGCCGCTGGCCGAGACCGCGCAAAAGATCATCAAGCTGCGCGTCGACCCCAATGCCACCATCGACGACATCACCGGCGTGGTCGAAACCGACCCGGCGCTGGCCGCTCAAGTCGTGAGCTGGGCGGCATCGCCGTATTACGCCTCGCCCGGCAAGATCCGCTCGGTGGAAGACGCCATCGTGCGCGTGCTGGGCTTCGACCTGGTGATCAACCTGGCGCTGGGCCTGGCCCTGGGCAAAACCCTGAGCCTGCCCAAGGACCACCCGCAACACTCCACGCCGTACTGGCAGCAATCGATCTACACCGCCGCCGTCATCGAAGGCCTGACCCGCGCCATGCCGCGCGCCCAGCGTCCGGAAGCCGGCCTGACTTACCTGGCCGGCCTGCTGCACAACTTCGGCTACCTGCTGCTGGCCCACGTGTTCCCGCCGCACTTCTCACTGATCTGCCGACACCTGGAGGTCAACCCGCACCTGTGCCACAGCTTCGTGGAACAACACCTGCTGGGCATCAGCCGGGAACAGATCGGCACATGGCTGATGCGTTTCTGGGACATGCCTGAAGAACTGGCCACCGCCCTGCGCTTCCAGCACGATCCACACTACGACGGCGACTTCGCTGAGTACCCGAATCTGGTGTGCCTGTCGGTGCGCCTGCTGCGCAGCCGTGGCATCGGCTCCGGCCCCGACGAAGGCATCCCCGACGCCCTGCTCGAACGCCTTGGCCTGAGCCGCGAAAAAGCCAACGACGTGGTTAGCAAAGTCCTTGAGGCCGAAGTGCTGCTGCGCGAACTGGCTTCGCAGTTCACTCAAGGCTGAACAGCATCGCGAGCAGGCTCGCTCCCACAGGATTCAGGTGATCCCTGTGGGAGCGGGCTTGCCCGCGATGAATATCACTCGGTCTAACTGACAGCCCTCAAGCCCTGGGCCTGGCCTTCTTCGGCTTCAAATACTTGGGTATCGCGTTCTTTCCATCGATCCTGGCCTGTGTGCCAGCGACGACAAAAAACAGGTGCCCTGCTATGATTTGACTGCCAACAGAGGGCTTTCCGATGACCCAAACAGCGGCTGTCAGTGTTGCAAGTCAAGTCCGCAAACTTGCCAAGGACCACAAGATCACTGCCGAACCTGACGGCATGAGTCGTATGGCCGTGACCATCACATGCCTGGCTGGTGATATCGTCGAACTGGATGGCGTCGAACAACTGCTCGTCAACCTCAAGAAAAAAGGTGCCCTGAGCAAGTCGGAGGCCCTGGCGCTCCAAGGGCGTTACCTTCAGGAGAGGCGCTCGAAGAAACGCAGCGCATGACGTTTGATCCTTTTGGCGATTTCGAAACGGCTGGTTACCTTCAAAATTCGCTACAGTTGAAAGACCCCACTGAAGTCAAAGAGTCAGAGCATTTTTCATTCGAATTGAGCATCGAAGAGGCTCTGGCCTACCTGGCCAAGACGAAGTCGCTCGATTACAAGTCAGTGCTCAAAGTTCATGAAATACTCTTCTCCGGCTTCTATCCCTGGGCAGGGAAAGACCGGAACGAACTGGTCCCTCATCTGGCAGTCTTCAAAGGTTTGCACGGCGATCCGCGAGCCACCGTCTTTGAGCATCCGAACGCCATCAAGATGTCTGTCGACTATGCGCTTGAGCTGGCAGCAAACCAGAAGCGTTTCAGAGATCGCCCTGGCGAAGTGATGGGCCAGCTAGCGTTCGCACATCCCTTCCTCGATGGCAACGGGCGCACGATCCTGTTGGTCTTCATGGAGCTCTGCTATCGGGCCCGATTCGCCATCGACTGGTCAAAGACCACCAAGGACGACTACCTGCGGGCGCTCAGTGATGAAATTCGAGAGCCTCGCGAAAGGCATCTCGATCACTACCTGAAACCGTTCGTAGTCGATATCGCCAGTCGAGACGAGTGGCCTGCGACCATCAGCAGCATCCGTGGCCTGGACGGCCTGGACAAAGAAGGCATCACCTACGAGAGCCTGGACAACCCGGAAGTCCAGCAGATCTACAAGACTTACAGAGCCCTACCACTCGACACATCAGACCCGCAGAAGTCGTAAGGCTGAAAGCCGGAGACGAATCCTCGCGGTCAGCCGGAAACAACCTCAAGCCTTGGGCTTGGCCTTCTTCGGCTTCAAATACTTGGTCAGCCCCTGGAACCAGATCACCAGCGCCGGGTTGCCCTTGATTTGAATCGACTTGTCCTGAATCCCCGTCATGAACGCCAACTGCTTGTTCTTCGCCTGCATCGTGGCAAAACCGTACGCGGCATCTTTAAAGGCAATCGCAAACGCTGGCTCGGCATGCACACCCGATTGGCTGGTGATGCGTTGGTCCTTCACGCGGAAATTCCGCGCCACTTTCCCGTCCAGGGTCTGCAGCTGAAACACCAGGTCCTTGTCACCCAGCTGCTGCTGAAACGCCGGATTGGTCCGGCTGGCCTTACCCATCAACAAACCCAGCATCCACAGCAGAAAACGAAATTTCATGCGCACAGTCTCAAGAGAAAAATGAACGGCCGAGGCAGTTTAACGGCTTCAGGCAATAACACCAGTATTCAGCTGCATTAGGAGAAGATCATTACCATTAGCTGCACGATGACTACTAAGTCACAATTACCAACACATCACTCCGGCCACTCCACGCCCCCACTTCTGTACCTGAAGAAACACATTCAGTAGGAGCTGCCGAAGGCTGCGATCTTTTGATCTTCAACCCCGCAAACCTTTCAGAAACGTCCTTCAAAACTTCGGGGTCTGCATGAACTAGGCGAATTTTGAATTCATCGATAACCTCTGATCGTCACCACCAAAAACGGCGACCGGATGTGCAAGTCCGAAATCGGGAGCAAAACTTCTTAACCAAGGATTTACACCAATGACTCCGATACCCGACGCATCCGAAAACGAAGCCACATCCCCCTACGAATCCCTCAATTCCAAAAAACTCCACGAAGCCGCCGAACGCGCCCTCGATCACTGTCTCGCCCCACCAAAACAAACACCAACGAAACGCAGCGGCCAACTCTTCAGTGTCTGCCCGGACATCAACACCGAAGCACTCCTGGCCAACGCCTCGGAAGATCTGCTGTCCATCAGCGCCATCGCCGCTGACCTGGCCGATGATGTAGACGGCTCGCGCCGCTCCGTAACCCTGGCGATCAGTCGCGTGGCTGAGGGGGCGCACTTGCTGGTAGAGCGGGCGCTGGATCATCTGGAAGAACCGGAAATGGCGGCGATTCTCACCAAGCAACAAAGCGGGCTTGATTGACTCGCCACCCACAAAAAATGGGCACCCAACCCTGGTTGGCGTGCCCATTTTTTATTCCACTCCCCCGCTGCGCGGGAGGTGAAAACGGATTACGGATTAACGCTGTCTTTCAACGATTTGCCTGGCTTGAACGCTACGGTGTTGCTGGCCTTGATTTTGACGGGTTCACCGGTTTGCGGGTTTTTGCCGGTGCGGGCACCGCGATGGCGTTGCAGGAAGGTACCGAAGCCTACCAGCGTCACACTGTCTTTGCGGTGCAGGGCGCCGGTGATTTCTTCAAGAACGGCGTTGAGAACGCGGTTGGCTTGTTCTTTGGTGAGGTCTGCCTTTTCAGCAATGGCTGCGGCGAGGTCTGGTTTACGCATGTGAGTGAAGCCCCTTTGACGGTTTGTTGTTGTTATGTCCGTGCTGCTCTCTGCGGAGCAGCGCCCAAAGCGCCGCAGATGCTCTACTCTGCGGCAGACAGGAGTGAGGATGGCACGCAGTGAGGCCCCGCGCCAGTATCGGCGCGGCCATTGTTAGGGCAAAAGAGGGGTGATTCCGACAGAACGTCCAGTATTTATGCCAACAGGGCCGGAAGCTCTTTGTTCAGAGCCAGTTTTTCCATCACGGCGGCACCGGTGAGGGCATAACCGAGCAGCTTGCCTGCGGCATCGCGGCATAACACCTTGATGTCGGCGCCCTGCCCTTCGACAGTCCAGATGCCCTCTGCGCCCCGTGGCGGCGGAGATACCACCAACGGGCAGACCGGGGTTTTGACGGTGATCGGCATCGGGCCATAGGTGACGGCGGTCGGATTACCGGCGAGGGTTTGCGCCAGCGCTCGCGCACAACTCATCAGCGGCATCACGTACAGCAGATTCAGCCCGTCGACCTCGGCACAATCGCCCAAGGCATAGATGTTGGCGTGGGAGGTTTTCAGGTGCCGGTCGACCATGATGCCGCGGCTGACCTGCAGACCGGCCGCTGCGGCGAGATCGACCCGTGGGCGCAGGCCTATGGCCGAGACTACCACGTCGCACGGGATCACCTGGCCGTCGGACAGATGCGCTTCCAGGCCGTCAGTCACGCGTTGCAGGCGGTTGAGCACCGGCCCGAGATGGAAGCGCGCGCCGAGGCTTTCGAGGCCTGCCTGCACCGCAGCGGCGGCCGCCGGGTGCAACAGGGTCGGCATGACTTGTTCACACGGTGCGACCAGTTGCACTTCGTAGCCGCCCAGGGTCAGGTCGTTGGCGAACTCGCAGCCGATCAGGCCGGCACCGAGCAGCAGCACGCGGCGCTTGCCGGCTGCCGCCGCACGGAAGCGTGCGTAGTCTTCCAGGTCGTTGATCGGGAAGACACAATCCGCCGCGTCGCCTTCGATGGGCACGCGCACGGTTTCGGCGCCCCAGGCCAGGATCAGGTCGCGGTAGATCACCGCTTCCTCACCGATCCACAGGCGTTTGTGGCCCGGGTCGATGCCGCTGATGCGGGTGTGGGTGCGTATTTCGGCCTTGAGCTGCTCGGCCATGGCGCCGGGTTCAGCCATGCTCAGGCCGTCGGCATCCTTGTTTTTGCCGAAGCCGGTGGAGAGCATCGGCTTGGAGTAGGAGCGCCCGTCATCGGCGGTAATCAGCAGCAGCGGGGTTTCGCTATCGAGTTTGCGAAACTCGCGGGCCACGTTGTAGCCAGCCAGGCCGGTGCCAATGATGACGACAGGTGCGTTCATTCCTTACTCCTCAATTATTCATGCAGCGATTTCGATCATTTCAAAATCCATTTTGCCCACACCGCAGTCCGGGCACAGCCAGTCTGCCGGGACGTCTTCCCAACGGGTGCCCGGCGCAATGCCGTCATCCGGCCAACCGTCGGCTTCGTTGTAGATCAGGCCGCAGACGATACATTGCCACTTTTTCATTCAGGTACTTCCTCAGGGTTCAGGCGTTTTGCCGGCCGGACGGTCGATGGTTGTAGCACTGCCGTCCGACTCAGCGCGTTTTGTACTGATCGGGGCCGCCGGATGCAAGCCTGTTCGGCGCAACGGCAGGCCATTTCAATCGATAAAGGCGCCCGACATGGTAAGCTCGCCGCCTCATTTGCTGCCAATAATGACTCATTGTGCATCACACAGAATCCCCCTCTCCAGCTCCTCTCTGGCTCTCGCGCAGCGAACTGGCGCCCCTCCCCGATGCCTCCACCCTTGATTGGCTGTTCGACGAAGGCTCGCTGACCAGACGTCTGATTCATCTGTCGAATGATGCCTTCAGCGTCTCGCCAATGTTCGAGGGCTGGCAACCCCTGCGTGCCGACGAATGCGCAGCGCTGGACCTGGCCGAAGACAGCGAGGGCTGGGTGCGTGAGGTGTATTTGCGCGGCCACGGCCAGGCGTGGGTGTTTGCGCGCAGCGTGGCGTCACGCAGTGCATTGCAAGGCGACGGCTTGCACATGGACGAACTGGGCAGCCGCTCGCTGGGCGAATTGCTGTTTTGCGATCAGGCCTTCCAGCGCCGGGCCATCGAGGTTTGCCATTATCCGCAGGCGTGGTTACCTGCCGAGGTGCGATCGCCTGAGCTGTGGGGCCGCCGTTCGCGTTTCGACCGGGGTGCCTTGAGTGTTCTGGTGGCGGAAATTTTCCTGCCTTCCCTGTGGGACGCCGCCTGCTCCCAATCGGAGAACCGTTGATGTACCAAAGCCTGCTCAAGTCCTTGAACCGCTTGAACCCTCGAGCCTGGGACTTCATTCAGCTGACCCGCATGGACAAGCCGATCGGCATTTACCTGCTGCTGTGGCCGACGCTGTGGGCGCTGTGGATTGCCGGCAAGGGTTCACCGTCCCTGGCCAATATCGTGATTTTCGTCCTCGGCGTGGTGCTGACCCGCGCCGGCGGCTGCGTGATCAACGATTGGGCGGACCGCAAGGTCGATGGCCATGTGAAGCGTACCGAACAGCGGCCGCTGGTGAGCGGCAAGATCAGCTCCAAAGAGGCGCTGGTGTTCTTCGCATTGCTGATGGGCGTGAGTTTCCTGCTGGTACTGTGCACCAATGCCGCGACCGTTTGGCTGTCGTTGGGCGGCCTGGCGCTGGCGTTCAGTTACCCGTTCATGAAGCGCTACACCTATTACCCGCAAGTGGTACTGGGCGCGGCGTTTTCCTGGGGCATGCCGATGGCCTTTACCGCCGAAACCGGTGAATTGCCGGCTGTCGCGTGGTTGCTGTGGATCGCCAACCTGATGTGGACGGTGGGTTACGACACCTATTACGCGATGACCGACCGCGATGATGACCTGAAGATCGGCGTGAAGTCCACGGCGATTCTGTTTGGCGATGCAGACCGGGTGATCATCCTGACCCTGCAAGGCTTGGCGCTGGGTTGTTTGTTGCTGGCCGGGTCAAAGTTCGAACTTGGCGGCTGGTTCCATCTTGGCTTGCTGGCGGCGGCGGGCTGTTTTGCGTGGGAGTTCTGGTACACCCGAGGCAAGGACCGGATGCGCTGTTTCAAGGCGTTTTTGCACAATCACTGGGCAGGTTTGGCGATTTTCGTCGGAATTGTGCTGGATTACGCGCTGCGTTGACCTTTGCAAAGATCGCAGCCTGCGGCAGCGCCTACCGCAGGCTGCGATCTTTTCGCGATGTTACATATGCTCGCGAACGACATGCCAGACGTCTTTTTTCTTGTCACCCGTCATGTCTCCGGGTTTTTTGTCGTCTTCATAGTAGTACAGCGGCTTGCCGTCATAGGCCCATTGCATCTTGCCATCGTCACGCTTGATGACTGTCCATTTACCTTCGGCCTTGGCACCCGCCGGCGCCATCATTGGCGGCCAGTATTTGGCGCAGTCGCCGTTGCACATCGACTTGCCGCCCATGTCCTTGTCGAAGGTGTACAGGGTCATCCCTTTTTGGTCGGTCATCATGCCGTCTTTCATCATGCCCGGTCCGGCGGCGAAGGCCATCGAAGGCAATGCCAGGGCAGCGGCCAGCAGCAGGGCCTTGAGGGATTGCGAGTGTCGATTCATTTGAAACCTTCCTTTTGTGGTTGTCAGGATTCGGACTTAAAAGCTTAGCCCAGGATCCAGCCAATCGCCGACCGACTAAAATACTGTCACACGACTGCAATAATTCCGTTATCTAATGCGGCGCAAGACAGTTAAATGACAAGAGGAATAAGGGCATGGTTGGCAGGAGCATTCTGATCGTCGACGACGAAGCGCCTATTCGCGAAATGATCGCCGTTGCATTGGAAATGGCCGGCTATGACTGCCTGGAGGCTGAAAACTCCCAGCAGGCCCACGCCATTATCGTCGACCGCAAACCGGACCTGATCCTGCTCGACTGGATGCTGCCCGGCACGTCCGGCATCGAGCTGGCCCGTCGTCTCAAGCGTGATGAACTGACCGGGGACATCCCGATCATCATGCTCACCGCCAAGGGCGAAGAGGACAACAAGATCCAGGGCCTGGAAGTCGGCGCCGATGACTACATCACCAAGCCGTTTTCCCCCCGTGAACTGGTCGCGCGCCTGAAGGCCGTGCTGCGCCGTGCCGGCCCGACCGATGGCGAAGCGCCAATCGAAGTCGGCGGCCTGCTGCTGGACCCGATCAGCCACCGCGTGACCATCGACGGCCGTCCCGCCGAGATGGGCCCGACCGAATACCGCCTGCTGCAATTCTTCATGACCCACCAGGAACGCGCCTACACCCGTGGCCAACTGCTGGATCAGGTCTGGGGTGGCAACGTCTACGTCGAAGAGCGTACGGTTGACGTGCACATTCGACGCCTGCGCAAAGCCCTCGGCGATGCTTACGAAAATCTGGTACAAACCGTGCGCGGCACTGGCTACCGGTTCTCGACCAAGGCCTGATGATCGCAGCGGTTCCACTTTCAAGGACGTATTTTTTTCGTGAACCAAAACTGGCATGGCACCCTGATTCGCCACATGCTGCTGCTGGTCACCGCCTGCCTGGTGATCGGCCTGATCACAGGCTATTACGGCTGGAGCCTCGCCGCAGGCCTGGGTCTCTACCTGGCCTGGACCCTCAAGCAATTGCTGCGTCTGCACGAGTGGCTGCGCCTGCACAAACCCGATGAAGCGCCACCCGACGGCTACGGCCTGTGGGGCGAGGTGTTCGACAGCATCTACCACCTGCAACGCCGCGACCAACGGGTACGCGGGCGCCTGCAAGCGGTGATCGATCGGGTTCAGGAGTCCACCGCCGCGCTGAAAGATGCGGTGATCATGCTCGACAGCGACGGCAACCTGGAATGGTGGAACCGCGCCGCCGAAACCCTGCTGGGCCTCAAGACCCCGCAGGACAGCGGCCAGCCAGTGACCAACCTGGTGCGCCATCCGCGCTTCAAGGAATACTTCGAGCAAGACAGCTACGCCGAGCCGCTGGAAATTCCTTCGCCGACCAACGACCGCGTGCGCATCCAGCTGTACATCACCCGTTACGGTAACAACGAACACTTGATGCTGGTGCGCGATGTGACGCGCATCCATCAGCTTGAGCAAATGCGCAAAGATTTCATCGCCAACGTTTCCCATGAACTGCGTACACCGTTGACGGTGATCTGCGGCTACCTGGAAACCTTGCTCGATAACGTCGACGAGGTGAACCCGCGCTGGAGCCGTGCCTTGCAGCAGATGCAGCAACAAGGCGGACGCATGCAGACCCTGCTCAACGACCTGTTGCTGCTGGCCAAGCTGGAAGCCACCGATTATCCGTCGGACAACCAGCCGGTGCCGATCGACGGCTTGCTGCAATCGATCAAGAGCGATGCGCAGCAGTTGTCCGGCCAGAAAAACCAGACAATCACCCTGGAAGCCGACCCGACGATTCTGCTCAAGGGCAGCGAGGCGGAGTTGCGCAGCGCGTTTTCCAACCTGGTGTTCAACGCGGTGAAATACACCCCGGCCGAAGGCAATATCCGCATTCGCTGGTGGGGCGATGACCAGGGGGCGCACCTGAGCGTGCAGGATTCCGGGATCGGCATCGATACCAAACACCTGCCGCGCCTGACAGAACGCTTCTATCGCGTAGACTCCAGCCGCAACTCCAACACCGGGGGCACCGGCCTGGGGCTGGCGATCGTCAAACACGTCTTGTTACGACATCGGGCGCGGATGGAAATCAGCAGCGTACCGGGCCACGGCAGCACCTTCACCTGCCACTTTGCCCCGGCCCAGGTCACCAAATCACGGGTTATCAGCACCGCTGACTGATACCGGTCAGCACGCACCACTAGGCAACTGGCCGGTCAGCCGCTACATTGGCTGACTTGCGCCTGCCTTTCAGGTGCGGTTTTTTACTTCCCTCTCGAATATACGGAACCCGCAAAACTCCATCATGGACCCTTCCCCTGGCTTGACCCTCGCTACAATTTTCGCCGACTTCGGCATGATTCTTTTTGCTCTGATCCTGGTTTTGCTCAACGGATTTTTCGTTGCGGCGGAATTTGCCATGGTCAAGCTGCGCTCGACCCGGGTCGAGGCCATCGCTGACAAAAACGGCTGGCGCGGGCACATCCTGCGCACTGTGCACAGTCAGCTCGATGCTTACCTGTCGGCCTGCCAGTTGGGTATCACCCTCGCCTCCCTGGGCCTGGGCTGGGTTGGTGAACCTGCGTTTGCGCACCTTCTGGCGCCTGTGCTGAGTGCCGTAGGCGTAGATTCCGCTGAAGTGGTCAAGGCGGTTTCGTTCTTCACCGCCTTCTTCATCATTTCCTACCTGCACATCGTGGTCGGCGAGTTGGCCCCGAAATCCTGGGCGATCCGCAAACCCGAATTGCTGTCGCTGTGGACTGCCGTGCCGCTGTACCTGTTCTACTGGACCATGTACCCGGCCATCTACCTGCTCAACGCCAGCGCCAACCAGATCCTGCGCATCGCCGGCCAAGGTGAACCTGGCCCGCATCACGAGCATCACTACAGCCGCGAAGAACTGAAACTGATCCTGCACTCCAGCCGTGGCCAGGATCCGAGCGACCAAGGCATGCGCGTGCTGGCGTCAGCGGTGGAAATGGGCGAGCTGGAAGTGGTCGACTGGGCCAACTCCCGCGAAGACCTGGTGACCCTGGAGTTCAATGCGCCGCTCAAGGAAATCCTCGCGTTGTTCCGTCGCCACAAGTTCAGCCGTTATCCGGTGTACGACAGCGAACGCCAGGAGTTCGTCGGCCTGCTGCACATCAAGGATCTGCTGCTGGAACTGGCGGCGCTGGACCACATTCCCGAGTCGTTCAACCTGGCTGAACTGACCCGCCCGCTGGAGCGCGTGTCGCGGCACATGCCGTTGTCGCAGTTGCTGGAGCAGTTCCGCAAGGGTGGCTCGCACTTCGCTGTAGTCGAAGAGGCCGACGGTAACATCATCGGCTACCTGACCATGGAAGACGTGCTGGAAGTGCTGGTGGGCGACATCCAGGACGAACACCGCAAGGCCGAACGCGGGATCCTTGCGTATCAGCCGGGCAAGCTGCTGGTGCGGGGCGATACGCCGCTGTTCAAGGTTGAACGACTATTGGGCATCGACCTCGACCACGTCGAAGCCGAAACCCTTGCCGGGCTGGTCTACGAGAGCCTCAAGCGCGTTCCTGAAGAGGAAGAAGTGCTGGAAGTCGAAGGCCTGCGGATCATCATCAAGAAGATGAAAGGGCCGAAGATCGTTCTGGCCAAGGTGTTGATGCTCGATTGAGGCATCACTGCCTGAACCGCGTTGACGTCTTCGCTGGCAAGCCAGCTCCTACAGATATGCGCAGTTCCTGTAGGAGCTGGCTTGCCAGCGAAAGCGTCAGTTCAGACGCCCCATCACTGCTTGCCCAACGCAAAGTTGGGCAGCGCGCCGACCGGCTGGTTGAACTGGTACGGAATCGATACCAGCCCCAGCCCGGTATTGCGCTGCACCACGAAGTGCAAATGCGGCCCGGTGCTATTGCCGGTGTTGCCTGACAGCGCCAAGGCGCTGCCCACTTTTACCCGCTGACCTTCCCGAACGCAGACCGAGCCTTTCTTCAGGTGCAGGTAAACGCCCATGGTCCCGTCATCGTGCAGCACCCGCACGAAATTGCCGGACGCATCGGTGCCGCGCCCGCTCTGGCGATTTTCGGTTTTCACCACCACCCCGCCTCGCGCGGCAATGATCGGCGTGCCCTCAGGCATCGCAATGTCTATGGCATAACGGCTCTTGGGGCCGAAGTGGCTGTAGGGGCCATTGGCACCCTGACTGATCCGGAATGGCCCGCCACGCCAGGGCAATGGGTACCGATAGCCCACCGTGGGTCCTGTGGGGTCGCCCAGGGAGTATTTGAACTTCGGGACGTACACAAGGGGCCTTCCAGCTTTAGTCGCCGTGAGCTGCGCCAGGCGAACGCTGCTGCGTAGCGGTATCACGCGCCGAATCGTCCCGCCCGACACACCGCTGGCGTTCTTCACCCCAGTAAAACTCAATTCGACCTCTACCGGCGCATACAGGTCATTGCGCACGTAAACGCTGTGCGCACCATTTTTCTTCATGACGACAAGGCGCACCTGACGTTCAAGGTGCTCGACCATGCCATCGCGAAAAACGAACACGTGTGCGCCTTTGCTGGGGCGGTCGCTGTAGGAAACCACGCCATAAGCATCTTTGGACTTGTAGATAGTCATGGCCATGGCCGAGGTGGCGACCATGAACAGGCCACATAAAAACAGCAGGCGCGTGAACATGAGCAAGGATTCTGTCGAGTGAGGCCTGGGATTGAGCCTAGCAGCTGCAATGGACCCGGGTAGTCGGCAGATGTTTCAGAAAAGGTGTTCAGCAGATGCGCGGTAGCAGTGACGCCCCCTTCGCGAGCAGGCTCGCGCTCCCACAGGATTCATGCCGGACCTGTAGGAGCGAGCTTGCTCGCGATGGCGGACTGTCAGGCGACGCGCCTCAAGCGCCAGGAATGAAGTGCTTCTGCGCCGTACCCCGCGCAATCAGGCGCGAGATGTAATCGAGCTTCTGCGCATCCTGATCGACAAAACGGAAGGTCAGTTGCAGCCAGTCGCTGTCAGGCTTCGGCTCGTGGGCCACGACGGCGTGCAGATAGCCGTTGAGGCGGGCGACTTCGGCATTGTCGCCCTGCTCCAGGTCCAGCACGGCGCTGTCGAGGATCTGCGGCAGGGTCTCACTGCGCTTGACCACCAGCAGGGCTTCCTTGAGGCTCAAGGCCTTGATGACACATTGCTGGATGCCGTTCGGCAAACGCAGTTGACCCTGGCCACGGCCGCTGGCGGGTGCCGAAGAGGCCGCCGGCGCCTTGACCGGCGGATTGTTGAGCAAGCCCTTGGACGGTGCAGGTGCGGGTGCGGCCGTTGGCGTGGCAACGGCCGCCTTGCCACCGGTCAAGGCGGCGAGGGAGTCGTTACCGAATGCCGAGCTTGTTTTGGTCGCGGCTACGTTGATCAAGGCGTCGAGTTTGCCGACCTTGTGCAGCGCCTGCTTGACCTTGGTGAGCAGTTGCTCGTTGGTGAACGGCTTGCTGACGTAACCGGATACCCCGGCCTGGATCGCCTGGACGACGTTCTCCTTGTCGCCACGGCTGGTCACCATCACGAAGGGCATGGTTTTGAGGTTGTCTTGCTCACGACACCAGGTCAGCAATTCCAGGCCGGACATTTCCGGCATTTCCCAGTCGCACAGGACCAGGTCGAAGGCTTCCTTGGCCAGCATGGCCTGGGCCTTTTTGCCGTTGATCGCGTCTTCGATCCGCATGCCCGGGAAATAATTGCGCAGGCACTTTTTCACCAAGTCACGAATGAACGACGCGTCGTCCACGACCAACACACTGACCTTACTCATCCACCACCCCTTTAAAAAATCCCGGCCAGCATACCGCCTTGCTGATGGCACATTGCCAAAAACCTTCAGTCACGCCGGACTTTTCGTTCGCGGGTGCTGCTTTTCGAATTCGTCAGCCGCAAACAAAAACGCCCGGCCAAAAGGCCGGGCGCTTTATTTGGGCAACCTTACTTATCGTCAGTTTTGCCCGGAACATTAGCGGTTTCGCCACTGGTTCCTTCAACTTCTTCCTTCATGCGCTTGAGACCCAGGTGCCGCACGTCAGTGCCGCGCACCAGATAAATCACCAGCTCCGAGATATTGCGTGCGTGGTCGCCGATACGCTCCAGCGAACGCAGCACCCAGATGATGCTCAGAACCCGCGAGATAGAACGCGGATCTTCCATCATGTAGGTCGCCAGCTCACGCAGGGCGGTCTTGTATTCGCGGTCGATGATCTTGTCGTACTGCGCCACCGACAGCGCCAACTCGGCGTCGAAACGGGCAAAGGCGTCCAGTGCATCGCGGACCATGTTGCGCACCTGGTCACCGATGTGGCGCACTTCAACGTAACCGCGCGGCGCTTCGCCTTCTTCGCACAGCTGGATGGCACGACGGGCGATCTTGGTCGCTTCGTCACCGATGCGCTCCAGGTCGATCACCGATTTGGAAATGCTGATGATCAAGCGCAGGTCCGACGCTGCCGGCTGACGACGGGCCAGAATGCGCAGGCATTCTTCGTCGATATTGCGTTCCATCTGATTGATCTGGTCGTCGATCTCGCGCACCTGCTGGGCCAGGCCGGAGTCGGCCTCGATCAGCGCGGTCACCGCGTCGTTGACCTGTTTCTCGACCAGCCCGCCCATGGCCAGGAGGTGGCTGCGCACTTCCTCCAGTTCGGCGTTGAACTGCTGGGAGATGTGGTGTGTAAGGCCTTCCTTAGAAATCATGTTGTCTGCTCCGCAAAAGCTGTGAGCTGCAAGCTACAAGCTGCAAGCTGATGTGTGTCGTACCCGAACCGCTCTGACTTGCCGCTTGAAGCGTGCGGCTTGTGGCTACTGCTAGCCATAGCGACCGGTGATGTAGTCTTCGGTCTGCTTCTTCGCCGGATTGGTGAACAGGGTATCGGTGTCGCCAAACTCGACCAGCTTGCCCATGTACATGAACGCCGTGTAGTCGGACACCCGCGCGGCCTGTTGCATGTTGTGAGTCACGATGACGATGGTGAACTTGGATTTCAGTTCGTAGATCAGCTCTTCGACTTTCAGCGTGGAGATCGGGTCGAGTGCCGAGCACGGTTCGTCGAGCAACAGCACTTCCGGCTCCACGGCGATGGTGCGGGCGATCACCAGACGTTGCTGCTGGCCACCGGACAGACCCAGTGCCGACTCGTGCAGACGGTCTTTGACTTCGTCCCACAGCGCCGCGCCTTTCAACGCCCACTCGACGGCTTCGTCGAGGACGCGCTTCTTGTTGATGCCCTGGATGCGCAGGCCGTAAACCACATTTTCGTAGATGGTCTTCGGGAACGGGTTGGGCTTCTGGAACACCATGCCGACACGACGACGCAGCTCGGCCACGTCTTCGCCCTTGCGGTAGATGTTGTTGCCGTACAGGTTGATCTCGCCTTCAACGCGGCAGCCGTCAACCAGGTCGTTCATGCGGTTGAAGGTACGCAGCAGCGTCGACTTGCCACAGCCGGACGGGCCGATGAAGGCGGTCACGCGCTGTTTCGGGATGTTCATGCTGACGTCGTACAGCGCTTGTTTTTCGCCGTAGAACAGGCTCAGGCTCGGCACTTCGATAGCCACGGTTTCCTGCTCGAGGTTCAGGCTCTGTTTGTCGCGACCCAGCGCCGACATGTTGATGCCGTGGGTATGTGCTTCGTGCTGCATGGGAGGCTCCCTGTGCTAACAAATTCGGTTCGTTTAACCGCTGGCCTGGTGTTCGGGCCAGCGGCTTACTCAAAATCTCTGTCTGACACCGGTCCCCCTGTAGGAGCTGGCTTGCCAGCGAAGGCGTACTCACTGACGCCAGAGGCTTCGCTGGCAAGCCAGCTCCTACAGGGGGGCGTGCCGATCTCAATCAGCTATCCAGCGCCTTGTACTTCTCGCGCAGGTGGTTGCGGATGTACACCGCTGACAGGTTCAGCGTGGCGATCACCAGCACCAGCAGCAGCGCCGTGGCGTACACCAGCGGCCGCGCGGCTTCGACGTTCGGGCTCTGGAAGCCGACGTCATAGATGTGGAAACCCAGGTGCATGATCTTCTGGTCCAGGTGCAGGTACGGGTAGTTACCGTCCACCGGCAGCGACGGCGCCAGTTTCACCACACCCACCAGCATCAGCGGCGCCACTTCACCCGCGGCGCGAGCCACGGCGAGGATCATGCCGGTCATCATCGCCGGGCTGGCCATCGGCAGCACGATCTTCCACAAGGTTTCAGCCTTGGTCGCGCCGAGGGCCAACGAGCCTTCACGCACGGTGCGAGGAATCCGCGCCAGGCCTTCTTCGGTGGCAACGATCACCACCGGCACCGCCAGCAGCGCCAGGGTCAACGAGGCCCAGAGCAGACCCGGTGTACCGAAGGTCGGCGCCGGCAAGGCTTCCGGGAAGAACAGACGATCGAGCGAGCCACCCAGTACGTAGACGAAGAAGCCCAGGCCGAACACGCCGTAAACGATGGCCGGAACGCCTGCCAGGTTGTTTACCGCGATGCGGATCACCCGGGTCAGCGCGTTCTGCTTGGCGTATTCACGCAGGTACACCGCCGCCAGCACACCGAACGGGGTCACGATCATCGCCATGATCAGGGTCATCATCACGGTACCGAAGATGGCCGGAAAGATCCCGCCTTCAGTGTTCGCTTCACGCGGGTCGTCGCTCAGGAACTCCCAGACCTTGCTGAAGTAGAAACCGATCTTGGTGGTGGTGCTCATGGCGTTCGGCTGATAGGCGTGAACCACTTTGCCGATGCCGATTTCGATTTCCTTACCGTTCGCATCGCGGGCGGTCAGGCTGTCGCGGTTGAACTGCGCGTGCAGGTCGCTCAGGCGCGCTTCGACATCCTGATAGCGCGCATTGAGCTCGGCGCGCTCCGATTCCATGTCCGCTTGTGCGGTGGCGTCGAGTTTGCCGTCCAGCTCAAGCTTGCGACCGTGCAAGCGGATGCGCTCGAGACCGGCGTTGATCGCGCCGATGTCGGTTTTCTCCAGGTTCTTGAGCTGTGCAGCCAGCTTGTTCACGCGGTCGACACGGGCCTGCAACTCAGGCCATGCCGCTTCGCCTTCAGCGACGACCTTGCCATCCTGTTTGACGTTGACCAGGTAACCGTAGAAGTTGCCCCACTCACGACGCTCGACGGCCATCAACTCCGGCGGTGTCGTCTGGTTGGTCAGCCACTCGCCGACGGTCCATGTGAAGTCGTTGCCGTTCAGGTCACGGTTGCCGACCTTGATCAGCTCGCGGGTCATGAACTCAGGGCCTTCGTCAGGCACTGGCAAGCCAGCGCTCTTCAGACGGGCACGTGGCACTTCTTCTTTCTGCACCACTTCGCCAATGACCAGGTGCTGGCCCTGGCCCGGCACGTCGTAGCTGGCATGGATCAGATCCGCCGGCCAGAAGTGACCCAGGCCACGCACGGCAATCACTGCCAGCAGGCCTATGGTCATGATGACCGCGATGGACACCGCGCCACCGCTGACCCAGACGCCGGGGGCGCCGCTCTTGAACCATCCTTTCAGGGAGTTCTGTTTCACAGACTTCTACCTTTCTTAAAGCGACGAGTATTTCTTGCGCAGACGCTGACGAATCAGTTCCGCGAGGGTGTTCATGACGAAGGTGAACAACAGCAGCACCAGCGCCGAGAGGAACAGCACGCGGTAGTGGCTGCCGCCGACTTCCGATTCGGGCATTTCCACCGCAACGTTGGCCGCCAGGGTGCGCAGGCCTTCGAACAGGTTCATTTCCATGACCGGGGTGTTACCGGTGGCCATCAACACGATCATGGTTTCACCGACCGCACGGCCCATGCCGATCATCAGCGCCGAGAAGATACCCGGGCTGGCGGTGAGGATCACCACGCGGGTCATGGTCTGCCACGGTGTGGCACCGAGGGCCAGGGAGCCCAGGGTCAGGCCGCGAGGCACGCTGAACACGGCGTCTTCGGCGATGGAGTAGATGTTCGGGATGACCGCGAAGCCCATGGCCAAACCGACTACCAGGGCGTTGCGCTGGTCGTAGGTGATCCCCAGGTCGTGGGAGATCCACATGCGCATGTCGCCGCCGAAGAACCAGTTCTCCATGAACGGACTCATGTACAGCGACAACCAGCCCACGAACAGGATCACCGGAATCAGCAGCGCACTTTCCCAGCCATCCGGAACTCTCAGGCGAATCGATTCAGGCAGGCGGCTGAAGGTGAAACCGGCGACCAGGATGCCGATCGGCAGCAACATCAGCAGGCTGAAGATGCCCGGCAAGTGCCCTTCTACATACGGTGCGAGGAACAGACCGGCGAAGAAACCGAGGATCACCGTCGGCATCGCTTCCATCAGTTCGATCACCGGCTTGACCTTGCGGCGCATGCCCGGGGCCATGAAGTACGCGGTGTAGATCGCAGCGGCAACGGCCAGTGGAGCGGCCAGCAGCATGGCGTAGAACGCGGCTTTCAGGGTACCGAAGGTCAGCGGCGACAGGCTCAGCTTGGGTTCGAAGTCAGTGTTGGCAGCAGTCGATTGCCAGACGTACTTAGGCTCGTCGTAGTTCTCGTACCAGACCTTGCTCCACAGTGCGCTCCACGATACTTCCGGGTGCGGGTTGTCGAGCAGCAGCGGGTGCAACTTGCCGCCGGCTTCCACGATCACGCGGTTGGCGCGTGGCGACAGACCGAAAACGCCCTGGCCTTCAGCGACCGGCTCCACCAGCAAGGTGCGGTGGGCGGTGCTGTGGAACACACCAAGCTTGCCGGAAGCGTCGAGGGCAACGAAGCCCTTGCGGCGCTCTTCAGCAGTGATTTCAACGATCGGCGTGGTGCCCATCTGGAAGGTGCGGATCTGCTTCAGGCGCTGTTCGCCATCCGGATCGCGGGCCATGAACCACTGGGCCAGGCCACCTTTGGAGTCACCAATGATCAGCGAGATACCGCCCACCAGCTGGGTGCTGGCGGTGACTTGAGCTTCACCGTCTTCAAGCAGTTTGTAGCGACCATTGAGGCTCTTGTCGCGCAGGCTGAACACGTCGGCCTGGGCACGCCCGTTGATCACGTACAGCCACTGCTGACGCGGGTCGACGAAGATGCTCTTCACCGGCTCGATCATCTGCGGCAGTTCGATGCGTTTCTGCTCGCTGGTGACTTCGCCGGTCATCATGTTCTCTTCGCTGGTCAGCGACAGAACATTGAGTTGTGAACCAGTGGCGCCAACCAGCATCAGGGTCGAATCGTTGGCGTTGAGGCTGACGTGCTCCAGTGCACCGCCGGCTTCGTTCACCGCGATTGGTGCTTCGCCGTACGGGTACTCGACGGCCGGGGTGATGGTTTTCTTGCCTTCCGGGTAGCTGACTTTATAGGTGTGACGGAACACCAGAGCCTGACCGTTGGACAGACCCACAGCCACCAGCGGGTGACCTGGCTGATCTTCGGCGATGGAAGTCACGGTGGTGCCAGCCGGGATCGGTAAATCGACGCGCTTCAATTCAGCGCCACTGTCGATATCGAAGAACAATGCCTGGCCCTTGTCGGAAACCCGCATCGCCACCTGGTTCTGCTCTTCCAGGGAAATCATCAGCGGCTTGCCGGCATCTTGCATCCAGGCGGGCGTGATGGCGTCCCTGGACGTCAGGCTGGCACCCTGGAACAGGGGCGCGACGACGTAGGCAAGGAAGAAGAAGATCAAGGTGATCGCGCCCAGTACAGCGAGGCCGCCAACGAGGACGTACCAGCGGGTCAGGCGATCCTTGAGCGCGCGAATGCGGCGCTTGCGTTGTAGCTCAGGCGTATTGAAGTCAATTCGCTTGGGGGGATTAGTAGTCATGTTGGAATTGGCCAGATCATTCATGCGCACACCCTAGCGATCCTGTATGACAGAAAGATGACAATGCAGTGACGCAACAAATCCGCCGCTGGCGGTAACCAGCAGTGGATAGAAAATTAGAGGTGTATGGGGGCGGCTCCTGCCACCCCCATGTGAGTCCAGAGGGGTCACTCTAGACTCAATTTGTTACTTTTTTGCGACTTCAGCGCCGCCTTCCGCCAGACCCAGGTCAGCCAGTGCTTTTGCAGCAACCTTGGCCGGCAGTGGGATGTAACCGTCTTTCACTACAACTTCCTGGCCCTGTTTCGACAGGACCAGTTTCACGAACTCGGCTTCCAGCGGGGCCAGAGGCTTGTTCGGGGCCTTGTTGACGTACACGTACAGGAAGCGGGACAGCGGGTACTTGCCGTTCAGGGCGTTTTCTTCGGTGTCTTCGATGAAGTCCTGGCTGCCTTTCTTGGCCAGGGCCACAGTCTTCACGCTAGCGGTTTTGTAACCGATGCCCGAGTAACCAATGCCGTTCAGCGAGGAGCTGATCGACTGCACGACCGAAGCCGAACCTGGTTGTTCGTTCACGTTTGGCTTGTAGTCGCCTTTGCACAGGGCTTCTTCCTTGAAGTAGCCATAGGTGCCGGATACCGAGTTACGACCGAACAGTTGAACCGGCTTGTTGGCCAGGTCGCCGGTCACGCCCAGGTCGCCCCAGGTTTTCACGTCGGCTTTAGCGCCGCACAGACGAGTCGACGAGAAGATCGCGTCGACCTGTTCCATGGTCAGGTGCTGGATCGGGTTGTCCTTGTGAACGAAGACAGCCAGGGCGTCCACGGCAACCGGGATGGCGGTTGGCTTATAGCCGTACTTCTGCTCGAAGGCAGCCAGTTCGGTGTCCTTCATCTTGCGGCTCATCGGGCCCAGGTTGGAGGTGCCTTCAGTCAGCGCAGGTGGCGCAGTGGCGGAGCCAGCGGCCTGAATCTGGATGTTTACGTTCGGGTATTCTTTTTTGTAGTTCTCAGCCCAGAGGGTCATGAGGTTGGCCAGGGTATCGGAGCCGACGCTGGACAGGTTGCCCGACACACCAGTGGTCTTGGTGTAGCTCGGGATAGCAGGGTCAACAGCGGCAACCGCGTTGGCAGTCGCAACGCCAGCAGCGACAAAAGTCATTGCCGCCATCAAACGCTTCAGTTTCATGCCTTACTCCTAGCAGATAGGGTGTGTTATTCGGGGCCAAGTATCAGCAGGCCGTGTGAACACTCTATGGCTGAAATATGACAATTGGATGAAAGGCCAGTATTGAGCAGACAAACGTATCAAGGTTCTGCGCAGAGGTTGACAAAAACAAACAAAAAGATAGCCTTGTCAACCAAGAGAGGAACACATGATCAACGACCGAATCCGCCGCGCCCGCCTTTTGCGGGGCATATCCCTGGAGGCTCTGGCGCTCCAGCTTGGCGACATCACCAAGCAAGCTCTTAACAAATATGAAAAAGGGTTAAGCACCCCGAATTCGACTCGCCTACTGCAAATGGCCAAGGTGCTGCAGGTCAATCCTGAGTATTTCTTTCGTGCAGATGCCGTTCCACTCGCTCCGCTTGAGTTTCGCAAGTTGGCGAAAATGCCGAAATATCGTCAGATTCAAGTCGAAGAACAGATCCGGGAACATCTCGAGCGCTACATTGCTCTAGAGGAGTGCTTTGACCCGGAAGACATTCGAACTCCAAAAACCCCAGCGCAAATGATGCCCGTATCATCTTTCGAAGAAGCCGAGCATGCCGCCGAATTGCTCAGGGAATACTGGGGAATTGGTAGTGATCCTATTTCCAACCTGACCGAACAACTGGAAGAGCACAGCATCAAGGTCGCGATGCTAATGGGGCCGGATGATTTTGACGGGGCCTGTGCTGCCACTAGTGATGGTCACCACGTATTGATTGCGCTCAATGCCGAACGCCCAGGCGAACGCATACGCTTCACTGCAGCCCATGAACTTGGTCACTGGGTCATGCAACTGCCCGAAGATATGCCTGAACGCGACAAGGAAAACTGCTGCCATCGTTTCGCAGGTGCTTTCCTCTACCCCGCTAAAGGGGTAACCAGCGACTTCGGCAGCCATCCGCGCTCACGAGTCCACCCTCGTGAACTGTTGATTGCCAAACGCCAATACGGAATCTCGATGCAAGCTGCATTGCGGCGGCTCAAGGATCTGAACCTCCTTAGCGACAATGGATATAAATCCCTTACCATCCAATTCGGTGCAAATGGATGGCGCAAGACTGAACCCGAACCCTTGCCTTGCAAGTCACCGCAACGTTTCGAGTCATTGGTGTTCTGGGGACTCGCGGAAGGGTTGATTACCAAATCCCGCGCAGCCGAACTTTTACGCAAACCAGTGAGCGCCCTTGATCCCAATTTTCTGGGCTCGCTGGAGAGTGCATGAGTCTGATTTATATCAGCGATACGAATATCTGGATCGATTTCAGAAATGCCGGATTGCTGGAACAGATGTTCAGCCTGCCATTCACTCTTTGCTGTACAGATTTCGTGCTGAGTGAACTCGAAGATTTTCCCCATGACGAGTTACTTGGCCGCGGGCTGCAGGTTGAGTCCTTCGATGATTCAGGGGTTTCCAGACTGTTCGGTCTCAAAATAGAGCACAACAACAGTTCATTGGCGGACGTGTCTTGCTATCTGCTTGCACAGCAAACTGGCCGACCACTACTGACCGGCGATGGAAGACTCAGGCGTCAGGCCCAACGCGACGGGCTGCAAGTGCATGGCGCCCTTTGGCTGTTGGATTTGATGGTAGAACATCAAGTGATCGCCCCCACACAGGCTGCCAGCGCTCTTAGTGACATGCTTGAACGTGGTGCGCGTTTACCTTCGGACGAATGTGACACAAGGCTTACCCATTGGCGAAAGCCCTGACGACCACCGCTTTTACCGGCCCTTCTTCCAGAGATAAGCCCCCACCACAATCCCGACCCCACACAGCACCGCCACATAATAAGCAGGCCCCATCGCACTCTCCTTGAGCAACAGGCTGACGATCATCGGCGTCAGTCCGCCGAAAATCGCGTAGGCGACGTTGTACGAGAACGACAACCCGCTGAAGCGCACCACGGGCGGGAACGCCTTGACCATCACATAGGGCACCGCACCGATGGTACCGACCAGCAGACCGGTCAAGGCATACATCGAAAACAGCCAGTCGGGATGATCGGCCAGGCTGTGGTAGAAGGTCCAGGAACTGGCCAATAACGCCGCACATCCGAACACGAAGACCCGCCCGGCGCCGAAACGATCGGCCAATGCACCAGAAACAACACAGCCAATGCTCAGGAATACAATCGCCACGCTGTTGGATTGCAGGGCCGTGGTCGGCGAGAAGTGGTAAACCGTCTGCAGCACGGTTGGCGTCATCAGAATCAGCACAACGATGGCGGCAGACAGCAGCCAGGTCAGCAACATCGAAATGGCGATCGCACCACGATGGTCACGCAGCACCGCCCGCAGCGGCACCTCTTCGGCCAGGGCCTTGCGCAGTTGCAGTTCGGCGAACACCGGGGTTTCGTGCAACCAGCGACGCAGGTACACCGAGAACAAACCAAACACGCCACCCAGCAGGAACGGAATGCGCCAGGCGTAATCCGCTACTTCCGCCGGGGTGTAGATGCTGTTGATCGCCGTGGCGACCAGCGAGCCGAGCAGGATACCCGCCGTCAGGCCGCTGGTCAGGGTGCCGCAGGCGTAGCCGACATGCCGTTGCGGAACGTGTTCGGAAACGAAGACCCACGCCCCCGGCACTTCACCGCCAATGGCCGCGCCCTGGATCACCCGCATCAACAGCAACAGGATCGGTGCCCACATGCCGATCTGCGCATAAGTCGGCAGCAGACCCATAATCAAGGTCGGGACGGCCATCATGAAAATGCTCAGGGTGAACATTTTCTTGCGCCCCAGCAGGTCGCCGAAGTGCGCCATCACGATGCCGCCCAGCGGCCGTGCCAGGTAGCCGGCGGCGAAGATGCCGAAGGTCTGCATCAGGCGTAGCCACTCGGGCATGTCCGCCGGGAAGAACAGCTTGCCCACCACCGTGGCGAAAAACACGAAGATGATGAAGTCGTAGAACTCCAGCGCGCCGCCCAGGGCAGACAGCGATAGAGTCTTGTAGTCGTTGCGGGTCAGCGGGCGTGCGGGTTGGTCTGGCTGCGCGATGCTCGAGGGCGCTGTGGTCATGGCAAGGGCTTCTCTTATAGTCGGATCTGCAACCTCAACAACGCTGGCGGAGGTTTGGGCAGGTCCGGCACGATAACAAATTGATCGAAAAAGCACATAGAGGTGCGTTTTTGACGGTCAAAATGAGAACCGGATGGTCGTCGCGGAGTCTACCGACCGATATACTCGCAGTCTTGCTCCGGCTTTTCAGGGGTTGCTGTGCGAAAACGCCTGTCAGGTTCATAGGCGATTTCGCAGAGTTTCCCTTTAGGCGCCTTATGGAAAACGTGACGAACGTAGTATGTTCGGTGCTGAATCGTTTTTCCCGAAGACGGCTACCACCAGCAATACCAACGAAGAGTCACGGGTCAGAGGCACCCCCGGAATGATAGAGCTCGAACAAGAAGATCCGATCCCGCAAGGCGACCTGGCCCTGCAAATCACCGCGCTTCCTCGCGAAACCAACGGCTTCGGCGATATTTTCGGCGGCTGGCTGGTGGCGCAGATGGATTTGGCGGGCACCGCTATGGCCAGCAAGGTCGCCGGCGGGCGCGTTGCCACTGTCGCGATCGACCGCATGGCCTTTCTGGTTCCGGTGGCGGTGGGCGCGCAGCTTTCCTTTTATACCCAGGCCCTGGAAATCGGCCGCAGCTCGATCAAGATGATGGTCGAGGTCTGGAGCGACGATCCGCTGTCCAGCGAGTGGCGTAAAGTAACCGAAGCGGTGTTTGTGTTCGTTGCCATCGACGGCAGCGGTCGCACCCGTTCGGTTCCGCCTCGGGCTCGCTAAACCTGGCAGCCGTTTTGCGGTCGAAAGTCGTCCACGTTACTGATCGAGAGCTGTCCCATGAGCACGCCCAATGTTGAAGCTGTAAAACTGGATGAACTGAACTGCTGGCGCATCCGCCATGGTCAGGCCGAATTACTGGTGGCCCAGCAAGGCGCGCACATCCTCAGCTATCAATTGGCTGGCAAGCCGCCGCTGATCTGGCTCAACGACGAAGCCGTGTTCAAGACCGGCAAAAGCATCCGTGCCGGCGTGCCGGTGTGCTGGCCGTGGTTCGGCAACTTTGCACGCAACCCGCAAAGCGTGCAGGCGATGCGCACCAGCAATGAAGCGCCGTCGGCTCACGGCTTCGTGCGAGCGATGGATTGGGAACTGGGCGGCATAGAAACCGAAGGCGAAAGCCTGAAGGTCGAATTCCTCCTGCCCTACCCCGAAGGCGGCTTTCCCGGCTGGCCGCACCAGGTGGATTTGACGCTGAGCATTCGCCTCGACGAGCAATTGCACATCCATCTGACCAGCCACAACCGGGGTGCCGAAACCGTCAGCATCAGCCAGGCTCTGCACAGTTACTTTGCCGTCAGCGATGTGCGCGACGTTTATGTCGAAGGCCTGGACAGCCTCAACTACATCGAAACCCTGGATAACTGGAAAACCGTCACCCAGACCGGTGATCTGCGTTTTACCGGTGAGACCGATCGCATCTACCTGGACGTCCCGCCGCAGTTGAGCATCGTCGATCCGGCCTGGGAGCGACGCATCGAACTGACCAGCACCGGTTCGCGCACCGCGGTGATCTGGAACCCGTGGATCGACCGCGCCGCCGCGTTCAGTGACATGGCCGACGACGGCTGGCAGCGCATGCTGTGCATCGAGACGGCGAACGTGATGGGCGATGTGGTGAACCTGAAACCAGGTGCGAGCCATACACTGGGTGTGAGCGTCGGTAGCAAGCCGCTCTAAGCAACACTACAAAACAAATGTGGGAGCGAGCTTGCTCGCGATGGCGGTGTAACAGGCAACATAAATGTTGAATGTTATGGCCTCATCGCGAGCAAGCTCGCTCCCACAGTTTTTTGTGCCATGCCATCTGACGGCGCGTTACAAATCCGACTCTTTCACCACTCGCACCGTCTGCGCATCCAGCGCATACGCCGCATCGGCCAGGTCATTGCTGACCTTCTCGACTTTCAGCGTACCGGTGACCCACAGCGGCGTGTAGATATCGTTCAGCTTCAAGCCCTTTGGATAGCGCACCAGCACCAGCTGGTTGGGCGGCGGTGGTGGCACATGAATGCAGGCGCCCGGGTACGGCACCAGGAAGAACAACGTACTGCGGCCCTTGGCGTCGGACTCCAGCGGCACCGGATAACCACCGATGCGGATGTTCTTGTCGTTCATCGACGCAACGGTCTTGGTCGAGTACATCACCGCCGGCAAGCCTTTGGCCTGCTTCATCCCACCCTTGTCGGTGAAGGTGCCATTGGCTTCAGGGGAGTTGTGGTCGATTTCAGGCATGGCCTCGAGGGCCTTCTGGTCCGACTTGGGCATCAATTCAAGCCAGTCGGTTTCCGGCAGTTCGCCGGCATGGGCAAGGCCCGAACCCAGTAAAACAAGAGTCAACAAAAGACGGCGCATGAAGGTGCTCGGCAAAGGGAAGAACAGGAAACGCCAAGCATTCTAGCCCTCCCGGCGTGTGCCGCCGAGAGGACTTTGTCGCTTGGCTCAGCTCTTTTTGACCAAGCCGTAGATCACCAGCAGGATGACCGCACCAACCAGCGCCCCGATAAAGCCTGCACCTTGACCAGCCTGATAGATTCCCAAAGCCTGGCCACCATAAGTCGCCGCCAGCGAACCGCCAATACCGAGCAGGATGGTCATGATCCAACCCATGCTGTCATCACCCGGTTTCAGGAACCGCGCCAGCAGGCCGACGATCAAGCCGATAAAGATGGTTCCGATAATTCCCATGGCATTTCCCTCTGATTGAGATGGCTATGTCAAAGCCTAGACAGACTTCGACATCCTGCCATGAGAGAACGGCGGTCCCTGAATGGTTCCACCGCTGCCACATGAAACTATTCGGCGATCAGCGCTTCGACCTTGAGGATCTGTGCGGTCAGCCTTTCGCGATCCGCACAACGCAGGTTGGCGTGACCGACCTTGCGGCCGACCTTGAAGGCCTTGCCATAGTGATGCAGATGGCAATCGGCGATGGCCAGGACCTTCTCGGTGTCCGGCACTTTGCCGATGAAGTTGAGCATCGCGCTTTCGCCGACCTTGGCCGTCGAACCCAATGGCAGACCGGCGACGGCCCGCAGGTGGTTTTCGAACTGGCTGCACTCGGCGCCTTCGGTGGTCCAGTGCCCGGAGTTGTGCACGCGCGGGGCGATTTCGTTGGCCTTGAGGCCACCGTCGACTTCGAAGAACTCGAACGCCATCACGCCGACGTAATCCAGTTGCTTGAGCACACGGCTGGAGTAGTCTTCGGCCAGGGCTTGCAACGGGTGATCGGTGCTGGCCACGGACAGCTTGAGGATGCCGCTTTCGTGGGTGTTGTGCACCAGCGGATAGAAGCGGGTCTCACCGTCGCGGGCACGCACGGCGATCAGCGAGACTTCACCAGTGAACGGCACGAAGCCTTCCAGCAGGCAAGCCACGCTGCCCAGCTCGGCAAAGGTGCCCACCACATCTTCTGGCGTGCGCAGGACTTTCTGGCCCTTGCCGTCATAACCCAAAGTACGGGTCTTCAGCACCGCCGGCAGACCGATGGAGGCCACGGCGGCGTCCAGGTCAGCCTGAGACTGGATGTCAGCGAACGCCGGGGTAGGAATCCCCAGATCCTTGAACATACTCTTCTCGAACCAGCGATCGCGGGCGATGCGCAAGGCTTCGGCGCTCGGGTAGACCGGGACGAATTGCGAGAGGAAAGCCACGGTCTCGGCCGGAACGCTTTCGAACTCGAAGGTCACCAGATCGACTTCATCGGCCAGCTGACGCAGGTGATCCTGATCGCCGTAATCGGCTCGCAGGTGTTCGCCCAACGCGGCTGCGCAGGCATCCGGCGCCGGGTCCAGAAAAGCGAAGTTCATGCCCAGCGGAGTGCCCGCCAGTGCCAACATGCGACCCAACTGGCCGCCACCGATTACACCGATCTTCATCGTCAACAACCTCAGGCGATGCGTGGGTCTGGATTGTCCAGGACGCTGTCTGTCTGCTCAGCACGGAAGGTTTTCAGCACCGCGTGGAACTGCGGGTGCTTGGCGCCCAGGATACTCGCCGACAACAGCGCCGCGTTGATCGCGCCCGCCTTGCCGATGGCCAGAGTGGCAACCGGAATGCCTGCCGGCATCTGCACAATGGAGAGCAGCGAGTCAACGCCCGAAAGCATAGCGGACTGCACAGGTACGCCCAGCACCGGCAAGTGAGTCTTGGCCGCACACATGCCTGGCAAGTGGGCCGCGCCACCGGCACCGGCGATGATCACCTCGATGCCACGCGCTTCGGCTTCTTCAGCGTACTGGAACAGCAGGTCCGGGGTGCGGTGGGCAGAAACCACTTTCACCTCGTAGGGGATGCCGAGCTTTTCCAGCATATCGGCGGTGTGGCTAAGGGTGGACCAATCGGACTTGGAGCCCATGATCACGCCAACCAGTGCACTCATCGTCGTGCCTCTTCTCTCTGGGCGCCCGCAGGCGCATCAAAAAACAACAAGCCACGCAGAATGCGTGGCTTGATTGTACGAATTATGGCCTGTCGTAACCGGCCGAAGGCCGCGCAGTATACCTCAATGAGGCAGATAAACAGCCCCTGTTGCGACCATCTGTCATGCGGTCTGGAAATGCCCCTTTCTTGACTATCGAGTCAGCCGGCTAAATCGAGGCATGACGCGAACCATTCAATTTCTTACTTTAATAAAAGTCGCAGCAGAAGCGACCACCTCGGCACACTTAAAATAATTTTAAATAAACTTGAACTTGCCGGAAGTGCCAATCACCGTTAACTATCAAATTTCAGGAAATCCCTAACCGAACAGGAAGTTCAAAAACATGAAAAAACCTATCAGCCTCATCATCATCCTCCACAACGACCTTCAACATCATCAAAAAAACAGTTTATATTCAGATTATTTTGCCTGGCTTAAAACCGAACTTGAATATATTTCGGGACGCACCGTCCAGATAGATATGCATCGCCAGAGCGACATCCCTGAAATGTCAGTATACGACTACAAAAATGAGGATGTTGCAGCTGCACTGCTTGGCTGGAGGGACTTGATTAAAAACTGGTATGCAAGAGTTTTGGCAAGCGATCGTCATGAAGTGAATTTAACCAAAATCCTCTTGTTGACCCGAGAAAATATCCACGAAAAGTTGGGCGGACTCTTGGGGGGCATAGGCGGATATGCCTATTTCAAAGGTCATTGCGCAATTGCATCGATCACCTCTTACCGAGTTCCCGCACACGAAATAGGTCATATGCTTGGCGCGACCCACGAAGACAGTGAAGTGGTCTATGACGGCTGGTGGCACGACACAATCATGCTCGCCGATGAGTTTTCTCATGTACGTGGAAACGTTTACCGCTTCAGCGACAAGAACAGGGAAAATATTCGTAAGTATCTCAACCAGTTTTCGTAAATACCGCTGCTTTGAAAAACCCTTCAGAAAAAAGGAATACCCATGTCAAAACTTCCGATCACACTGACCGTTTTCATTCATGAAGATTTAAAGGACTACAATCAGGACTTGCTCTTCAGCCATTATTTCAACTGGCTGAAACATACAATCACAAAAATTTCCGGTCGTGCAATATACGTGAACTTTGTACAGCCTTCAGACGCCCCATCCATGAGTAACCTCGATTACAAAACGGACGATCTGGAGAAACTTTTAACCACCATGGCTGCCGAACTCGAACAACATATAAGCGCAAAGAATACTTCGCTCGAAAATTCCATCCGGAAATTTCTGTTATTAACACGTGACGACATCAATAAAAACGTCTTGGGGGTTGCTTTCGAGTCAGGTTCTTTGGCAGTTGCTTCGATCACCAACTCCGCCACTGCCGCTCATGAAGTGGGTCATATGCTCAGTGCCAATCATCAGGACAGCGACAAGAGCACCACGACTTACTACGGCACCGCCAATTCGATCATGTACGCAACCACGGGCAGCACAGGCTTCCGCTTCAGCGACAAAAACAAGGACAATATCCGCAATTACCTCGATCAGTTCGATTGACGCTGAATGAGGCGTTTTGCACGGATCATCGCCGCCCAGGTGATTTTGATTATTTTGCCCTCAAGATGCAGCGCTCGCGGCACCGCCCTCAAGCTTGCGCCACAACAATCGCACGTTCGCCTTGCGCACCAACGCGCAGCGGTACAAACGGATCTCCAAAGGCACATGCCATTGCGGGCCGCCGCAAACCACCAACTCACCGCGCGCCAGTTCGGCGCGCACGCTCAGTTGCGGTACCCACGCGATACCCAGCCCTTCCAACGCCATGCTCTTCAAACTGTCGGCCATGGCGGTTTCGTAGATCGTGGTGAAGCGCAGCGCCCGTTGACGCAACAGCATGTTCACCGACCTGCCGAGAAACGCACCGGCGCTGTACGCCAGTAGCGGTACGCTGCCTTCGCCTTCCAGATCGAACAGGGGTTTGCCGTTGGCATCGGCGGCGCAGACCGGCAGCATCTCGGTGTGGCCAAGGTGCAGCGAAGGGAAGATTTCCGGGTCCATCTGCATGGCCGCGTCCGGATCGTAGAACGCCAGCATCAGATCGCAGCCACCTTCGCGCAACGCATGCACGGCATCGCCGACGTTGGTCGCCACCAGCCGCGTGGCGATGTTCAGGCCTTCGTTGCGCAACTGCGCGATCCAGCGCGGAAAGAAACCGAGCGCCAGGGAATGCGCCGCCGCGACCTGCATCACTTCGCCCTGCCCGCCTTCCAGGTGATGCAAATGGCGCAGCACTTCGCCCAGTTGCTCGACCACGGTGCGTGCGGTAACCAGAAACAATTGCCCGGCTGCCGTCAGTTCCACCGGCGTTCGGGAACGGTTGACCAGAGTCAGACCAAGCGCGGCCTCAAGGCTGCGGATTCGCCGACTGAATGCCGGTTGCGTCACGAAACGCCGCTCGGCTGCCTGGGAGAAACTGCGGGTGGCGGCCAGGGCACTAAAGTCCTCCAGCCATTTGCTTTCCAGATTCATCACATCCTCCCGGAGACGCACCAATTTAGGTCACACGCTTGCCGTCAACGCGGCGTCACAGGGGGCATTATGCCGAATGTGCATAGGCTAGTGTTTAACAGCATTGGCCCAAAATTCTTCACAGGCCTAGCATTCGCAGCGTTCCGGCACAGACCGGGTTCATATCGAGATGATTTCTATCATGTCCTCCGCTGCATCGTTCCGCACAGAAAATGACCTGCTTGGCGCCCTCGAAGTACCGGCTCAAGCGTATTACGGTATCCAGACCCTGCGAGCGGTGAATAACTTCCGCCTTTCGGGCGTTCCGATTTCGCACTACCCGAAACTGGTTGTCGGTCTGGCCATGGTCAAACAGGCCGCCGCTGACGCCAACCGCGAGCTGGGTCACCTGAGCGAAGCCAAGCACGCTGCCATCAGCGAAGCCTGTGCACGTCTGATCCGCGGCGACTTCCACGAAGAGTTCGTGGTGGACATGATTCAAGGCGGTGCTGGCACTTCGACCAACATGAATGCCAACGAAGTCATCGCCAACATCGCACTGGAGGCCATGGGTCACCAGAAAGGCGAATACCAGTACCTGCACCCGAACGACGACGTGAACATGGCGCAGTCGACCAACGACGCGTACCCAACGGCGATCCGCCTGGGCCTGTTGCTGGGTCACGACGCCCTGCTCGCCAGCCTCGACAGCCTGATTCAGGCGTTCGCTGCCAAGGGTGAAGAATTCAACCACGTCCTGAAGATGGGTCGTACCCAACTGCAAGACGCCGTGCCGATGACCCTGGGTCAGGAATTCCGTGCGTTCGCCACCACTCTGGGCGAAGACCTGGCACGCTTTAAAACCCTGGCACCGGAAGTGCTGACCGAAGTGAATCTGGGCGGTACCGCGATTGGCACCGGCATCAACGCCGACCCGCGTTATCAGGCTCTGGCTGTTCAGCGTCTGGCAGTGATCAGCGGTCAACCGCTGGTTCCAGCCGCCGACCTGATCGAAGCCACCTCCGACATGGGCGCCTTCGTGCTGTTCTCCGGCATGCTCAAGCGCACCGCGGTCAAGCTGTCGAAGATTTGCAACGACCTGCGTCTGCTGTCCAGCGGCCCACGTACCGGCATCAACGAGATCAACCTGCCGGCGCGTCAGCCAGGCAGTTCGATCATGCCAGGCAAGGTCAACCCGGTTATTCCGGAAGCGGTCAACCAGGTGGCGTTCCAGATCATCGGTAACGACCTGGCGCTGACCATTGCGGCCGAAGGCGGCCAGTTGCAACTGAACGTGATGGAGCCGCTGATCGCCTTCAAGATCTTCGACTCGATCCGCCTGCTGCAACGCGCCATGGACATGCTGCGCGAGCACTGCGTCGTCGGCATCACCGCCAACGAAGCACGCTGCCGTGAACTGGTCGAGCACTCGATCGGCCTGGTCACCGCGCTGAACCCGTACATCGGCTACAAAAATGCCACCCGCATCGCCGCCCTCGCCCTTGAAAGCGGCCGCGGTGTGCTGGAACTGGTGCGTGAAGAAGGTCTGCTCGACGAAGCCATGCTCGCCGACATCCTGCGCCCGGAAAACATGATTGCTCCACGTCTGGTGCCTCTGAAGGCATAACCTGACGCGTTATTTGTAGCACCGCTCACCAGGTCGAGGGACTAGACACCTCTCACCTTTTGAGGGCCTAGAGATCAGTCTCCAGGCCCTTTTTTTTAACCGCAGCAAAAGCAAAACCTGTGGGAGCGAGCTTGCTCGCGATGGCGTCCCGTCAGTCGACACAAATGTTGAAGGATCTATCGCAATCGCAAGCAAGCTCGCTCCCACAGGAAAGCATCGGTATAGTGCCGCCCCTCTTCGTGTGAGCGGTCGTCGGTAGCGAGGCCTCAACCCATGCGAAACCCGAACTAATAACAAACCCGCGATATGAAACCGGGACGAGCTTCGATCCATCCATTGTGCTGTGCCCCAACGGGTGTAACTCGATGTGTCTACCCGGCCAGCATTTGCCTACACAAAAAACAGCGAGGAATAATCCATGCTCGAAGTCATTAACGACTTCCTCTCAGGGAAAGTACTGATCGTGCTCATTGTCGGGCTCGGTAGCTACTTCACGATCCGCTCGCGTTTCGTTCAATTGCGTCACTTCTTCCACATGTTCGCGGTGTTCCGCGACAGCCTGAAAAGCAGCGCCGGGCAACTGAGCTCGTTCCAGGCCCTGATGCTCAGCCTCGCCGGCCGCGTTGGTGCGGGCAACATCGCCGGGGTCGGCATAGCCGTGACCCTCGGCGGCCCTGGTGCCGTGTTCTGGATGTGGGTGACCGCGCTGGTCGGCATGTCCAGCAGCTTCTTCGAATGCTCCCTCGGCCAGCTCTACAAGCGCTGTGATTCCGAAGGCACCTACCGTGGCGGCCCGTCCTATTACATCCAGCACGGCCTGCAAAAACGCTGGTTGGGCATGTTGATGGCGTTCCTGCTGCTGGTGACTTTCGGGTTCGCCTTCAACGGCCTGCAAGCCCACGCCGTGACGCACTCGTTGAACAATGCGTTCGGCCTGGACACCACTTACACCGGCATCGGCCTGGCTGTGCTGCTGGGCCTGGTGTTCGTCGGCGGAATCAAGCGCATCGCCAAGGTCGCCGACCTGTTGGTCCCGGTGAAAACCCTGGTGTACATCGGCGTGACCCTCTACGTGATCGTGCTGCAGTTCGACCACGTACCGGGCATGTTGATGACTATCGTCAAGAGCGCTTTCGGCCTGGACCAGGCCTTCGGCGGCCTGATTGGCAGCGCCATTGTCATGGGCGTGAAGCGCGGCGTGTTCGCCAACGAAGCAGGCCTGGGCAGTGCGCCGAACGTGGCGGCAGTGGCGGCGGTCGAGCACCCGGTGGCACAAGGTGTGGTGCAGGCGTTCAGCGTGTTCCTCGATACCTTCGTGATCTGCACCTGCACCGCGCTGCTGATCCTGCTCTCCGGCTTTTACACCCCGGGCTTCGAAGGCGACGGCATTGCCCTGACCCAGAACTCCCTGGCCGCTGTAGTCGGTGATTGGGGCCGGATGTTCATCTCCGTGGCCCTGGCGTTGTTCGTGTTCACCTCGATCCTCTACAACTACTACCTGGGCGAGAGCAACCTGCGCTTTTTGATCGGCGAAAACCGCAAGGCGCTGATCGGTTATCGCGCGCTGGTACTGGTGCTGATTTTCTGGGGCGCCATCGAAAACCTCGGCACCGTATTTGCCTTCGCCGACATCACCATGACCATGCTCGCGTTCGTCAACCTGATCGCGCTGTTCCTGCTGTTCAAGGTCGGCATGCGCATCCTGCGTGACTACGATGACCAGCGCGCCGCTGGCATCAAGACGCCGGTGTTCGACTCGGCCAAGTTCCCGGACCTGGATCTGGACCGCCAGGCGTGGCCGGCCAATCCGCCAGCCGCTGTCGGCAAGACTGCAGTTGAGTCGCAAGGTGTGCCTGCAGCGCAACGCTGATCGGTAAACGACAGGCGCATCCCCTGCGCCTGTCAGTTAAAGTGCGAAAAACTGTGGGGGCGAGCTTGCTCCGGGCGGCGTTCCGACGATGGCGCACAGTCAGTCAACACAGCGATGTCTGACATACCACTATCGTCGGAACGCCGCCCGGAGCAAGCTCGCTCCCACAGGAACTCTTCCTTTCGGAGATTCTTCATGAATTCCTCGACCTACCCTGCCGCCCAGCACGTCATGGTGCTCTACACCGGCGGCACCATCGGCATGCAGGCCAGCGCCCATGGCCTGGCCCCGGCATCCGGTTTCGAAGCGCGGATGCGTGAGTATCTGCACAGCCAGCCCGAGCTGGTGGTGCCGCAGTGGCGCTTTCGCGAGATGTCGCCGCTGATCGACAGCGCCAACATGACCCCGGCGTATTGGCAACAACTGCGCGAAGCGGTGGTCGATGCGGTGGATGTGCAGGGCTGTGACAGCGTGCTGATCCTGCATGGCACCGACACCCTGGCCTACAGCGCGGCGGCCATGAGTTTTCAATTGTTGGGCCTGCATGCCCGCGTGTGCTTCACCGGCTCGATGCTCCCGGCCGGTGTCACCGACAGCGATGCCTGGGAAAACCTCGGCGGCGCGCTGGTTGCACTGGGCCAGGGCCTCGCGCCGGGCGTGCATCTGTACTTCCATGGCGAACTGCTTGACCCGACCCGTTGCGCGAAGGTACGCAGTTTCGGCCGGCATCCGTTCAAGCGCCTGGAGCGTCAGGGCGGTGGCGTGAAGGTGCCCTCTTTACCAACACAGCTGAATTACAACCAACCCAAGCAATTGGCGAACGTCGCGGTGCTGCCGCTGTTCCCCGGTATCAGCGCCGAGGTGCTGGATGGTTTGCTCGACAGCGGCATTCAGGGCCTGGTGCTGGAATGCTACGGCAGCGGCACCGGCCCAAGCGACAACCCCGGGTTTCTCGCCAGCCTTGGGCGCGCGCGGGACAACGGCGTGGTCGTGGTCGCGGTGACGCAGTGTCATGAAGGCGGGGTGGTGCTGGACGTCTATGAAGCCGGCAGTCGCTTGCGCGGTGCGGGCGTACTGTCCGGTGGTGGTATGACCCGTGAAGCGGCGTTCGGCAAGTTGCACGGGTTGTTGGGGGCGGGACTTGATCCGCAAGAAGTCCGTCAACTTGTAGAGTTCGACCTCTGCGGCGAACTGAGCTGACACCACACAAAACTTGCTCGCGATGGCGTCCGGTCAGTCGACTCAAATGTTGAATGAACAATCGCTATCGCGAGCAAGCTCGCTCCCACAGGGACACCACCAGCCTGATGGGTTCGGCATACAACTTGCTGCGCTCCAGCCATCCCAAGGCTGGAAGTCCTTATGCTTCACTCCCACCTCACCACCCTCAATGCCGTCTCCCTGGTACTCGATGCCTTCAAGGCACAAGGCTTGTCCAGCGAAGCGCTGCTGGCCGGAAGCGGCATCAGTGCGGCGGATCTGAACCGTGCCGACACATGCATCACCACCAATCAGGAAATGCAGGTCTGTGCCAACGCCGTTGCCCTCAAACGTGACATCGGCCTGGAACTGGGCCGGCGGATGCACGTTTCCTGCTACGGCATGCTTGGTTACGCCCTGCTCACCTGTGCCACCTTCGGTGACGCTTTGCGTCTGGCGATACGTTATCCGGCGTTGCTGGGAACACTTTTCGAGTTGAGCCTTGAAGACGATGGCGAGCGCATCTGGTTCGCCGCCGCCGATTACCGCGAGAGCCCGGCCATGGCGGTGTTCAATGCCGAATTCTGCCTGGTGTCGCTGAAAGTCACCTGCGACGACCTGCTCGGCCATCCCCTGCCGTTGCTCGGCGCCCGCTTTGAACACGCCGCCCCCGATTACGAAGCGACCTACGCCGAACACTTCAATTGCCCGGTGCAATTCGGCGCCCGCAACAATGCCTTTGCCTTCGACAAACGCTGGCTTGAGCAACCACTGCCGCTGGCCGATATCATCACCCACCAGGCGATGGCCGAACGCTGCCGCAAACAGAACATCGAATTCACCGGGCGTCAGGCCTGGCTGGGACGGATCCGCCAATTGCTCGGTGCGCAATTGAATGCGGCACCGGGCCTGGAGGGGCTGGCCGAGCAAATGAACTGTTCGGCGCGGACCTTGCGCCGGCATCTCAAGGACATGGGTTGCAGCTATCAGGAACTGCTCGACGAACTGCGCTTCGAGCAGGCCAAGCAAATGTTGTGCGAGGATCAATTGCCGATCTATCAGATCGCCGAGGCCCTGGGCTTCAGCGAGACCGCGAGTTTTCGGCATGCGTTTGTGCGCTGGAGCGGTGTGGCGCCGAGTCAGTTCCGGCCCTGAGGACTGTTGTGGCCGATCTGCCGCCATCGCGAGCAAGCTCGCTCCCACAGTTGGTCCTTAGTGTCTGCGATATTTGCGCAAGACGCATAACCCTGTGGGAGCGAGCTTGCTCGCGATGGCGGCCTCAAGAGCTCCGATTTATCAAGGGGCGAATTTCGGTCAAATGTTTTGGCCACATTGATCCCCTTTTGGCCTTTCCTGCCGTTCTCCTAAACCGTCTGCACCGCAAGACTGTGTTCAACCGAACCAGCCTGCGGAGAACAACAAAATGCTGACGATCTACTCGGACGATCACCACCTGCACCACGGCCGTTGCGAACTTATCGACGGACAACTCAAGCCCTGTTTCGAAATGCCTTCCCGTGCCGACCACGTGCTGCAACGGGTGAAAAACCAGAACCTGGGGCCTGTAGAAGCACCCAAGGATTTCGGCCTGGAGCCCATCGCGCGCATCCACAGCCGTGACTACCTCGATTTCTTCAAGGGCGCCTGGGCACGCTGGACCGAATTCAACACTGACGGTGACCTGCTGCCCTACACCTGGCCGGCCCGCACGTTACGCCAGGTCAAACCGACCAGCCTGCACGGCCAGCTCGGTTATTACAGCTTCGACGGCGGCGCCCCGATTACCGCCGGCACCTGGCAAGCAGCGTACAGCGCAGCGCAAGTCGCGCTCACTGCCCAGGCGGAAATCCAGCGCGGCGCCCGCTCTGCTTTCGCCTTGTGCCGTCCGCCGGGACACCACGCCGCCGGCGACTTGATGGGTGGTTATTGCTACCTCAACAACGCCGCCATCGCCACCCAGGCCTTCCTCGATCAGGGCCACAAGAAGGTCGCGATCCTCGACGTCGATTACCACCATGGCAACGGCACCCAGTCGATTTTCTACCAGCGCAGCGACGTGCTGTTCACATCGATTCACGGTCATCCGGAGGCCGAATTTCCGTTCTTCCTCGGTTATGACGATGAACTGGGCGAAGGTGCCGGTGAAGGTTTCAACTTCAACTACCCGTTGCCCGCCGGTTCAGGCTGGGACACCTGGAGCGCTGCGCTGGAACAGGCCTGCAAGGAGATCGAAAGCTACGGTGCCGACATCGTCGTCGTGTCCCTGGGCGTCGATACCTTCAAGGACGATCCGATCTCGCAATTCAAACTCGACAGCCCGGATTACCTGGCCATGGGCAAGCGCATCGCCGGCCTCGGCGTACCGACGCTGTTCGTGATGGAAGGCGGTTATGCCGTCGAAGAAATCGGCATCAACGCCGTGAACGTTCTCGAAGGTTTTGAAAGCGCTTGCTGAGGAAGTAGAAGAATGAAAAGTCTTAAGCGTTTTATCGTGCCGACGCTGTGTGCCTCGGTACTCAGCGTTGCCGCCCACGCCGAAGAGCGAACGTTGCGCGTCTACAACTGGTTCGACTACATCACGCCCAAGGCCCTGGAAGATTTCAAGGCACAGAATACCCAGACCAAACTGGTCTACGACATCTTCGACACCAACGAAGCGCTGGAGGCCAAGCTGCTGACCGGCAACTCCGGCTATGACGTGGTGGTGCCGTCCAACGTGTTCCTCGCCAAGCAGATCGAAGCCGGGGTATTCCAGCCGCTGGACCGCAGCAAGTTGCCGAACTGGAACCACCTCGATCCCAAGCTGATGAAGCTGATCGAGGCCAACGACCCGGGCAACAAGTTCGCCGTGCCGTACATGTACGGCACCATCCTGATCGGCTTCAACCCGGACAAGATCAAGGCCGTGCTTGGCGACAATGCGCCGGTGGACAGCTGGGACCTGATCTTCAAGGAAGAGAACATCAGCAAGCTCAAGCAGTGTGGCGTCGCGCTGCTCGACTCGCCCTCGGAGATCCTGCCGCTGGCCCTCCAACACCTCGGTCTGGACCCCAACAGCAAGAAGCCTGCGGACTACGACAAGGCTGAAGCGCTGCTGATGAAGATCCGCCCGTACATCACCTACTTCCACTCGTCCAAGTACATGGCCGATATCGCCAACGGTGACATCTGCGTTGCGGTCGGATATTCCGGCAGCTTCTCGCAAGCCGCCAACCGCGCCAAAGAAGCCAAGAACGGGGTGGTCGTCGACATGCGTTTGCCGAAGGAAGGCGCGCCGATCTGGTTCGACATGCTGGCGATTCCGAAGGGTGCGAAAAACCCCGACGACGCTTACACCTTCGTCAACTACCTGCTGCAACCCCAGGTGATCGCGCCGGTCAGTGACTTCGTCGGCTACCCGAACCCGAACAAGGACGCCACGGAAATGGTCGACCCGGCGATCCGCAACAACCCGAACCTGTACCCGACCGACACGGCGATGAGCACGCTCTACACCCTGCACCCCCTGCCCCGCGATGCCGAACGTGCGCGAACCCGGGCCTGGACCAAGATCAAGTCCGGCACCTGATACCCGCTTCGCTCCCGCCGTCACCAGGACCTGCGCTCGCGCAGGTCTGTTTTTGCCCGCGAAATTTACTTACTGCACCCTTGCGACCGGACTGAACAGGCCACTCGCTTCAGAGCACCTTCCACACCCTGCGCAATCGCTCCAATGCCGATTCGATAGCCTTTTCAGGTACGGCGGCAAAGCCCAGCACCAGTCCTGCACGTTGATCCATCGGAGTCACGGATTCCGGCAGCCAGTAACTGCTCAAGCCGTTGACCTCGACATCGACACTGCTCGCCAACTCGATCAGCTCGCGCTCACGGGCCACGCTGTCGACCGGCACGGTCATGTGCAACCCCGCGGCGACGGTGGGCAGCTTGCCGATTCCCGGAATATCCACAGGCCAACCATTGAGCAAGGTATTGCGTCGACTCAGCGCCGCACGCCGCATGCGCCTTATGTGCCGCTGGAAATGCCCGGCTGCCATGAACTCGGCCATCACCGCCTGGGTGCTGACTTCGGAATGCCGCACGTCCACCGCGCGTCGCTGCGCAAAGGCCTGCACCAGCCCTGGCGGCAGCACCAGATAGCCAAGACGCAACGCCGGAAACGCGACTTTGCCGAACGTACCGACATACAACACCCGCCCGTGACGATCGAGTGCTGCCAAGGGTGCCAGCGGCGCACCGCTGTAGCGGTACTCGCCGTCGTAGTCATCCTCGACTATCCAGCCCTGCGTGCGTTCGGCCCAGGCCAGCAACTCCAGACGGCGAGCCAGGCTCATCACCACCCCGGTGGGGTACTGATGGGACGGGGTGACGTAAGTCAGACGGCAATCGCCCAGCTGTGCCAGTTCACCGCAGTCGATACCCTCATTATCCACCGCCACCCCATGCAGCCGGGCACCTGCAACGGCGAATGCATGACCGGCCGCCCGATATCCCGGATTTTCAATCGCCACCCCGTCTCCGGGCTCCACCAGCAGCTGTGCACAAAGGCTGATTCCCTGCTGCGCGCCACTGGTGATCACAATTTGTTCAGCCATGCACTGCATACCACGGGAACTGCGCAAATAGGCGGCGATCATTGCGCGCAAACGTGCATCGCCGGCCGGGTCGCCGTAGCACAGTTGCTGCAAATCCGGTTTGCGCCAGAACGCCGCATTCAGCTTGGCCCAGACCTCGAATGGAAACAGATCGAACGCCGGAACACCGACCCTGAATGCCCGGGGTGGGCCACTTGGCGGGCTGGGTAAATGGTTGTTTTTGACCCGCGCCAACGGATCGTTGTGGATAACTTTGCTGGATGGATCAACAGGTAAATCGAGCCAATTTGTGGATAAGGCTGTGGGTAACCCTGTTGAAAAGCCTGTGGATACTTTTGTGGATAGTTTTTTTGCCGGCACGTCCGCCCGGGGCAATTGCGCGACGTAAGTGCCATCGCCCACTCGCCCTTCGATAAACCCTTCGGCGTACAGCTGATCGTAGGCACGCACCACACTGTTACGGGAAATCGCCAGCGCGGCTGCCAGATCACGACTGGCCGGCAGACGCGTACCGCTGGCCAGTCGTCCGTCCAACACACGTGTGCGCAATGCCTGGTAAAGCTGACGACTCAGCCCTTGCCGACGATCAAGTTCGATACCCGCCGGGTTGAAGGTCAGGGACAGTGGTTCGCTGGTCATCGCAATGGACCCATGAAATTGGTCATTAATGGCTCTTACAACAGACCAATAGCCTGCCTAGGATGTAGACATTCGCCAAGGAAAATTTCTCTATGTACACGCCGCGTGCTTTTGCCATCGACGAGTTACCCCAACTGCATGAACTGATCCTCGCCACCCGTCTCGCCATATTGGTGACCCACGGCGAAAACGGCCTGCAAGCCAGTCATGTGCCGGTGCTGCTGCATTGCGAACAAGGCTCGAACGGCACGTTGTACGGGCATCTGGCCAAAGCCAATCCACAGTGGAAAGACCTGCGCGACGGCGCCGAAGCCCTGCTGATTTTTGCCGGTGCCGACGCCTACGTCAGCCCTGGCTTCTACCCGAGCAAGGCCGAACACGGCAAAGTCGTGCCAACCTGGAACTACGTCGCCGTACACGCCTATGGCCGGGCGGAAACCTTCAGCGATGGCGGGCGGCTGCTCGACATCGTCAGCACCCTCACCGACCGTCATGAAGCTGGCCGCGCCCAACCCTGGTCAGTGGCCGATGCCCCCGCCGATTACATTGACGGCATGCTCAAGGCCATCGTCGGTTTCGCCATTCCCATCGACCGTCTGGAAGGCAAGCGCAAGCTCAGCCAGAACCGCAGCAACGCAGACATCGCAGGTGTGCGCGAAGGGCTCAGCAGCAGCCCTGACGTGCACGACCAGGCCCTCGCCCACTTGATACCCAAGGAATGAACATGTGTCAGATCGAAATCCGCCAGGTACACGCCGACGAGCACGCCGCATGGCTACCGCTGTGGCAGGCCTACCTGCGCTTCTACAAAACCGAACTGCCGCAAGCCGTTACCCAAAGCACCTGGCAGCGCATGCTCGATCCGAACGAGCCAACCCACGCAGCCCTCGCCTGGGCCGACGGCAAAGCGGTGGGCATGGTGCATTTCATCTACCATCGTTCGAACTGGGCCATCGAAAACGCCTGCTACCTGCAAGACTTGCTGGTGGCCCCGGAAACCCGCGGCACCGGCGTCGGCCGGCAGTTGATCGAGTTCGTCTACGCCACGGCCAAGGCCGACGGCTGCAACAAAGTCCACTGGCTGACCCACGAATCCAACGCCACCGCGATCCAGCTCTACGAGCGCATCGCCGAACGCCCCGGTTTCATCCAGTTTCGCAAAGCCATCTAGGAGAACAGCATGTCGATTTCACTCGCCGACTGGAAAGGCGTCCCGGCACCAACCGCTCAACTGATCGAAGGGCGTTACATCCGTCTGGAAAAACTCGACCCGGCGCGCCACGGCGACGGGCTGTACAAAGTCCTGCAAGGCCCCGGCGCCGACCCTAAGTTGTGGGACTACCTGCCTTACGGCCCCTTCCCGGAGCGCAGCGTCTTCAACGACTGGCTGAATAACCACGCGGCCAACACCGACCCGTATTTCTTCAGCGTGATCGACCGCGCCAGCGGCGAGGTCCAGGGCATCCTCAGCCTGATGTCCATCGTCCCGGCCCAGGGCCGCATCGAAATCGGCCACGTCACCTTCGGCGCACCGATGCAGCGCTCGCCGAAAAGCACCGAGGCGGTTTACCTGTTGGCCAAGGAGTCCTTTGCCCTGGGCTACCGTCGCCTGGAATGGAAGTGCAACAACGCCAACGCCCGCTCCAAATACGCGGCCGAGCGGCTGGGGTTCAGTTTTGAGGGCGTGTTTCGTCAGCATATGGTGGTGAAGGGGCAGAACCGGGATACGGCGTGGTATTCGATTCTGGACTCGGAATGGCCAGCGATCGGGGCGGGGTTTGAGCGGTGGCTATCCGATGAGAACCAGACGGATTCGGGGCAGGTGAAAGCGTTGGCGGAGTGCCGCACCTGATTCGGTAGCGCCTGGACGGACGCTATCGTCGGAACGCCGCCCGGAGCAAGCTTTGCTCCTACGGGATATGGGCCGGACACACGATCTGTCGACGCCACCAAACCTGTAGGAGCATGGCTTGCCCCGCGATGCTTTTAGGCGAGTTTCTGGGCAAGCACCGCAATATGCTCCGGCCCGATCCCGCAGCAACCGCCCAAATGACTGGCGCCGCGTTCTTTCCAGTCCGCCGCCCACTGCAAGTAACCCGGCGGATCAAGGTCTTCACGCAACGGGTCCAGACCGTCATTGGCCGTGGCCTCTTTCGGTTGCGGCGGGAAGGCATTGGCATAAGCGCCGATGTGAATCTTCACCCCTAAACGCTCGAAGGTTTCCCGCGCGGCATCAATCGCAGCACCGATTACTTCCGGCTGGCTGCAGTTGAACAGCAACGTTTCGACGCCCAACTCAGCCGCCACGGCGGCGGCTTCAGCCACCGGCTCGCCCGAACGCAAGCGCGGCACTTCGTCCGTGTCCTCATCCTTCAGGGTAAACGACAGCCAGAACGGCTTGCCGTCCGTTGGCAGACCGGCGTGGATCGCTCGCGCCTCAACGATCGAACTCTGGGTTTCTGCCAGCCACAGATCGACATGAGGTGCCAGACCCTTCACCAGCGGCGCCAACAATTCAGTCGCCCGACCAGCATCAAAAAGGTCCGGGCGATAGGACCCAAACAGCGGCGGCAATGAACCGGCCACACGCACCGCTTTGCCCGAAGCCTCTACCGCGCGCCGAGCCAGCTCACCGGCCAACGCCGCGAGCGCCTGCCCTTCTGCTGCAAAACGCTCTTCGCCAATGTGAAATGGCACCACCGCGTAACTGTTGCTGGTGATCACGTTCGCACCGCTTTCGATATAAGCCGAGTGCACCGCCTCTACCGCTTGCGGCGCTTCGCTCAAGGCCAGCGCCGACCACTCAGGCTGCCGGAACGGCGCGCCTCGGCGCTGTAACTCACGACCCATGCCGCCATCCAGAATCACCGTGCTTGCTGCGCCCATATGCTTTTCACTCATAAGCTTATGAAAATAACTCACTATCGGAGTCGTTCTTATAACTATTTAATACGCACCATCCGGTTAATGACAACCTCTTTTTTATCAGGAATCGACTGTGAAATTCCAACCACTCCTCGCCCTGGGCCTGACGATTCTGGCTGCCTCCACCCAAGCCTTTGGCGGCGCCGCGCTGGATCGCGTCGAGCAAAAAAAAGAACTGGTGGGCGTGTTGATGGAAAGCTATCCACCCTTCTCGTTCCTCAATGATCAGAACCAGCTCGATGGCTTCGACGTCGACGTGGCCAAGGCCGTGGCAGACAAACTGGGCGTCAAACTGCGCCTCGAAACCCCGTCCTGGGACGTGATCGCTGCCGGCCGCTGGAGTGGGCGCTACGACATCTGCATCTGCTCCATGACCCCGAGCAAGGCCCGCGCCGAGGTCTTCGACTTCCCGGTCGAGTACTACGCCTCGCCAGCGGTGATCGTGGTCAACGCCAAGGACGACAGCATCCACAGCGCCAAGGACCTGAGCGGCAAGAAAGTCGGCCTCACCAGCGCCTCCAGCTATGAAAGCTACCTGAACAAAAACCTGGTGATCGAAGGCGCCGAAGACACCAAATTGCAGTACCCGTTCGAGGACGTGCAGATCGCCCCGTATGACACTGACAACGTGGCGTTCCAGGACCTCGGCCTGGGCGCTGGCGTGCGACTGGACGCGATCCTCACCAACCTTGTCACCGCCCAACCGCGCCTGACCGATGACAAGCGCTTCAAGCTCGCCGGCGAGCCGCTGTACTCGGAGCCGAACTCGGTGGCCATTGAAAAAGGCGACGCCCAGTGGGACGCCAAAGTGCGTGACGTCTTCGCTCAGCTGAAACAGGACGGCACTCTGAGCAAGCTTTCGCAGAAATGGATCGGCGCCGACATCAGCAAATGACTTCTTTCCCCAAACCTCCTCAGCCGCCACAACCGGTGGCTGAGTCGCTGTTGCAACGGATCTTCGGTTTCCGCACGCGGCTGTTCCTGACCTGGGCAGCGATGTTCGGGTTATTCGCCAGCTTCTTCCTGAGCTTCGACCTGAAGTTCTCGATCATCCTCGACAAACTGCCGAACCTGATCGGTCTGCACCTGGCACCCAACGGCTTTTTGCAGGGAGCGGCGCTGACGTTGTTCTTGTGCCTGTGCTCGATCGTGACCTCCTCGCTGCTGGGCTTCATCACCGCCCTGGCGCGGCTGTCGAAAAGCGCCGTGGCCTTCGGAATCGCGAGCTTCTATGCCTCGTTCTTTCGTGGCACACCGCTACTGATCCAGATCCTGCTGATCTACCTCGGCCTGCCACAACTCGGCATCGTCCCGGGCGCCATCGCCGCCGGCATCATCGCCCTGTCGCTGAACTACGGCGCGTACCTGAGCGAAATCTTCCGCGCCGGCATCCTCGGCGTCCCCCACGGCCAGCGCGAAGCATCCCTGGCCCTGGGCATGCGCGAAACCGTGATCTTCTGGCGAGTCACCTTGCCCCAGGCCATGCGCACCATCATCCCGCCAACCACCAACCAATTCATCTCGATGCTCAAAGACTCGTCGCTGATCTCGGTGATGGGGGTTTGGGAGGTGATGTTTCTGGCGCAATCGTATGGGCGCTCGAGCTATCGCTACATCGAGATGCTGACGACGGCGGCGGTGATTTATTGGGTGATGTCGATTGGGTTGGAGCTGATTCAGGCGCAGATGGAGCGGCATTATGGGAAGGCGTATTTGAGCCGTAGTTAGCGCAATGCACCACGCCTGGCCGCCGGCAACGAAGACAATGGCCGAGTCTGGCTTCAAGCATTGGGCCACGGCGCGCCGCTGGATCGTGACAGTCTGCTGGTCGATGCAGGACTGGACCTTGGATTGTCAGCAAAACACACCCTGGGCGTCGGCCTCACAGGCGAGATCGGCACCGACAGCCGCAATCATGGTGTCACGGGTCAGTGGCGAATGAGTTTCTGACAGCCACAAACCCGGGGCGAAAAAAAGGGGAGCACATGCCCCCCCGAGGTATAAAGCGTTGTATCGCGGCTGTTAAATCAGCCTTCGATCTCGATCAGGATCTCGCCCGGATTCACCCGGTCGCCCTTGGCCACGTGAATGGCGGTGACTTTACCGGCGATGGCTGCCTGGACTTCGGTTTCCATCTTCATCGCTTCGGTGATCAATACGGCCTGACCAGCCTTGACGGTGTCGCCTTCCTTGACCAGCACATCAACGATATTGCCCGGCATGGTGGTGCTGACGTGGCCCGGCGCGCTAGCTTGCTTGCGCTTGCTGCTGCCGCCGCCAACGAATTCGTTGAGCGGTTCGAACACCACTTCTTCCGGCATGCCGTCGATGGACAGGTAGAAGTGACGCTTGCCTTCGGCCTTGACGCCGACACCGGTGATGTCGACGCGGTAGGTTTCGCCGTGAACGTCGATGACGAACTCGGTCGGTACGCCTTCGCCACCAACCGAGGTGACGCCACCGGCTTCAGGAATCGGCAACAGCACTTCAGGTGTCAGGGTGCCCGCAGCACGCTCTTCGAGGAACTTGCGGCCGATGTCCGGGAACATGGCGAAGGTCAGCACGTCTTCTTCAGACTTGGCCAGTGCGCCTATATCGGCACGCAGCTTGGTCATTTCTGGCTTGAGCAGATCGGCCGGGCGAACGTCGATCACTTCTTCGCTGCCGATGGCCTGGCGACGCAGTTGTTCATTCACGGTGCCCGGCGCCTTGCCGTAGCCGCCTTGCAGGTACAGCTTCACTTCGTTGGTGATGGTCTTGTAGCGCTCGCCGGCCAGCACGTTGAAGAACGCCTGGGTGCCGACGATCTGCGATGTCGGGGTTACCAGCGGCGGGAAGCCGAGGTCTTCACGAACCCGCGGGATTTCGGCCAGCACTTCGTTCATGCGGTTCAGTGCGCCCTGCTCTTTCAACTGGTTGGCCAGGTTGGAAATCATCCCGCCCGGTACCTGGTTGACTTGAACACGGGTGTCGACAGCAGTGAATTCGCTTTCGAACTGGTGGTACTTCTTGCGTACGGCGTAGAAGTACAGGCCGATTTCTTGCAGCAGTTCCAGGTTCAGGCCGGTGTCGAACTCGCTGCCTTTAAGGGCGGCGACCATTGACTCGGTGCCCGGGTGGCTGGTGCCCCAGGCGAAGCTGGAGATCGCGGTGTCGATGTGGTCGGCACCATTTTCGATGGCCTTCATCTGGCACATCGCGGCCAGACCAGAGGTGTCGTGGGAGTGGATGAACACTGGCAGCGACTGCTCGGCTTTCAATGCCTTGACCAGCTCGCCGGTGGCGTACGGGGTCAGCAAACCAGCCATGTCCTTGATCGCCACCGAGTCGCAACCCATGGCTTCCATCTGCTTGGCCTGGTTCACGAAGGCCTCGATGGTGTGCACCGGGCTGGTGGTGTAGGCGATGGTGCCCTGAGCGTGTTTGCCGGCGGCTTTCACCGCTTCGATGGCCACGCGCAGGTTACGCACGTCGTTCATGGCGTCGAAGATGCGGAACACGTCGATGCCGTTGACCGCTGCCTTGGCGACGAAGGCTTTGACCACGTCGTCGCTGTAGTGGCGGTAGCCCAGCAGGTTCTGGCCGCGCAACAGCATTTGCAGGCGGGTGTTAGGCAGCGCGGCGCGCAGTTGGCGCAGACGCTCCCACGGGTCTTCTTTCAGAAACCGTACGCAGGCGTCGAAGGTCGCGCCGCCCCAGCATTCCAGCGACCAGTAGCCGACTTTGTCGAGCTTGTCGCAGATCGGCAGCATGTCTTCAGTGCGCATGCGGGTCGCGAGCAGCGATTGGTGGGCGTCGCGCAGGATGGTGTCAGTAACGAAGATCTTCTTGCTCATTCTTGTATTCCTCACAGGCCTGCGTGGGCGGCGATGGCGGCGGCGATGGCCAGGGCCAGCTCTTCGGGTTTGCGCTTGATCGAGTAGTTGGTCAGTTCAGGGTGGCTTTCAACGAAGCTGGTGTTGAACTGGCCGCTACGGAATTCCGGGTTACGCAAGATTTCCTGGTAGTACGCGGCTGTGGTCTTGACCCCTTGCAGGCGCATGTCGTCCAGGGCGCGCAAGCCACGGTCCATCGCCTCTTCCCAGGTCAGCGCCCACACCACCAGTTTCAGGCACATGGAGTCGTAGAACGGTGGAATGGTGTAGCCGGTATAGATCGCCGTATCGGTACGTACGCCAGGGCCGCCGGGAGCGTAGTAACGGGTGATCTTGCCGAAGCTCGGCAGGAAGTTGTTCTTCGGGTCTTCGGCGTTGATCCGAAATTGCAGGGCGAAACCACGGTGGTGGATGTCTTCCTGTTTCACCGACAGCGGCAGGCCGGACGCAATGCGAATCTGCTCACGGACAATGTCGATGCCGGTGATCTCTTCGGTGATGGTGTGTTCCACCTGCACCCGGGTATTCATCTCCATGAAGTACACCTCGCCCTCGGCGAGCAGGAACTCCACGGTGCCGGCGTTCTCGTAACCCACGGCCTTGGCCGCACGCACCGACAGGTCACCGATGTAGGCGCGCTGTTCGGGGGTCAGTTGCGGGCTCGGGGCGATTTCGATCAGCTTCTGGTTGCGGCGCTGGATCGAGCAGTCACGCTCGAACAAGTGCACCACGTTGCCAAAGCTGTCGCCGAGAATCTGCGCTTCGATGTGCTTGGGATTGACGATGCATTTTTCCAGGAACACTTCCGCGGAACCGAAAGCCTTGGTGGCTTCGGAAATGACCCGTGGGAAAGCCTGTTCGAGCTCTTCGCGGCTGTTGCAGCGACGAATGCCGCGACCGCCACCACCGGACGTGGCCTTGAGCATCACCGGGTAACCGATGCGATCGCCTTCGGTCAGGGCTTCTTCGATGCCCGACACGTTGCCTTCAGTGCCCGGGGTCACCGGTACGCCGGCCTTGATCATGCTGCGGCGAGCTTCGGTCTTGTCGCCCATGCGGCGAATGACTTCAGCCGATGGGCCGATGAATTTGATCCCGCGTTCGGCGCAGATTTCCGCCAGCTCAGCGTTTTCCGAAAGGAAGCCATAGCCGGGGTGCAGTGCATCGCAACCGGTTTCTACAGCCAGGTTCACCAGCTTGCGCGGGTTCAGGTAACCAGCCAGTGGCTCGGCACCAATGCTGTGGGCCTCGTCCGCACGCTTCACATGCAAGGCATGGCGGTCGGCGTCGGAATAGATCGCGACCGAACGAATGCCCATCTCGGCGCAGGCACGTACGATTCGTACGGCAATCTCACCACGGTTGGCGATCAGGATCTTTGTTATCACTTGGAGGTTCCCTTGAGCCGGTGTACCCACGACCTGTTAGACCAGGCCGACGAGTGACCAAATGTTTCAATTTGGTCGCAGGTCCACACTAGCGCCCACAAGGGATTAACAAAAATGAATAAAAATTGGGTCGTGCATAAGTAAAGACTTATAGTTGATGCACCAGCCAGCGACGAGAGCGATGATAAAATGCGTAAGTCATTGATGCGTATGACTTTGCGGCAATTGCAGATCTTCAACGAGGTCTGTGATTTGCGCTCCTACAGCCGCGCAGCCGACGAAATGTCGCTCACACAACCTGCCGTCAGCCTGCAGATTCGTCAACTTGAAGAGCTGATTGGCCAGCCTTTGTTCGATTACGTCGGCAAAAAACTCTACATGACCGAGGCAGCTGAAGCGTTACAGCGGGCCAGCCGGGATATTTTCGGACGCCTGGAAAACCTCGACATGCAGCTGTCGGACATGCAGGGCTCGTTGCAGGGGCAATTGAAGCTGGCGATTGAATCCAGCGCCAAATATTTCGTGCCGCACTTGTTTGCCGCATTCAAACGCCAGCACCCGGAAGTGAACCTGCAACTGACGGTGGTCAATCGCGGCCAGGTGATCCGGCGCCTGTCGGACAACCGCGACGACCTGGTGATCATGTCCATGGTGCCGCAGGACATGGGCCTGGAATTCCTGCCGTTCCTGAACAACCCGATCGTCGCCGTGGCGCCACCGGATCACCCGCTGTGTCATATGGGACCGCTGCGCTTGCAGGATCTCGAGCCCTACACACTGCTGCTGCGTGAGCCAGGCTCCGGGACGCGACTTGCATGCGAAGAATACTTCAAGGAGAAGCGCGTGCACTTCAACCAGACCCAGGAAGTCTCGTCTGCCGAAGCTCAGCGCGAATGTGTACTGGCAGGCCTGGGCGTTGCGCTGTTGACGCGCCACGCCCTGAGCCTTGAGCTGGCAACCGGTGGACTGATCGAGCTACCGGTCGAAGAGCTGCCGCTGTTTCGCAGCTGGTGCCTGGTGCAGGCCAAGGCGAAACGCCTGTCACCGGTGGCGCACGCCTTCCTGGCGTTTATCCGTAGTGAGCGGCTTCAGATCAGCGCGCTGGCTGAGCGCTTCGACGGGAAGTCGAGGCAGATGCCTGCCAGAAATTGAGCTCCAACTCCGGAAAGTCGCCAATTTCGGCCAGAAGCTGACGGCGTTCGCAGCGATCTTCAATGGCGCGGCGGAATTCCATGCGGCGCTGATCTTCTTGCTGACGACGGGTTTTAACAGCGCTGTTGCGTTCTTCGTAGGGCATGGCCATTTCGAGTCTCCCAAGGCGAGTACGGGAGTTTCAAAATAGGCGCGGGGGATGACGGTTTGGCGGCTCGGGCGTTACAGACTGATGAAAATTGCGGTGTATTCGAGGCCGCCATCGCGAGCAAGCTCGCTCCCACAGGAGAACGCGGTCAAAGGTGGGAGCGAGCTTGCTCGCGATTAAGGTCGGAACGACCTTACGACGACGTCAGTCGTCCAGCGCTTTCACCGACTTGGGCGACAAGCGCAAGCTGCGCAGGCTGCGCTTGACGCTCTTGAGGTGGTTGACCAGGCTGGGGCCACGAGCCATGGCCACGCCCATCGCCAACACGTCGATCACCACCAGGTGAGCGATACGCGAGGTCAGCGGCGTATAGATTTCGGTGTCTTCATGCACATCGATCGCCAGATTGACCGTAGACAGCTCAGCCAATGGCGTCTGGCTCGGGCACAAGGTGATCAACGAGGCGCCGCTTTCGCGCACCAGGTTGGCGGTGATCAGCAGGTCCTTGGAGCGCCCGGACTGGGAAATGCAGATCGCCACGTCGGTTGGCTTGAGCGTTACGGCCGACATCGCCTGCATGTGCGGGTCGGAATACGCTGCAGCGGTGAGCAGCAAACGGAAGAACTTGTGCTGGGCATCCGCCGCGACCGCACCGGAAGCACCGAAACCGTAGAACTCGACACGCTGGGCCTGGGACATCAGCGTCACGGCACGCTGCAACTCCAGCGGATCGAGCTTCTCGCGAACCTCCATCAGGGTATGCAGGGTGGTGTCGAAGATTTTCAGGCTGTAGTCAGCGACCGAATCGTCTTCGTGGATCGCAAACTGGCCAAAACTCGCACCCGCCGCCAGGCTCTGGGCCAGCTTCAACTTCAGGTCCTGAAAGCCGGAACAACCAATGGCACGGCAAAAACGCACGATGGTCGGTTCACTGATGCCCACGCTGTGGGCCAGGTCAGCCATGGAGCTATGCATCACGGCCGCAGGATCGAGCAGCACGTGGTCGGCGACCTTGAGCTCCGACTTGCGTAACAGGTGGCGAGACTGAGCGATGTGTTGCAGCAGATTCAAGGGGCTGGACTCTTTGTTATTGGCAGGTGCCGGGGATGTAGCACGCTTGTAGTTATACTACATGAATCGGCTTTTTGCCTGTTCAATGCGTAACCGGATCCCTCGATTTTACGTGCCCGCGCTTCATGTAGCACCCTTGGCGCCTGTCCAGGTGCGCCGGGTGCGCGGTTTAATGGAAAAAAGCGCCTTACTATCCTCGTCAGCTTGCGGTTTGCGTACGCAGCAAACCTGCCAACGTCTCGGCCTCAACCGGGCGGCTGATCAAATAACCCTGCACTTCATCGCAACGCTCGGCTTTCAAAAACTCGAGCTGCTCTCCCCGTTCCACCCCTTCGGCCACGACCTTCAGCGACAGACCGTGAGCCATGGCAATGATCGCCCGGGTGATCGCCGCATCCTCGGCGCCCTCACCCAAGCCACGGATAAACGCTTGGTCGATTTTCACGTAATCCACCGGGATGCGCTTGAGGTAGCTCAGGGAGGAGTAGCCAGTACCAAAATCATCAATGGCCAGTTTCACTCCAAGATCGCGCAATTGCTGGAAGGTCGCGATGATGTGTTCGACGCTGTCCAGCAACTGGCTTTCGGTCAGTTCCAGCTCCAGCAGATGCGGCGCCAGCCCGGTTTCTTCCAGCACCTGTCGCACCAGGCTGACCAATTTGCCCTGGCGCAATTGATGCACCGACAGATTGACCGACACCCGAATCGCTTCGAGCCCCTGCCGCTGCCACTCACAGGCTTGCCAGCAGGCCTGACGCAGCACGAACTCACCGATCGGGCCGATCAATCCGGTTTCCTCAGCCAGGCCGATGAAATCCCCCGGCGGCACACGGCCCATGGTCGGATGATCCCAACGCACCAAGGCTTCGGCGGCATTCAGCTTGCCCGTGGCCAGGCACAGTTTCGGTTGGTAAAACACCTTCAGTTGTTTGTCTTCGATGGCTTTGCGTAAGTGGTTTTCCAGCTGTAAACGCTCCAGCGTACTGGCTTGCAAACTGTCGGTATAAAACTGGAAATTATTACCACCCAGGTGTTTGGCGTGCTGCATGGCCATGTTCGACTGACTGACCAATGCAGAAATTTCCCGGGCGCTGTCCGGCAACAAGCTAATGCCCATCGACACGCTGACCACCAGTTCGTGTCCCTCAATGGTCACCGGCAAACTCAACTTGCTCGCCAGGCGAGTCGCCACCCGCGCCAGGCTCGAAAGGTTGCCGTATGAGTTGAACAGCACGGCAAACTCATCACCGGAAAGGCGCGCGATGGTGTCTGCTTCAGGCAATGCATTCACCAGCCGCCGGGCCATTTTCTGCAGCATCTGATCGGCGACTTCATGCCCCAGGCTGTCGTTGAGTTGCTTGAACCGATCGAGATTGATGTGCAGCAATGCCAGGCTGCGATAACCGCCCTGCCGCACTCGTTGATAAGCCTCACTGAGTCGCTCGCGGAACATCGAGCGATTGGCCAGACCGGTAAGTTCGTCGTAATGGGTCAGATAGCGCATTCGCTCTTCGGATTCTCGGCGGGTTGAGAGATCAGCGAAGAAGCCCACAATATGACTGACATTTCCCCGAGTATCGCGCACGGCATTCAATTGCAGCCATTGCGGATACATCTCGCCGTTCTTGCGGGTTTCCACCAATTCGCCCTGCCAACTGCCTTGCTGCTCCAGCGCCTGATGTATTGCGGTGTAATGCCGACGCGCATCCCGACTACACGGCAGCTCAATGACATTGCGCCCGATCATGTCCTCGATGTCATAACCGGTCACCCGACTGAAGGCTTGATTGATCGCGATCAAGGCATAGTTCGGATCGAAAATCACGATCCCTTCGCTGGCCGCCTCGAACACCGTCGCCGCCAGTTGCAACTGTTCTTCCAGGCCTTTGCTGACGCTGATGTCGCGGCGGGTGCCGACCATGCGAATCACCCGACCGTTCTCGGCGCGCTCGACTGCCCGCCCGCGGTCCTCGATCCAGACCCAGTGGCCGTCGCCATGCCGTACGCGGTACTCGATTTGATAGTCCTCGGTGCGCCCCTTCAAATGCTCGACCAGCGCCCTTTTCAGCGCAGGAAGATCCTCGGGGTGAAGGCGCGGTTTGAGGTGACGCAGTATTGCCGTGACCTGTTCCGGCTCCAGGCCGAACAATTCCTGGATCTGCGTGTGATGGACTTCGTCGGTTTGCAGGTTCCAGTCCCACAGCCCCAGCTCGCTGGCCTTCAATGCCAGCGCCAGACGCGCTTCGCTCTTGCTCAGTGCCTGGTTGGCGGCGTCCAGTTCCAGGCTGCGCTGAGCGACACGGTTTTCCAGGTCGATCTGGATTTCTCGCAATTCGGTTTCGGCACGCCGACGCTGTTCAATCTCCCTGGCCAGCTTCTGATTGAGCTGATCACTGCAGCTTTGCGCCTGCTGCAGATGCTCGATCAGTGCCTGATTCTGAAAGCGCCGCATCAAGCCCCGATCGATCAATCGATTGACTTGCCAGGCAACCACGCTCAATGCACCGAGCAGGATCAGCCCGAACCAGCCCCAGCCTTGCTGCTGTTCGTCAGCCCCCCAAAACATATAGGCGATGGCCGGCAACAGGCAGGGCAAGGTAAATGACAGAAAGGCCGGCAAACTGACCGCATAAGCCACACTGGCCGAGAGCGCTGCGGCACCGATGAGGCCAAAGACCCAGGCTTGCTGAATGAAGTTATCGGCGGGAACCAGGGCGATGCCGGCACCAGCCAGGGTCAGACCGGTGAGGCCGGAGCCCAGCAAAAACATCCGTCGCCAAATGGGATGGGCCTGACGGTTGGGAATCGCCGAATCGAAGGCTGCGACCTGAATCACCCGCAATGCCACCAAAGACAACAACCACACCAGCCATACGCTGACCAGGAAATAGCGCTGCGGGCTCCAGAGCAAACCGGCACAGACCAGGCCATTGATCAGCATGAACAATGTGGGCAGCAGCGAGCCCTGATACAACAGGCGCGTGCGTTCGACCGCCATTTCCATGGCGTACTGTTTACGGATGACCCTGGGCTCCACAATGGGGCCCGACAGGTCGAAGCTGAGGGTCATAGGCGATGTTCTTGTTCTTATAATGATGAGCATGGGCCCGAAACTGCTCGGAGCATACACAAGCAATTGCCCGGACCAAACTGTTGCTGATCAATGAATGGCCAAATTTTTTCAGCCGCCGACACCCCTGAAAACGCTGTGGACACGCCCCGCCAACGCCTGCAGCCGATGACCGACCGGTCGTCCTTCACTTAACTTTCATCGGCTAAAGCGAAGTGGAGTTTGCCCGGTGTGTCGCCGCCCCCTAGAATGCCCTGATGCGCGATGATCTCTCCCTTCTGCTGAACTCCCTCAACGATGCCCAACGCCAGGCTGTAGCAGCCCCCGTGGGTCGTCAGTTGGTCCTGGCCGGTGCTGGTTCCGGTAAAACCCGAGTGCTGGTGCACCGTATCGCCTGGTTGATCCAGGTCGAAAACGCCTCGCCCCACTCCATCCTGTCGGTGACCTTCACCAACAAGGCCGCTGCCGAAATGCGCCAGCGCATCGAACAGCTGATGGGTATCAACCCGGCCGGCATGTGGGTCGGCACCTTCCACGGCCTGGCGCACCGCTTGTTGCGGGCGCACTGGCAGGAAGCGGGCTTGAGCCAGACGTTCCAGATTCTCGACAGCGACGACCAGCAACGACTGGTCAAGCGGGTGATCCGCGAGCTCGGTCTGGACGAACAGCGCTGGCCGGCCCGTCAGGCCCAGTGGTTCATCAACGGGCAGAAAGACGAAGGCCTGCGTCCGCAACACATTCAAGCCAGCGGCGACCTGTTCCTGGCGACCATGCGCGGCATCTATGAAGCCTACGAGGCCGCTTGCCTGCGCGCAGGCGTTATCGACTTCTCCGAGTTGCTGCTGCGTGCTCTCGATCTGTGGCGGGACCATCCGGGGCTGCTGGCGCACTATCAGAAGCGCTTCCGGCACATCCTGGTGGACGAGTTCCAGGACACCAACGCCGTGCAATACGCCTGGTTGCGCCTGCTGGCCAAGGGTGGCGACAGCCTGATGGTGGTGGGCGACGACGACCAGTCGATCTATGGCTGGCGCGGCGCGAAAATCGAGAACATCTACCAGTATTCCGAAGACTTCCCGGACGCCGAAACCATTCGCCTGGAGCAAAACTATCGCTCCACCGCGGGTATTCTGAAGGCTGCCAACGCCTTGATCGCCAACAACACCGGGCGCCTGGGCAAAGAGCTCTGGACCGATGGCGGCGAAGGCGAAGCGATCAATTTGTACGCCGCGTTCAACGAACATGACGAAGCCCGCTACGTTGTCGAAACCATCGAAAGCGCGCTGAAAACCGGCTTGTCTCGCAGCGATATCGCGATTTTGTATCGCTCCAACGCCCAATCGCGGGTTCTGGAAGAAGCGTTGCTGCGCGAGCGCATTCCCTACCGAATCTATGGCGGCCAGCGCTTCTTCGAACGCGCCGAAATCAAGAACGCCATGGCTTACCTGCGGTTGCTCGAAGGACGGGGCAACGACGCCGCGCTGGAACGGGTTATCAACGTGCCGGCCCGTGGTATCGGCGAAAAAACCGTCGAAGCGATCCGCGACCATGCACGCCACAGCGACGTGTCGATGTGGGAAGCGATGCGCCAGCTGGTGGCCAACAAAGGCCTGACCGGTCGTGCGGCCGGTGCCCTTGGCGCATTTATCGAGCTGATCGAGAACCTCGCCGCCAAGTGCATGGATATGCCGCTGCACCTGATGACCCAGACCGTCATCGAGCAGTCGGGGCTGATCGCCTATCACGAAGCGGAGAAAGGCGAAAAAGGCCAGGCCCGGGTAGAAAACCTCGAGGAACTGGTCAGCGCCGCGCGCAACTTCGAAAACAGCGAAGAAGACGAAGACCTGACGCCATTGGCAGCGTTCCTCGGTCACGCGTCGCTGGAGGCCGGCGATACCCAGGCCGACGAGCACGAAGACAGCATTCAGCTGATGACCCTGCACAGCGCCAAGGGCCTGGAATTCCCTTACGTGTTCCTGGTGGGCATGGAAGAAGGCCTGTTCCCGCACAAGATGAGCCTGGAAGAACCCGGCCGCCTTGAGGAAGAACGTCGCCTGGCCTACGTCGGCATCACCCGGGCCATGCAGAATCTGGTGATGACCTTTGCCGAAACCCGACGCCTTTATGGCAGCGAGACCTACAACAAGGTGTCGCGCTTCGTACGCGAAGTTCCGAAAGGCCTGATTCAGGAGGTGCGGTTGTCCAACAGCGTCAGCCGTCCGTTCGGTGGCAACCAGTCGATGAGTGGCAGCAACCTGTTCAGCGGCAGCGAGATTCCGCAGACCGGCTTCAGCCTTGGCCAGACCGTACGGCACTCGGTGTTTGGCGATGGCGTGATTCTGAACTTCGAAGGCGCCGGGGCTCAGGCCCGGGTGCAGGTGAACTTCAGCGAAGGCAGCAAGTGGCTGATGTTGGGATATGCCAAGCTGGAAGCGATCTAGCGAACTCCTGTAGAAGCGGGCTTGCCGGGGAAGAGGTCTTGGCGTCTGTCGTTGTCTGAGCGGACGCCTTCGCTGGCAAGCCAGCTCCTGCAACAATCAAGAGTTCAACGCACAACGGAAATCATGCACATGGGCTCAGGCTTTTTTTCCTCCTGGACATTCTGGGCCCTGTTATCGGCGGCATTCGCGGCAATGACCGCCATTTTCGCGAAAGTCGGCATCGAAAACGTCAATTCCGACTTCGCCACCCTGCTACGTACAATAGTGGTATTGGTCAGCCTGGCCTTGATTTTGTACGCCACGGGCCAATATCAGTCATTGGGATCGATCTCTGCGAAGAGCTATCTGTTCCTTCTGTTGTCGGGCTTGGCCACCGGTGCATCGTGGATCTGCTATTTCCGCGCACTCAAGGTCGGCCCGGCGTCACTGGTTGCCCCGGTGGACAAACTCAGCGTGGTGCTGGTGGCCGTTCTGGGCGTAGTCCTGCTGGGTGAAAAACTCGACCTGCGCCAATGGGGTGGAATCGGTCTGATCACGGCCGGCGTTGTCATGCTGGCATTACGTCGCTAGGCGACCGTCCTACAAAACTTATCCACTTATCTGACATATCAAAGTCAAAAGGCCCTATTGCGCTGACTGAAGCTGAATGAAACCTGTCAGGCAAAAGCCCGAAACACTCTGCCGCTAGCCAGTAACACTTCAGCTGTGCAACATGGCGCGCGTGCCTTCCACAAATGGGAATTCCCTTTATGAAACGTTTTCTTAGCATCGCCATGGCGTTGTGCATCGGCCTGACGATGAGTCTCGACGTCAATGCCGCCAAGCGCTTCGGTGGTGGTAAAAGCGCCGGCGCTGCGCCGACGCACCAGACCAGCCAGATGGCTCCTTCTTCTCCAGGCATGGGCGGCGCTGCGGCGACCGCTGGTGCTGCCGGTGCCGCTGGCGCCGCCGCCAAGGCCGGTGGCGCCTCGCGCTGGCTCGGCCCACTGGCCGGTATCGCAGCCGGTGGCCTGCTGGCCTCCATGTTCATGGGTGACGGCTTCCAGGGCATGCAAATCTTCGACATCCTGATCATGGCGGTTATCGCGTTCCTGGCCTTCCGCTTCATCGCCGCCCGTCGTCGCAAGCAGCAGGAGCAATACGCTCCGGCCGGTCATGCGCCGATGCAGCGTGAAGTGTTCGAGCAAAAGCCTGCCGGCGGTTCGATCTTCGGTGGTTCGGCTGCGCCTGTTGCCGCTCGTCCAGTGATCAATGCGCCAGCCTGGTTCAACGAAAGAAACTTCGTCGAAGCGGCTCGCAATCACTTCCAGTCCCTGCAACAGCACTGGGACGCCAACGAAATGGACAAGATCGCCGAGTTCGTGACTCCGCAAATGCTGGAGTTCCTCAAGCGTGAGCGTGCTGACCTTGGCGACGGCTTCCAGTCCACCTACATCGATAACCTCAATGTACAACTGGACGGCGTGGACGATCGCGCCGACAAGACCATTGCCACCCTGACCTTCACTGGCGTGTCGAAAACCTCGCGTTTCGACCAGGGCGAAGTCTTCAGCGAAAGCTGGAACATGGAACGTGCACAGGGCGAAAACCAGCCTTGGCTGGTGGCTGGTATCCGCCAGAACGGCTGATCCCGCTTAGAACTTCATCTGCTGTAAACAAAACCCCAGCCCCGGCTGGGGTTTTCTATTTCGCGGTTGCATCTATAGCGAGCTACTGTATAAACCGCCCCATATAAACCGCGCCATACAAGCAAGAGGATCCCGGACGTGGAAGAAATCATCGAACAACTGCGTGAAGCCAACGAACCGGTACCGGTCCCCTTGGAATTGCCTGACGAAGACCTGCTGGTCGAAATCGAAGAACAACTGTTCATCGACATTCCGTTCGTCTTCAGAGAGTTTCTGCTGACTGTCAGCGACGTGGTCTACGGCAGCCTGGAACCGGTCACCGTCACTGACCCGCATTCCCACACCTACCTGCCGGAAGTTGCCGCCAACGCCTGGGACGCCGGCGTCGATCGCAGCCTGATCCCGATCTGCCAGGACGGTGATGACTACTATTGCGTAGAAGAAGACGGCACCGTAGTGCTTTGGCAGGCCGAAGAAGAGCTGATCGCCGAAGAGACCTGGGAATCGGTGTGGCACTGGGCGCGGGACGTCTGGCTGGAAAGCTGATCCCGTCAACGCCGCTGGGTGGTCAATGCCCGGACGACTCCTTGTGATTGTCGAGGGTTTCCAGCAACGCCACCTGCATTCGCGTATGCACACGAATGAACCAGCGCCACAGCAGCGCCGCCACGGCGGCCGCGACCACGGCGATCAGCACCAGCAACTTGTTGGTCGGCAGAATACTGGCCGACAAGGCTGCCAACAGCAAAAAGATCACCAGCAGCGACAGGATCGGGATCACCTCGGCTATCACCCGACGCACTCGCTGCGTGTGGCGCCCGGCCATCTCCGGCTTCACGCCCATTTCCGCCAGCAACATCGACAGTGCCTTTAGCTTGCGGTACGCCGCAATCAAAAACGGCAGCGATAACAGCAGCGCCCCACCCCAGATCAACGCCTTTTGCCAGCTCGGGTCGCTGATCCAGGCTTGCAGGTAAGCTGACATACCTTCGGCGAAATATGCCCCCGAGAAGAAGATCGCGATCACGAGCGCCAGATTGACTCCCACCTGCAGCAAGATCCGCCGAATCATGGATGCCAGTAACGCCCTCTCACCCTGAGGCTGGATGCTGCGCAGCCATTCGCCGTACATCCCCAACACCCGTCCCAGGCGTTCTGGCATGGCGTCGGCGAGCTTGATCGACAATGGATCAGCCGCACGGATCAGATAAGGCGTCAGTAAGGTCGTAATCACCGAAACCGCCACAGCCACGGGGTATAAAAAGTTACTGGTGACCTGCAGTGTCATGCCCAGTGCCGCAATGATGAAAGAGAATTCGCCAATCTGTGAAAGGCCCATCCCGACCCGCAGCGAGGTGCGTCCATCATTGCCGGCGATAAATGCACCAAGGCCACAGGACAACATCTTGCCGAGCACCACGGCTACGGTGATTACGGCGATTGGCCAGGCGTATTGAAGCAGGATCGCCGGATCGAGCATCAGCCCGATGGCCACGAAGAAAATCGCACTGAAAAGATCACGAACCGGTTCAATCAAGCGTTCAATTTTCAGCAATTGCCGGGATTCAGCCATGATTGCGCCGATCAGGAACGCCCCGAGGACCATGCTGTATTCAAGCTTGACCACCAGCAGGCAGAAGCCGAAACACAGGCCCAGCACGGTAATCAACAGCATTTCATTGCTGTCGAACCTGGCCACGTAGGCCAGCAACCGCGGCACCATCAGGATGCCAATGACCAACGCAACGATCATGAACAGCGACAGTTTGCCAACCGTGGAGAACACTTCACCGGAGCTGACCGTACCGCTGACGGCGATGCTGGATAACAGCGCGATGATGCCAATACCCAGGATGTCTTCGACGATCAGCACTCCGAATATCAACTGGGCAAATCGCTCGTTCTTCAACTTCAGGTCGTTGAGCGCCTTGACGATAATGGTGGTCGAGGAAATCGCCAGGATCGCGCCGAGGAACAGTGAATCCATGGTGTTCCAGTCAAACCAGCGGCCAATTTCGTAGCCGATCCAGATCATCAGCACGATTTCCAGGAACGCCGCGATGAACGCCGTGGCCCCGACCTTGAACAGCTTGCGCAGGCTGAACTCCAGGCCCAGGCAGAACATCAGGAATATCACTCCGAGTTCGGCCAGGGTCTTGATGGTTTCTTCGTCGTGAATCAGGCCGAATGGTGGGGTGTGCGGGCCAATGATGAAGCCTGCGACGATGTAGCCCAGCACCACCGGTTGTTTCAGGCGATGGAAAACCACGGTCACCACACCTGCGATCAACATGATCACTGCCAGATCCTGAATGAAACTGATGGCATGCATGGCGTGAGACTCCCTGGGTGGCATTGCTCGAGTCCCGAACATGGGAGAAGTCTGATCGAGCAGTACAAAAATCGGAATTACACGTAGGAAATGCCCTTGAGTCAGGGCTTTTTGCAGGGTAACACCGCGACTTCTGGCAGAAAGGCGGTGCAATATATGGAAACAGATCGATCCGGCGTGACGGCGACTCCGCACCCGGCGTCCCGATAACTGTTGGTTTGAAAAAACCGCTGAGGCACCCGCAGAGGTGCATCCCTCAAACCTGGCCTTGACCCGTGAGAATGCTATGGAACCCGGAAACGCCCAGCTGTCGATGACGGTATTGATGACCCCTGACATGGCCAACTTCTCTGGCAATGTTCACGGCGGCACCCTGCTCAAATACCTCGACGAAGTGGCCTACGCCTGCGCCAGCCGCTATGCAGGTCGCTATGTGGTGACCCTGTCGGTGGACCAGGTCATTTTCCGTGAGCCGATCCATGTCGGCGAACTGGTGACCTTTCTCGCCTCGGTCAACTACACCGGCAACACCTCCATGGAGGTGGGTATCAAAGTGGTGACCGAGAACATCCGCGAGCGCTCGGTGCGTCACACCAACAGCTGCTTCTTCACCATGGTTGCGGTGGATGACCAGCGTAAACCTGCATCGGTACCGCCACTGCAACCGCAGAACAGCGAAGACAAGCGCCGCTATATGCAGGCCCAACAGCGCCGGCAGATTCGCCAGGAACTGGAAAAGCGTTATCAGGAAATCAAGGGCGACGCTTAAAGCTAAAGATCGCAGCCTGCACCAGCTCCTGCAAGTAGGTCACATTCCCTTGCAGGAGCTGGCGCAGGCTGCGATCTTTCTGCCCAAATCTGCTTAAAAACTGATCGAAGTCGCCTCGAACCGCACCCGCGGATGGGCAATCCGGTCCTGAGCCCTAACCAGTTCCAACTCGTAGCTGGCACAGGCCTGGGTTTCCAGCAGCACTTCATGCACCGCCGACGCCGTGAACTCAAAGGCTGCCACCAGGCTGTCACCCAACAACACACGTGCCAGGAACAACCCGGACGTCAAATCGCCAACACCCACCGGCTGACGCGGGAACGCCAGCAACGGGCGCTGCAAATGCCAACTGCCCTCAGCCGTCACCAGTAGCATCTCGAAGGTCTCTGCCGATTTACCGGGATAGTCCAGATGCTTGACCAGCACCGCTTTCGGGCCGCGCACCAGCAATGCACGCGCCATGGCCAGGCAATCGAACAGCGATTGCGGTTTGCGCCCCGAGAAGCTGTCCAGCTCCAACTGGTTCGGGCACATGAAGTCCGCCACGGCGGCGGCCTCTTCCAGCAGGAAATCACTGACTTCCGCCGGAACACTGCAGCCCTTCTCCGGATGCCCCATGACCGGGTCACACAGGTACAGCGCCTTGGAATTCATCGACTTGATCCGCGCCACCCCTGTCAGGATCGCCCGGCCCTGGGCCGCACTACCGAGGTAACCGGAGAGCACCGCATCACAGTTGCCCAGCTCGCCAATCGCCGCGATACCTTCGACCAGGTCAGGTATCTGGTGCGGCGCCAGCACTTCACCGGCCCACTGACCGTACTGGGTGTGATTGGAAAACTGCACAGTATTGAGCGGCCAGACATTCACCCCGACCCGTTGCATCGGGAAAACCGCGGCACTGTTGCCGGCGTGACCGAATACCACGTGGGACTGGATAGCGAGCAAATGCGGAGTACGTTTCATGCGGTGGATTTCCGTAAAACGATTGAAATTCTAGCCGCGCAGTATGCGACTAAACGCAGCCTGTACGACAGACCAGCGACGCAGTTAAGCTGACACTATCTTGTTGGAGCACCCTGTTGATGCTGACCCTTGGAAATATATTCGTGCTGATGCTGTTCGCCACTGCCGGCGCATGGCTATGGCACAACCACGGCTTGCGCGAACGCGCGCTGGAGCGGGTCAAGCAGCATTGCGGCAAACTCGGGATCGAATTGCTGGACGGCAACGTAGCCCTGAAAAGAATCGCGTTCATCAGGGATGCCAGTGGTCGACGACGTCTGGCCCGTGTGTATAACTTCGAATTCACCGTGACGGGCGAAACCCGCCACAACGGCACCATCACCCAGTTCGGCGCTCACAGCGCACAGATTGAACTGGCACCCTACCCGGTCTCGTTCGACGAAACCGAACCGGTGGTCGACGTGGCGAAACCTCGTGCGCAAGTGATCGAGCTGAGCCAGTGGCGTCAGGAACATACCAAGTGGCGACCATGATTGGTTAACTCGATTCGGGTCGGCACGCAGCCAGTTCTTTCTGCAATAGCTCTGCATTCTGCGGCTCACTGAAAATCAGCTCGATACGCGAATCCTGCCGCCATTCACTGGGCCGCCAGTCCAGCAACGAGTTATCCACCGCGTTTGCCGAAACCCACCCTTGAACACTGTGGATAACCAGTTTCGCCCGCTTCCAGCCAAGGCTTTCAAGCCAGCGGCCAACCTGCGCGGCATCAAACACCTGGCTCGAATGCCAGCGCCATCCGATGCTCCAGCCACCGTCCTGTTCCTGACTCAGGCAAATGGGCAATGCGGGATCGCTCCAGACGGCCGGCAGCTGCGCCAATCCCTTGGGCACGACGAAGTTATCCACACCTGCCAGCGCTTTGGCATTCAGCCCCGGTAACTCGCTCAAGGGTAGAACCGCCTGTTGCGTCCAGTACAGAGGGGTCGACGGCAACTGCCCGGCGATTCGCTGGCGACTTACTTTTTCGAGACCTTCAGATTTGTTCAGCAGCAACAATCCCGCATTGCTCAGCGCTTGCTGCTGCGCCTGCGGCAACGGTTTGCCTGCGGCAAGCGACTGGGCGTCCAATACCAGTACACAAGGCTGAACAGCCAGTACGCCTTGCCACGGTGCTTCGCTCAGCTGCCTGAGCAACTGCGCCGGATGTCCCAGCCCTGAGGGCTCGATAAACAGGCGGTCCGGTTGCGCCTTGCGCAACAAACGCCCAAGACCAATCTGAAACGGCGCCCCGTTGACGCAACACAGGCAGCCCCCGGCCACTTCGCCCAGTGCGATACCATCGGCGTCCCGGGTCAGTAGCGCAGCGTCGAGTCCGATCTGGCCGAACTCGTTGATCAACACCGCCCACCGCTCGCCAGCCGGGCGCTGAGCCAACAGGTGTTTGATCAGGCTGGTCTTGCCGGCGCCCAACGGACCGGCAATGACATGAGTGGGGATATTCTGCAGCATGGTCGATGATTTCTGAGGAGGTGATGGATGCGGTTGATTGGCTTGTCGTTGCTCCTGGCACTCGTTTCAGGCGAGGCACTGGCCCAGGCTTGTGTGGTTCACAGCCAGGGCGAGCGGCTTGACGTCCAGGTTTGCCAGCAGAACCGCAATATCCCGCCCAAGCTCTTTGCCGACGGTTTCTGCCAGCCGAACCTGGCCGGGCAGAAAGTCGAAGTGCAGTATGTCGATCAATGCCCCGGCGGCGCATTTGGTATCTGCAGCAACGCCCAAGTCGCCAATATGCCCTACCGCCAGGATATTCACTATTACGGCGTTGCCACCGACGCGGCATATTTGCAGCCGTACTGCGAGACCCAGAGCCAGGGCACCTGGCTCAAGCCCTGAAGCGCCAGTAGAGGATCAGGCAACCTCTTCGTACCAAGGGCCGAATGGATCGGGCAGCAAACGCCAGCCTTCTGCGCCCAGCGCCATTTCCTCATCGGTCAGCAGGCAGGCGTCCAGTTCGGCCGTGAGCTGCGTGAAATCGATTTTCTGGCCAATGAATACCAGTTCCTGGCGGCAGTCCCCGCTGTCGGCGATCCAGTTTTTCATGATCCCGGATGTACTTTCCGCGTCCTGCGGCCACTGGTTTTTTGGTACGAAACGCCACCAGCGCCCGGCAAAACCATAGCGCATCAAACCACCAGCCTGAGACCAACTGCCGGCGTCCATGTGCTTGCTCGCCAACCAGAAAAAGCCCTTGGAGCGCAGCAGCTTGCCGTTGTCCCAGGGACCGTCGATGAAGTTGAAGAAACGCTGCGGATGGAACGGCCGGCGAGCCCGGTAAGCACTTGAAGCGATGCCGTATTCCTCGGTTTCCGGCACATGCTCGCCGCGCAGTTCCTGCAACCATCCCGGGGCCTGGGCAGCCTTTTCGAAGTCAAAACGACCGGTGTTGAGAATCTTGTTCAAGGGGATTTCACCCATCGCCATCGGAATGATTTCCGCCCGGGCGTTGAGCCGCTCAAGTATGGCGATCAGCTCCTCGCGCTCGTGGCTGCTGATCAAGTCGATCTTGCTGAGCAAAATCACATCGGCGAACTCGACCTGCTCAATCAACAGATCGGTAATCGAACGTTCGTCTTCCTCCCCTAGTGTTTCTCCTCGGGAAGCCAGGCTTTCGGCAGCCTGGTAGTCGAGCAGGAAGTTCATGCCATCGACCACCGTGACCATGGTGTCCAGACGTGCGATGTCGTTGAGGCTCTGGCCGTTTTCATCGCGGAAGGTAAAGGTTTCCGCCACGGGCAGCGGTTCGGAAATACCGGTGGACTCGATCAGCAGATAGTCGAAGCGGCCTTCCCTGGCGAGTTGGCTCACTTCCTCCAGCAAATCTTCACGTAACGTACAGCAAATACACCCGTTACTCATCTCTACCAACCGTTCTTCAGCCCGGTTAAGGCTGACATCACGCTGAACTTCGGTGCCATCAACGTTGATTTCGCTCATATCGTTGACGATGACGGCAACCCGTAAACCATCGCGATTACGTAGTATGTAATTAAGAAGTGTACTTTTTCCGGCGCCTAAAAAGCCGGAGAGAACGGTCACGGGGAGTCGATTGGACATCTGCATATTCCTCACAGGGATGCCCGGTCGCTGTGTCGGGCCTATATAATGTTATACTGTAACAGCATCAATAAACCATCCCCCCTTGCCTGGCAAGGCAAAGGACAGGATGCTGAACGCAGGTCCCATCGTGAGAACCACCATGCACAATGCCCTGAAACCTGCACTCATCATGCTTTCCCTGCTGGTTGCTGCCGACGCGATGGCCCAGATCCCGAGCCTGGCCAAGTGCACCCGCAGCGCCAACCTGCTGGCCTGTGTGGATGCAGATGGCAACGCCTATAGCGTCAATACCGCCGGAAGCACGATCTATCTGCGGGGTTTCGAGACGGCCGGAAAACGCTATTGGGCGCAGACCAACAGCCGCTACGGCCAGTTTGTATTTTTCACCGGTATCGCTTCCGATGGCGAGGCCTGGGTTGGCTACAACCAGCGCGTCGGCTGGACCACAATCAACCGGTTTTCCAGCTCCGGCGGCAGCAGCGCCAAGTTCACTTGCAGCCGGATCGCTGGCTGTTAAGCCTCTTTGTTTTTCTGTTGATGGCGTGAAATCTGACTGAGCATGTGGCGGTTGTGCATGATGAAAGTCCGTTCATGAAAAAGGCATCGCCGATTTAATCGTTATGATATAACATTTTAAGTCAACTCCCTCGATGGACCTACTCATGAATGCGCTGACTCTGCCGGATATCGCCGCGCAGGCCTCACGCCAAGCCCTGCCACTGGAGTGGGTGGGCATGTGCGGCATTGCTCTACCTGTTTTGTTTGATGGCCAACGATTGAATGCAAAGGTCGATGCCGGCGTGAGTCTCGACGATGGCAACGCGCGCGGCATTCACATGTCACGGCTCTATCTGGCGCTTGAATTGCTGGAGCAGGAAAACCTTTCTCTGGCTTTATTGAGGAGGGTTCTGCAGCGTTTTCTTGATAGCCACGAAGGGCTTTCCAACAGTGCTTACTTAACCATTCATGCCGACTTGTTGCTGAAAAGGCCGGCGCTGATCAGTCCATTGTCTGGCTGGAAAAGCTATCCGGTCATCATCGAAGCGCGATTGAAAAACGCGATGTTCCACGTGGAACTAAAAATCGATGTGCCTTATTCCTCAACCTGCCCCTGTTCCGCAGCCCTTTCTCGACAGCTGATTCAGCAGCAGTTCGTCGACGATTTCGCCAACAAGGCACTGCAACACGCAGAGGTTTTAGCGTGGCTTGGCTCCACGAACGGCATCGTCGCCACACCTCACAGCCAACGCAGCAGCGCAATGTTGCGCGTACGGCTGGCAGATTTTCTGGATGAGTTGCCTCTGATCGCCGTCATCGACGACGCCGAAGCCGCACTCGGCACCGCCGTTCAAACAGCGGTAAAACGCGCCGACGAACAGGCCTTCGCCCTGGCCAATGGTCAGAACCTGATGTTCTGCGAGGACGCCGCACGCCGTTTGAATCTGGCCCTGAAAAGCTCCACAGGCATCAACGCCTTCCACATTCGTGTCACTCACGCCGAAAGCCTGCACGCCCATGATGCCATCGCCGAAAGCCGTTTCAACTGGGAGGTCGCATGATTGCTTGCCACGCTTTGCGCTGGGGCGCACCGGGACAGCCACTCACGCCAGCGCTGGACTTCGAACTGTCGAAGGGCAGCCTGACGGCCATCATCGGCGCGAACGGTTCCGGGAAAAGCAGCCTGTTGAAGGTCATTGCCGGCTTGCAAAAACCGTTGGCCGGAAAAGTGCGACTGAGTGTTCCAATCAAGGGCAGTGTGTCGTTCCTGCCCCAGCAACAACACCTGGACAGACAATTTCCGATCAGCCTTCAGGCATTGGTCGCCGCCGGTTTCTGGGGCAACAAACAGTCACCAGATATCCGTAGCCAACGACTGAAAACCGTCCTCGAAAACTGGCGCCTCAACGGCCTGGAAGATCGACCCTTGATGGCCCTCTCCGGCGGCGAATTGCAACGCGCCCTGCTCGCCCGATTGAGCCTGGCCGGCGCACCCTTGCTGTTGCTCGATGAACCCCACGCGGCCCTTGATGAACTCGGCCAGGCATTGCTCTGGAAGCACATACATGAATGGCACCTCGAAGGCCGGACACTGGTGATCGTATGCCATGACCTGGCCGCCGTCCGCGAGCACATCCCATACACGTTGCTGATCAAAAGCAGCGGTTGTGCATTCGGCCCGAGCACCGAACTGATCCGCCAACAACCACACGCACAGGTGGCCTGATGATCGCTGCCGCGCATCTCTGGCAACCATTCCAGGAGTTCGTCTTCATGCGGCGGGCGCTGCTCGGCGGGCTGGTGTTGGCGTGCAGCACGGCACCACTTGGGGTGTTTCTGATCCTGCGGCGCATGAGTCTGATCGGCGATGCCGTCGCCCACGGCATCCTTCCCGGGGCGGCGCTGGGTTTCTGGTTTGCCGGGTTGAGCCTCCCGGCATTGACCATCGGAGGTCTCGGCGCAGGCTTGAGCATGGCCGGCCTCGCGGCCTGGATTACCCGACGCACCGGTCTGCGAGAGGACGCCAGCCTCGCTGCGATCTATCCAATTTCCCTGGCCGGTGGCGTGCTGATTCTCGGCATCGCCGGCAAACGCCTGGACCTGTTGCACCTGCTGTTTGGCTCGGCTTTGGCTGTCGACGGCCCGACCTTGACCGGCATGCTTTGGGTCTCGGGCCTGAGCCTGATTGCCATGACACTGATCTACAAACCACTGCTGCTCGACACCCTCGACCCGCTTTTTCTGCAGACCGTCAGCCGACTCGGTCCACTGGCCCACGGCGTGTTCCTGACGCTGGTGGTGTTGAATCTGGTCATCGGATTCCAGGCGATCGGCGCGTTGATGGTCGTCGGCCTGATGATGTTGCCTGCCGCCGCGGCACGTTTCTGGAGCCGCCGCCTGCCGGTGCTGATCGTCGTCGCGGCCTTGCTCGGCAGCCTCTCGGTGTGGCTGGGTTTATTGATCTCGTTCTATTACTCACTGCCCAGTGGCCCGGCAATCGTGCTGGTCGCCGGCGGTGGGTATCTGTTGTCCGTGGTGTTCGGGCCGGTGCACGGTTTGCTGCGCCGCCCGCCTTTGCTCACATCCCAATGAGGTGTTACCCGATGCGCGCTTTACTCGTGCTGTTCAGCTTGATGCTGTCGATGTCGCTGTCTGCTGCCGAAAAACTTCAGGTGGTCACCAGCTTCAGCATCCTTGCCGATATGACTCGCCAGGTCGGCAAGGATCATATCCAGATCACCAACATGGTCGGCCCGGACGCGGACGCCCATACCTACGAGCCGACACCGGACGACGCCAAGGCGCTGCTCAAGGCCAGGCTCATCATCAAGAACGGCCTGGGTTTCGAGCCTTGGCTGGATCGCCTGGTGACGAGCACCGAGACCAAAGCACCGGTCATCAGCGCAAGCCACGGAGTCATACCGCGTAGCCTGAATGAAGACGGTGAAACCGTTCCCGACCCGCATGCCTGGCACAACCTGGCGAACACCGAGTTGTACATCGCCAACATCACCAAGGCGTTGATCACCGCTGACCCGACGAACACAGCCGACTATGAACGCAATAGCAAGGCGTACCTGAAACAGATCCATGCCCTGCTCGCCGAAGCCAAGGCCAAGCTCGGCTCACTGCCACCGGGCAACCGCAAGATCGTGACGTCCCACGACGCCTTCGGTTATCTCGGCCAGGCCTACGGCATCGAGTTCATGGCGCCTCAAGGCCTGTCCACCGAGCGCGAACCTTCAGCCGCCGAAGTGGCCGCACTGATTACCCAGATTCGTCAGGCCAAGGTCAAGGCGGTGTTCATGGAAAACATCAAGGACGCGCGCCTGCTCAAGCAGATCGCAGATGAAAGCGGCGCGCAGATCGGCGGCACGCTGTACTCCGATGCCCTCGCGGCGAGCGGTCCGGCCAGCACCTACACCGGGTTGTTCGAGTACAACCTCAACACCCTGTACAACGCTCTGAGCAAGCCATGATCCGCAAGAACCCTTCCGGAGATCTGCCGCTGATTGCCGAATCCGCGTACGTCGACAAGACGGCGATCATCTGCGGCAAAGTGGTGATCGGCGAGAACGTATTCGTCGGACCCTATGCCGTCATCCGTGCTGACGAAGTCAATGACTCAGGCGACATGCAGCCGATCACCATCGGCGCCAACTCGAACATCCAGGACGGCGTGGTGATCCACTCCAAATCCGGTGCGGCGGTCACCATCGGCGAGTTCAGTTCCATCGCCCACCGCTCGATCGTGCATGGTCCCTGCACTGTGGGCAATCGAGTGTTCATTGGCTTCAACAGTGTGCTGTTCAACTGCGTGGTCGGTGACGGTTGCGTGGTGCGGCACAACTCGGTGGTCGACGGGCGTGACCTGCCTGAAGCCTTCTACGTGCCCTCCACCACGCGGATCGGCCCCAACACCGACCTCTCGCAGTATCCGCCGGTGAGCGTCAGTGCCTCGGAGTTTTCCGAAGACGTGGCGCGCACCAACGTCGACCTCGTGCGCGGCTACAAAGCCCTGCAAAACGAGTTCTGACGCGGCAGGCCAAAAACGGCCATCGTGTCAGGACAAATTGCCTGGCACGACAAACGTCTTAATGTTTGCCCCTACGGTTTATGCGATAACGCTCGTTAGAAGCACGTGAGTACGCCGACCATGATCCAGATCACCTTGCCCGACGGTTCATTGCGTGAATACGACCAGCCGCTGTCCGTGCACGAGGTGGCCGCCAGCATCGGCCCCGAACTGGCCAGTGCGGCCGTAGCGGGCCGAGTCAATGGTGTGCTGGTGGACTGTGAATACATGATCGAGGCGGATGCCCGGGTCAACATTGTCACCCCACGGGAGCCGGACGGCCTGGAGATCCTGCGCCGCTCCTGTGCCTTGATGCTGGCGATGGCGGTCAAGCAACTCCACCCACATGCGCAAATGCGTGCGGGAAAGGAATTGGGCGACGGGTTCTTTTACGAATTTGCCGTCGAGCCACCGCTGACCCTGGCAGACCTGCCCCTCATCGAAGCGCGCATGCAATCACTGGCAGCGACCAATCACTCGATCCGCCGACGGCCGGTGCGTGAAGCGGTGTCGCTGTACCGGCTGGGGGACACCGAGTACCAGAGCCACGGACCGCATGTCCCCACCACCAAAGTCTTGCAGGCGTTTACCCTCGACCACATCAGCGGCACGTCACAACAACGGATCTACGGCACATGCTGGTCCAGCCATCAGGAACTGCAACAGTGGCGCGTTCCACCCCACGTGGTCGTTGTGAGCATGGATGACCGCCAGGCGACTTATGCACAAGCGGTGACTGAATCCTTGCGGCAACGGGGCGTGCGCGCCAGGGTCGACCTGCGTAACGAAAAAGTTCACTACAAGATTCGCCAGCACAGCCAGACCGTGCCGTATCTGGTGGTGGTGGGCGAGAAAGAACAAGCAGGAGGATTTGTCAGTGTGCGCAGCCGCACGGGGAAAGATTTTGGCCGGATGCCTGTCGAAGCGGCGTGTGAATGGTTGAGTCGGCCCGAGATTCAGGAAGGCCGTGCGGACGCCTTCGCGAGCAGGCTCGATCCCACAGGGGATTGGTGATCGACACACACATCCTGTGGGAGCGAGCCTGCTCGCGAAGCTTTTAAGCTCTTGGCTTCACAGTGCCGCAATCCTGCCCCAGCCAGACGGCGCGGGATTCGAGGCTGCCCTTCTGCTGGATGCCGGTGGCGTTGAACGTTCCGTTGACCTTGGTGGTGAACTCGCGATCGCTGAGGAATGTCGCCACGCCCGCACCCTGGGCTTTCGGGCAACTGAAACGGAACTTCCACTGATTGCCGGAGCGGTCGGTGATTTCCTGCTTGCAGCCCGACTGCGGGTCGGTCAACGGAATGTTGTCGGTCTTGACCTGTTCCGGGGTCAGGCACGCCCGGATCCCTTTACCGCCCATGGTAATGCCCTGTTTTTCCAGCATTGCACGCTGCTCAGGGGTCATCTGGCTCTGGAGCTGACCGAGGATCAATTGCAGGTCCGGCATGTTCTGTTCATCGACCTTCATGTTGCTCGTAGTCAGCTCCCACAATCCTGGTTGCAGCATTTGCGCGTGAGCCGCCACAGGAAGTGCCAAACCCAGTGCCATGGCCAAACCCAGCAGACGAACGTTCATCGAGTAACTCCTGATCAGTAGTGGCCGTTAGACGTCAGCCGCAGGCTTCGGTTCATGGGCCAATTAATTAGCGACATTCTGCACGGAACATGGTCTGTTAAGCACTGAATCTTCAGGAGCAAGGCAGCCCCCATGGATTATTTCGGACCGCATATTTTCGGTTATACCATCGCCCTGCTGCACTCGCTGGGCATGATCGCGGCCATACACGCCGTGTTGACCGTCCGTACCGCTCAAGGCTCGATCGCCTGGGCGCTGTCGCTGTTTTTCATCCCTTACTTCACGCTGATCCCGTACCTGATGTTCGGCCGCAGCACCTTCGATGGCTACATCAAGGCCCGGCGGCAGGCCAACGAAGAAATGCGCAAGGCTGTTTCCGAACTCAACTGGCGACCCTGGGTAGAAGAAGCGCTCACCGCCCGCGCGTCTTGCGCATATGCCTCACTCAGAGCAATGCCCAAGCTCGGACACATGCCCTGCCTGGCCAACAACCAAATGCGTCTGTTGATCAACGGTCAGAACACGTTCGAGGCCATTTTCGATGCCATCAGCCAGGCGAAAGAAGCCGTGCTGATCCAGTTTTTCATCGTTCACGACGACCGCCTCGGCCAGCGCCTGCAAGCACTGCTATTGAAAAAGGCCGCCGAAGGCGTGGCGATTTACCTGTTGTATGACCGAATCGGCAGCCACTCCCTGCCCCACGGCTACGTGCAGGCCTTGCGTGATGGCGGGGTCGAGGTCAAAGCCTTCGCCACCCGCAGTGGCTGGCTCAATCGCTTTCAGGTGAACTTCCGCAACCACCGCAAGATCGTGGTGGTGGACGGCATTCTGGGCTTCGTCGGCGGGCACAATGTCGGTGACGAATACATGGGCGAGAAACCGCCCCTGGCGCCCTGGCGCGATACCCACGTGCAAGTGCGCGGGCCGGTGGTGGCGTGCATGCAGGAGTCTTTCGCCGAAGACTGGTTCTGGGTGGCTCGTGCACTGCCGCCGCTGGTCCTGCCGCAGGTCTATCCGGAAGACGGCGTGCTGTGTCAGTTACTCGCCAGCGGTCCGGCCGATGCCTGTGAAACCTGTTCATTGTTCTTTGTCGAAGCCATCCACGCGGCGACCGAGCGGGTCTGGATTACCAGCCCGTACTTTATCCCTGACGAAGCCGTGTTCGCAGCATTGCGCCTGGCGGTACTGCGCGGCGTGGACGTGCGTCTGCTGTTGCCGTCCAGGCCCGACCATCGAATCGTCTACGCCGCCTCCAGCCTCTACGCCTTCGAAGCGGTGCGCGCCGGTGTGCGGGTGTTCCGTTACCAGCCCGGGTTCCTGCATCAGAAAGTGGTATTGATCGACAGCGAAATCAGCGCCATCGGCAGTGCCAACATGGACAACCGTTCGTTCCGGCTGAATTTCGAAGTGATGTTGCTGACCGTCGACCGCGCGTTCGCCGCCGAGGTGGAACAGATGCTCAATGATGACTTTGCCAACGCCCACGAAATCGCCAAAGAAGAAGGCCGGGAGACCCGCCGTGTCCAACAGCTCGGCATGCGGGTCGCCCGGCTTATTTCGCCGATTCTCTAGAGGTAGATATCTTCACGGGTCCATGGCAGTTCATGACTGCCATCGGCGTGGGCCTTCACTGCGAGAATCTGGTGCAGGTTGATCCAGCCGCGAGCGAACGCGTAGGCGCAACCCGCCAGGTACAGCCGCCAGATGCGCAGGACTTGTTCCGGCACCAGTTTGGAGGCCGCCTCGAGATTGTCTTCCAGGCGTTCGCTCCAGTGATCGAGCGTGCGAGCGTAGTGCAGGCGCAAACTCTCGACATCGACGATTTCCAGCCCGGCCTCACTGATTTGCGCAGAAATCATCGACAGGTGCGGCAGCTCGCCGTTGGGGAACACATATTTCTCAATGAATTCACCGGCACCGCGTCCCACCGGACGGCCGTCGGTGTATTTGGCGGTGATTCCGTGGTTCATCACCAGGCCGCCCTCTTTCACCGCGTCGAACAGGGTCTTGCAGTACTCGGCAAGATTGGCGTGGCCGACATGTTCGAACATGCCGACGCTGACCACTTTGTCGAAACGGCCATCTTGTGGCAGATCGCGATAGTCGAGCAGTTGCAGTTCGACCAGATCCTCCAGGCCTTCCGCTTTTACGCGTTCCCGGGCCAGGGCCAACTGCTCCTTGCTGAGGGTGATACCGAACACTTTCGCGCCAAACTCCCGCGCCGCATAACGCGCCAGTCCGCCCCACCCGCAACCCACATCCAGCAGGTATTCGCCGGGCTGCAGGCGCAGCTTGCGGCACAAATGACGGAACTTGGCTTGCTGGGCCTGCTCGAGGCTTTCGCTTCCGGTCTCGAAGTAAGCGCAGGAATACGCCATGTCGCTGTCGAGCCACAGCTGATAAAACGCGTTGGAAAGGTCGTAGTGGTAGGAGATCGCCTTGGCGTCTGTCTCTTTGTCGTGGGGGCTACGAACAGGCTGATTGTCGTCTTCGTCCAGCAACGCCTGGCTCCATTCATCGCAGACGCGGATCACATCGCTGATGGAGCCTTCCAGTTCCAGTTTGCCTTCGACATATGCAGCGCCAAGGGCATCCAGGCTTGGATGGGTAAACTGGGTGACCATTTGTGGGTCCTTGACCACAATCGTGACACTGGGCGTCGGCCCCAGATTGAATTCATGGCCATCCCAGAGTCTCAGGCGAAGCGGTAACTGCAGATTCTGTAAGGCCGGTGGAAGTTGCGCGAGCATGGATAATCCCCCTTGTTTCAGACGTCTGATCAGAGGGTAGACCATCTTTGAAAAATAGCTGGCTATCGAATTAATAGCCGTTTTCAATGAATCGCGACGCCTATACCTGCCGCCGCGAACACACAAAAATGATGTGCCCTCATCTCCAATGACTACGAACCGGGCGCACAGTTCTAAAAAGTTGAAGCCCTGTGATTACCCGGTTTAGAGCGCTCCTCTTCAGGTTTCGTCCTTGAGCTTGAGCAACGGCTCCTGAAACCGCAGCAAACGACCGGCATTGCCCAACACCAGCAAGGTGCTGAGGTTATGCAGCAATGCCGCAATCATCGCCCCGGCAGCGCCAAGCCAGCCGAACGCAGCGAAAGCTACGATCGCCAGGGTCCAGCCCAGTCCGATGATCACATTGACCTGCAACGTCTGGCGGCACTGACGACTCAGGCGCACGCAGGTACCGAGGCGGCGCAGGTCACTGCCGATCAGCACGATGTCCGCCGATGCCAGGGCGATGTCTGCACCGCCTGCGCCCATGGCCACACCGACCACACCCGCCTTGAGAGCCAGGGAGTCGTTGATACCGTCGCCGACCACCATCGGCCGGAAGCCGCTGTCGATCTCCTTGAGCACGCGGTTGAGTTTGTCTTCGGGCAAGGCTTGCGCTTCGATGTCACTGATCCCGACCTCCCGGGCCAACGTCTGCGCGACGCTGTGCCGGTCACCGGTGAGCAACAACTGGCGGCCCAATCCCAGATCACGCAACTCACCCAAGGCAAACTGCGCCTCGGGTTTGACGCTGTCGGCCAGCAACAGCCAGGCAAGAAAATCCCCGTTGAGCGCCAGCCCGGCAATCGGACCGTCGTGATCGGGGACCGCCGTCGTACTGATGCCCAGTTGCGCGAACAACTCCGGCCGGCCGAGTGCCGCTTCACCCTGCCCGGTCATCGCCACCACGCCCAGGCCTTGGCGCTCATGGATGTCAGAGAGCAACAGGAAATGCTCCTGGGTCACCAACCCCGCGAGCGCGCGGCTGACCGGGTGACTGCTGGCCGAGCCGAGGCTGGCGGCGAGCTTGAGGACATGGCTGCGATCCTCCAGCGGACTGTCGATGGATTGCAGGCGCAAGGTGCCGAAGGTTAGCGTCCCGGTCTTGTCGACTACCAGCGAAGTCAGGTCCGCCAACTCTTCGAGGAACGCAGAACTGCGGATCAGAATCCCGTGGCGTGCCGCTACCGCCACCCCGGCAATAGCCGTCGCCGGTGCCGACAACACCAGCGCACAAGGGCAGGCCGCCACCAACACCGCGAGCATCGCTTGCGCATTGTTGGTGATGAACCAGGTCACCGCCGCCAGCAGCAAGACCAGCACCATATAGCTGCCGGCATAACGCTCCAGTAGACGAGTGATCGGCGGCTTCGAGCGCTCGGCGTTTTGCATCAGGGCGATGACTTTGCCGAGGGTCGACTCATGGCCGGTACGGGTCACTTCGACTCGCAGCAAACCGTCGAGGTTGATCGCGCCACCGAACACCGACATGCCGACGCCTGCCTCCATCGGTACCGATTCGCCGGTAATGGAGGCGGTGTCCAGACTGGCCTGACCGGACAACACCCGACCATCCGCCGGCACCCGGTCACCGGCGCGCACCTCGACCAGATCACCGGCCTTGAGCGTGCCGTTGTCGACTTCGATGATGGAGCCGTCCGCCTGAACCTTGCGCGCGTGGCTGCGGGTCAGTTTGCCGAGGGCGTGAATGGCCTCCTGGGAACCGATCACGCTGCGCTCTTCCAGCACGTGGCCGAAGATCATGATGATCGGCAACAGCGCCGCCGTCAGCAGATCTCCGGTGGCCCAGGCACCCAGCATAGCCAGGGCAATCAATTGATCGGTGATGCCGTGCAGGCTCGGATATCGCAAGCTGTACCAGGCCGAGCGCATGACCGGCACGGCAACCAGCAGTGACGCAAAACCCAGCAGCAGCTGACTGACGCCAGTCTGCTCCGGCGCCAGCCAACGCCAGATCAGGCCCAGCGCAAGCAGGCCCAATGCGAGCATGGCCAGGGTCAACTGGCGCGCGGCGCGGCGCTGTTCGGCCGAGGACAACAGGCTCGGTGCGGCGGCGGTTTGAGCGGTCATTGTGCAGCTCCCTGAATGATCAGGCGGGAATCGTCTTTGGGATCAACCGTCGTGACCGATCCGGCCTGACCGAGAATTTTCGGCATCCGCTCGCGGTAAATCCGCAGCAGCATTTGCGGGTCAGTACCTTGCTGCTGTGCCTTGGCCAGGCTCAACACCGTGGCCGTATCCGCCGACGCCTTGGCCAGTCGTTCACTCGCCTGGGCATGGGCCACTTGCAGCGTACGGTCGGCTTGTTCGTTGGCGGTCTGCGTCAGTTTCTCCGCTTCGGTGCGTGCATTGGCCACGGCCTTATCGGCCTGCTGGCTGGCCGTCAGTACCGCGTTGAAAGCGTTCACCGCAGGACCGGGCAAACTCGATTGCACATCGACCCGCGCCACTTCGATCCCCAGTCCCTGCCCCGTCGCAGTGAGTTCGGCAAGGCGCTGGTTGATGCCCTGCACCAGATCACCACGCAAGCGTTCACGTCGTTCCGCCGCCTGGCTATCAGCGCCGATCAATTCCGGACGAGCAACCAGGATAGTGTCCAGATCTCGTGCAGCCGTGAGCGCGACCGCGCTGCGGGTTACCAGTCGGTCCAGCGCCGGCAACACGTGCTCGCCCTGGAGCACGAACGCATAGGGTTCGGTAACTTTGTAGAAAACCCGCACATCGAGTTGCACCACACCGGCATCACCCGTTAACAGATAACCGGAGCCTGCGAGGGCATCGCTGATGGGCGTGGCAAAACTGGCCACGCGATCTGCCTGCATCGCGGCACCACTGCGCAACAGACTGTCCACTCGCCGCTCGATCACCCGGTCCGCCGCCGGCAACAAAATCACCTGTTCGAAGGGTTGCGGCCAGGCCAATAACAAACCGGCATTCTGAATGCGGTCCAGCGCGCCGAAATGCAAAACCACGGCGCGATTTTGTGGATCGATCTGCCGCACATTGGAAAACGCCCACGCCAATGCCGCCAACACCGTCACCGCGTACAGGGCAATAAACGCCAATCGCCCGGCCTGAATCCAGGGGCTGCTCAACTCATTTGTTCCACGTGGAACCAAACTCATGGCTGCGATCCGGGCTTGTTATCGAGGCTAGGCGGACCATCAACCAACACCCGGAACGGTGCGGCATCGGTGCGCAGAATCAGCTTGGTCCCCGGCGTCACCACCGTGCCCAACGTATCGAGCGAACGCAGCAGGTTGTAGAGCTGCGGCGATCCCGCATAGGCGCGACCGTAAATCTGCGCCGCTTCGACGCGCGATTGCGCTTCGATATCTGCCGCTTTCACTGTGGCATCGGCCTGCACGATCCGTGCATCACGTTCGGCGGCGGAACGAATTTGCGCGGCTTCGCGCTTGCCGATCGCCGTGCGTTCAGTAGCGATGGTTTCACGCTCGGCGCGCATCCGGTCGACGGTCGCGGTGAGCGTCACCGACGGCAGCGTCAATCGTTCGATACCGACCTGCAACACCCGCACACCATAAGTGGTTAGCAGTTGCTGATCGATTTGCTTGCGCAGCTGTGCTTCGAAGTCGGTGATGCGCACCTGGCTGGCATCGGTGTTCACCAGATTCGCCAGATCAAAACTGCTGGCGGTGGTTTCCAGGGCGGAGCCGACAAAGGTACGAATCTGCCGTGCGGCTTCATCGGGCTGGTTTTGCACCGCGCGCATGAAACGTTGCACGTTGTCCGGATCGCCCTGCACCTGCCACGCCACGTAGGCCTGAACGATGATGCGCAAACCATCCCGTGTGCCGACGTCCTGCAATCCACTGGACGTGGTGCGCAGCCGCAGATCCACCGGGATCGCCGCCTCGAACGGTGCCGGCCAGCGCCAGCCCAGTCCCGGTTCCAGCAAGACCCGTGAAGGGTTGCCGAAGCGTGTGATCACCGTGGCTTCCCCTGAGCGCACCTGCACCAGGCTCGCGGCGGCGACTGCAAACGCCACCAGCAATGCCGCCCACCCCATCCGGCGCCATGGGAATGGACCGGCCTCTTGCGGATCGCCGTGATGATGGTGATGGCCGTGGTGGTGATGCCCGCCATGGCCGTGATCGTGGCCGGCGTGGTCATCGTGGTCGTGAGTAGGGGACTGGCTCAATTGGCAGCTCCTGGCTGAGCGGTTTTACGCGACGGCGCGGGGTCAACCGGCAGCGTGAACGTACGCAGGTCAATGGTCGGCGCGTTGCTGCTGCCGCCCAGTCGATGATCGAGAACCAGCAATCTGGCGTTGGCCAAACCCTGGGACAACTGGCTGAAATACTGCTCCAGTACGAAGGCCTGGCCAGCGCTGGCATAGGCTTTTTGCTCGGCGTTGAATTTCAGGTCCGCGGCCTCGGCGCCAGCATTGATCTCACGGGCGCTGGCCGTCGCCTGATCGCGCGCGGTGCTGGCCTGCAACTGCGCCTGGTTAGTGGCCTCGGCAGCGGCACCGCGCTCCCGGGCGATCAAGGCTTGCGCGCCAATCTGTGCCGCTTGCACGCCGTGATAGGCATTGGCTGCACCGGCCGGCGGGTGAATCGCCTCGACCACCGTAGCGAGAATTTCCACGCCGCTGTCGAGTTTTTGCAGGTCAGCCTGCACCGCGCGGCCGATCTCTTCGGCCAGCCCTACCCTGTCCTCGCCCAGCAAACCGTCGAGGGTGCGCGAGGCGAAGTCGTGAACCAGGATTCGGCTGGCGGTGCTGCGAATCAACATCGGCACATCGGCACTGTTATAGGTGGCGGCCAACGCAGCCTCATCGCTCAGACCGATGCGATAGACGAAGCGCACGTCCATGTTGACGATCTGAAAGCTCTGCTTGTCGGCTCGGCTGCTGGCGATCACCTGGGATTTGTCGTTTACATGGCTGGCGTCCCACAAGCGATTGGCAATTGCCGGGGCCGGGCCTTCAGCGGGGTCTGCCTGAGCAGGGGCCGTGGTTTCACCAACACTGGTGGCCAACTCGTGTACCACGCCATTCTCGACGCTCAATACCCGGCCCAAAGGCCAAGGCAAGCCCACATGCAAACCTGGGCCGAACACCTCCACTGGCTTGCCGAATCGCTCGTAGATGCCACGCCCTTGCAGGGCAATTTCGTGAATGCCGGTCAGCGACCAGCCAACCAGCGAAACCACCGCCAGCACCGGCAGGAACGCCCGACGCATGTAAGTGAAAGCCCAGATCTGCCGCAGGTCGATGCCGAAGCGGTTATGCAATTCGTGCTGCAACGCCAGCAATGGCTGTGGTGGCCAGCGCAACATGTCGGCGACAAAACTGCGCGCCAATAGCTCCGGCTCAAGACGTTCGCGGCGCGGGCTGAACAATGACAACACCGCGCGCAGCAACAGTTCTGCCGCCACCAGCCCCGGCAACAGTCCGATCAACACCGCCAGGCGTACAGGCCATACCGACGTTTCATCGGCAAACAACAGACAAAAAGCACCGAGCACCAGGCTGATGATCGCCACGCGGATCAATTGCGCCAACGTAGCGGCTTCGGGCCATTGCGCGGTATTTTCCTGCGCCAGATGGCGTTCCATCACCAACAGGCCGAACGCCAACAACAAGAAGCACGCCGCCCCGACAGTGGCCGACAGGCCCAGCGCTGCCGGGGGCAACGTGAGGTTCCAGGCTTGTTCGACGCCCAATACCGCCAACAATGCCCAGCCGCCAAGCCACAACGTTGGCGCACCGATTTGCCCGACCAGGTGCTGCGATTGCCGGCTGATCCGGTCCAGCAAACGTTCATACCACCCCGAAGGCGCGACAGACTCGTCGACAACCACCACCGGCACTACGGGATACATGGCACGGGCACGCCACTGGGTTACCCACCAGGCCGATTGCAAACCGGCCATCAACACCACAGACGCCGCGCTCAGGTTCAGCAGCAACGCCGGCCATAGTGTTTGCGAGGAAAACAGCCCGGCAAACAGCGCCAGCAGCACACCCACCGTCGCGAATACGCCCGCACCGATGGCGAACTGGCGTAAACGCCGCCCTTGAATGAACGCCTGCTGAAAGCGCGGCAACCCGGCTAACGGCGCTTCATCAACATCGAGATCGACTTGCATACCACCCCAGAGTGTCTTCGCTGACAGGACAATTCGTTACGATATAACGAAAATAGTGAAATTTCCGTATTCAAGCGCGCCATCTCAAGATGCCCAACCTGTCGCTTACCTGAAGCCTTGACCGAAATGAGGCAGAACGCACATATTACGTTCGTAATTTTATCCGGGAACTACTTTTACCGATCCTTCCCCCTTTCGATCCAGGAGTACATCCATGAGCACTTATGACGTCGTGATACTCGGCGCAGGGCCCGGCGGTTACAACGCGGCGATCCGCGCCGGACAACTGGGTCTGAAGGTGGCCTGCGTGGAAGGACGCGCCACACTCGGCGGCACCTGCCTGAACGTCGGCTGCATGCCATCCAAGGCGCTGCTGCATGCCTCAGAACTGTACGACGCGGCAATGGGTGCGGAATTCGCCAACCTGGGGATCGAAGTCAAACCCAGCCTCAACCTCGCCCAGATGATGAAACAAAAGAATGAAAGCGTTACCGGGCTGACCAAGGGCATCGAGTTTCTTTTCCGCAAGAACAAGGTTGACTGGATCAGAGGCTGGGGCCACATCGACGGGCCGGGTAAAGTCACGGTGACCGATAGCGCCGGCGGCAAGACTGAACTGAGCGCCAAGGACATCATCATCGCCACCGGTTCCGAGCCCACGCCCCTGCCCGGCGTGGACATCGATAACAAACGCATACTCGACTCCACCGGCGCCCTGGCGCTGACCGAAGTGCCCAAGCATCTGGTGGTGATCGGCGCCGGCGTGATCGGCCTGGAGCTGGGTTCGGTATGGCGGCGCCTGGGGGCGCAGGTATCGGTGGTCGAGTATCTAGACCGGATCTGCCCTGGCGTGGACATCGAAGCCGGCAAAACCCTGCAACGCTCCCTGAGCAAGCAAGGCTTGAGCTTCAAGTTGAGTTCGAAAGTGACCAGCGCCACCACCTCCGCCTCCGGTGTGCAACTGAGCATCGAGCCTGCCGCGGGCGGTGCTGCCGAGTTGCTGGAAGCCGATTACGTGCTGGTGGCCATCGGGCGCCGACCTTATACACAGGGCCTGGGGCTGGAGAATGTCGGCCTCGCCACCGACAAGCGCGGCATGCTCGCCAACAAGGGGCATCGCACCGAAGCCGCCGGGGTCTGGGTAATCGGTGACGTGACCTCCGGTCCCATGCTCGCCCACAAGGCCGAGGACGAAGCCATGGCTTGCGTCGAGCAGATCCTCGGCAAGGCGGGCGAGGTCAACTACGACCTGATCCCCAGCGTGGTCTACACCAGACCGGAGCTGGCCAGTGTCGGCAAGACCGAAGAGCAGCTCAAGGCTGAAGGCCGCGCGTACAAGGTCGGCAAGTTTCCCTTCACCGCCAACAGCCGGGCGAAGATCAACCACGAAACCGAAGGCTTCGCCAAAGTGCTGGCCGATGAGCGCACGGACGAAGTTCTCGGTGTGCATCTGGTCGGCCCGAGCGTCAGTGAAATGATTGGCGAGTACTGCGTGGCCATGGAGTTCAGCGCCTCCGCCGAAGACATTGCCCTGACCTGCCACCCACACCCGACCCGCTCCGAGGCCTTGCGCCAGGCGGCGATGGATGTGGAGGGGATGGCGACGCAGATGTAAGGCAAAGGACTGGTGGTGACAGGAACACCGCCTTCGCGGGCAAGCCCGCTCCTACAGGGATTGCGCTGTACCTGTGGGAGCGGGCTTGCTCCTGGCGGCGTTCCGACGAAGGCAGGCGACTCGGTCTAAAGCGGCAAATGCTCCAGCGGCAACGCCCCCGGCGCCTTCACCGTATGAATCGCAAAATTGCTGCGAATGTCGCTCACTCCCGGCAGCTTCAACAAACGCCCGGTGAGAAACCGGTCATAGGCACGCAAGTCCGGCACCACCACCTGCAGCAGAAAATCCGACTCCCCCGACACCAGAAACGCCGAAATCACCTCGGGCAATGCCGTCACCGCCAGGCGAAAGCTTTCGGCTTGTTCGTCGTTATGACGCTCGACCTTGACCCCGACAAACACCGTCAGCCCTAACCCGACCTCATCGCGATCCAGATTGGCCTGGTAGCCGCGAATCACCCCCGCATCTTCAAGCATCCGTACCCGGCGCAAGCAGGGTGACGCCGACAGACCGATTTCGTCTGCCAGTTGCACATTGCTCAGGCGGCCATCCCGTTGCAGCGCGGCGAGAATCTTGCGGTCGTAGGCGTCAAGTTTCATGGTTTGGCAGATCCCGATGGTTCAAGCGAAAGAAAGTTGAAGATTATGCCAATACAGCGTCCGATAGAAGCTGACAACGCAAGCACCTGCCCTACCCTTCAGCCCTAGACTGGCACCACCGAATCGACAACGAATGGGGGTGCAACGTGGAAGGACTCTGGCTGTTTTTCATGGCACTGGCGGTGGTCTACCTGTTGCCGGGGCCTGACATGATCCTGCTGTTGCAGACCGGTGCCCGCCAGGGCAAAGGCGCCGCGCTGGCCACGGCCGTGGGGTTGGGCATTGCCCGGGGTTGTCATGTGGCATTGGCGGCGCTGGGGCTGGCGGCACTGTTCAAGGCTGCACCCTGGACCTTCGATGTGGTGCGCCTGACAGGCGCCGCGTACTTGCTGTGGATCGGCATTCAATGCCTGCGAACCACGATGCTGCCGAGCTTGACCGGCACTGACACAACCGACGAAAAACCGCGCTGGGGCGCAGCCATCCGACGCGGACTGCTGACCAACCTGCTCAACCCCAAGGCATTGTTGTTCTGCTCGGTGCTGCTACCGCAATTCATCAACCCTCAGGCCGGGCCGGTGCTCGGGCAATTTGCGACGTTGGGCGTGGTGCTGGTGGGCGTCGGTTTGCTGTTCGACAGCGCCTACGCCCTGGTCGGTGCGGCACTCGGCCGGTGGCTGCAACGCAGCCCTTCAGCCCAGCGCCTGCAACAATGGTTGTTCGGCAGCCTGTTGATCGGTTTCGCCGTGCGGCTGACCTTTGTGCAACAGGCTTGAGCCTTACTGCACCTTGCGCCGACGATTGATCAGGAACAATGCCGCCGCCGTGACCACAATCACACCGCCATACTGCAGCGGCTTCTTGTACGGCCGCAGCGCTGAACGCGCGGCATCGGTAACCTGGGTCACGTAGCGCTTGTCGGCGTTCTGGAAGTCGGGATAGGGACACTGATGACCGAAATGGAACGCCCAATCCACGTACGGCCCCTCTTTGACATAGCGCTGGTAGAAAGCGTGTGCCTCTTCAGGGCTGCTGTTCCAGCCTGCTGCCGCGCACAGCACTGCCGCAAAGGCCTGGCTGGAGTGAGGCAAATTGTCAGCCGCACGACTGGCCAATGCCGTGGCTATAAAACGATAGTGATAACGCTCATCGGGCTGAGCAACGCTGGCCTGCTGGCGCTTCACTTCGTCCTCGGTCGTTAACGGCCCGACCTCGAGCTCAGTGCTTTCCAGGCTGTAGTTGCCGCCGAAAGTGGCGAAATCCGGGGCCATTTCATATCCCAGGATTTCCATTCCCCACGTGCGCGCGGCCCAGGCCGAGTTAAATAGCGCAGCAGCGCGAGTCGTGGGCCACCAGGCAGCATCCGCCTCCTTGCGTAATATTCCGTATGACTTGGCCTTGTTCTGTAGTTCAACGTTATCGAAGTACGTCGGCGCCTCCTCATAGTACCCCTCACGCAACAAACGCCGCCCCAGCAGATTGCGCAGGCTCGCCGCCACCGGCAACGGCACGTAGTTGTCGCGGTCCTGCTGGCTGAGTGGCGGCGGTGCCGGCACTTGTGTGTCGACGTAGTGCTTGAGTTCTTCGAGGGTCAACACGCGCTCGGCAACGGTGGCGGCATCGAACCAGTAAATGCTTTGGCTGCGATACAGCTGATCGAAGGCTTGCAGGTAATCCCCGCGTTGGAGGGCCAGGATCGCGCTTTCACCTTCGACCCGGCATTTGGGCTGAAGCGTTTCGTAATCGTAGTCCGGAGTCCGTCGCTCACCCCAGGATTCATTTTGCGGGAAGGCCTGGGCCGCTTTGGCGTAGGCTGCGGCGGCCGCGGTTTTATCGCCCTCGCGCACCGCCAGTTTTGCCCGCAGCCACCAGGCCAACCCGCCATCGCCGGCATGTTCAAGGAAAGCCTTGGCGCTGGCGTAATCGCCCTGTTGATAATTCATCGCCGCCAGGCGGTCGGCGTTTTCGAGACTGCCGCGGGTGCTGTTTTGCAGCAGTTTGATCATTTTCTGTTCGTTGGCCGGTTGATCGCCGAACGACCAACCCAACCGGCTGATCAGCGACGCAGTCACCAGTTGCTGCACGGGCTGGCCCTTGAGCAACTCGGCCACTTGGTCATCCGGCAGGGTCGTCAGGTCCGCCATCAACAGCTTCAGCGAGGTGTAGCCCACCGCAGAGCCGTGCAGATTTTGCGTGGCGTACAGCTCGATGGCGCGGTTCCAGTCGCCGGCGGTGCGCACCACCCGGGCTTCTTCGCCGAGGCTGGCGACGCCCAGTTCCAATGGATCGCTGAAGCCGTCGATGCTCAGTTGCCGGGTTTGCTCAAAGGCCTTGGCGGATTGTTTGAGCAGATCCGGAGCCGCATCGGCTTCGACGCTCATGGCGAACAACGCACGCCCCAGCGAGTAAGCCGCCCAGGTACTGCGCAAGGCTCTTTGCTCGGCGGGCAAGGCCAGCACTTTCTTGAAATACCCGGCGGCCAAGGCAGGATCACCCTCGCCAAATGCCACGGCACCCGCCAGGTACAACTTGAGTTCGGGCGGCAGTTGCGCCCCTTCGGCTTCCACCTGGCGGGCATCCGTCAGGCTGCGCAGGTGTTTCACCAACACTTGTTGCTCAGTGGAAAGTCCGGCCTGCTCGGCCTGATCGCGCAGCGCTACCGGGTCAGGTTCATCCGCGTAGTTGGCGCCAGCGGTCACGTTCTTCAACCCGTTGATGGCGTGGCCGAGGCGGCTGATTTCAAACCTGAAGTTACCTTCCGGCAGTTCCGCCAACGACTGGCCACGGTTATCCAGCAGACGCATGGGGAAGTCCGGGCCGCAGGCCAGCGCCGAACCCATTGGCAGGCTGAGGCTCAGGCAAAGCAAATGACGCGGCCAGTTACGGGTGAACATTCGAACCTCCTTGATCAATGTGTGCGCAGCGAGCCCAACCAATGGCACGCTGCCCGCCGGCCGGTATCCGACCGTCGCGCAGGCGGGTGAAGGTAAGCAGATCCGGGCGCTGTTGCAACGCGTACCCGGCCAAGGCATCGGCGCCCTCACAACCGCTGACCGACAGTGTCAGGCGTTCGGGCCAGGCGCTGTCGAGATTGCCCTGGTTGCTGATACCGATGTCATAGAGGCCATTGTCGGCCGAGAGTTTCAGCGCCAACTGACCGTCTAGGACATCACCACGCGCCACGGCGCGCAAAGTGATCAGGCTCCAGGCCCGGCGGTCGTTGGCCAATGGCAGGCGAAACCAGATCAGGCCCGCCAGATGTTGAGGTGGATCGGCGCGCAACTCGGTGCCGAGGGTGCGCAACGCCTGCGGGTCGGCGAGTAATTCCCGACGCTGGCCTGCACGCTCCACCGTCACTTCGCTTTCCACCACAGGCGCGCCGCCCACCGACGGCAGCAACGCCACGCCATAAGCCGGCAGCGCCAGATAGAAAGGTTTTGTTGTGACGCGACTCCAGGCCTTCGCCCATTGCCGGGCCTGATCGGCATCGAACAAGCCTCGACGCGGATCGCTCACCGCGTGGACCTGCAACACGCTGCTGTCGACTGTGGATAACAGCGCCGGCAGTTCACGACTGTCGAGCCAGGATGGCAACGCGGTGATGCTCAGCGGCAGTGAAGTCGGCAATGCTTGCCGCAAATGCGCGAGAAACTCTCGGTACGCCGGTAGCCGGGCATTACCGGCATCGTGGTCGATTTCCACGCCGCTGAGGTTCAGCCCCTGTCCCTGCCAATCGCTGATCACCTGCCGGATCTGCGCAGTGACCTCGTCCTGATCCAGCGCCTTGAGTTGCCCATCCAGGCGAACCACCGCAATCACCGGCCGGCCATCACGCTTGAGCAGTGCCGGGTCAATTCGGGCCCGACTCCAGCCGGCGTCAGGGAAGGCCTGCAAGGCCAGCACCCGCAAGGTCGAAAAATCGGTGCGGCTATCCCTGAGGGCAGCGTCGTGGGCCGGCGTCCACTGCCGCTGCCAGACGTAGAGTTGTTGATCCAGCGGCGGTGCATCCTGTCTTTCGCATCCGGTGGTGAGCGCCAGCGCCATCAGCCAGACCATCGAGCGAGTGAAAAAAACCATTGAAGCGCCTGTTCCTGAAATGCAGAAAGGGCCATTGCGGCTAATGTCGATCAGTTAAGCCGAGACACTGAGCCTGTGGCGAGGGAGCTTGCTCCCGCTGGACTGCGCAGCAGTCCCATTTTTAGGGCCGCTTCGCTGCCCAGCGGGAGCAAGCTCCCTCGCCACAGATTAATCAGCGCTGGTCGATCCCTTAACTGACAGGCATTAGCCTCTGCGGCCCCTTTTCGTTCTGCTCGCTACCCTACCCAGCCATCGACCGGCGGGCAATGTTGGCCTGCAACGATCTTCAGATATCGAGCACCAACGGCTGCGCCCCTTGCGCCGGAATCGCACAGCAAATCAGCACCTGTCCGTCATCCGGCACCTCTGCTGGCGGCAGCGGGTAATGCACCTGACCGCTGACCAATCGTGTCTTGCAGGTGCCGCAGGAGCCACCGCGGCAACTGAACTCCGGGCGCAAGCCACGGCTTTCCGCCAACTCCAGCAAGCTGCCGCCATCCGGTTGCCAGCGCGCTTCCTTGGCCGAGCGCTGGAACACCACGGGCACGGATGTGGTGGCGGCTGGCGGCTGTTCGATGACCACCGCATCGGGGTCCGGACGCCGGCGCAAGGTGGACGGGCCGAAAGTTTCGGCGTGAATCCGCGAATCGCGAATGTCCAGTTCGCGCAAGCCGTCGTACAACGCCTGGGTAAAACTTCCGGGGCCACAGACAACAAAATCCAGCTGATCGTAGTCCTCGACTGGCAGCAGATTCTTGAGCAGCGCGACGTCGATCCGTCCACTGAGGTCGAAATCCTCTCCTTGCATCGCCTCCGCTTCCGGCTGGCTGAGCAAACGCACCACCCGCACTGCGTCACCGGCGTCTTCGAGCAAGCGATCCAGCTCCTGGCGAAACGGCTGGTCGGCCAGCGTGCGCGAACTCTGGATGAACCATGTCGGGCGGATACGACGGGTGCGCAACCCCTGGTAAACCACTTCCCGCAGCATCGACAACAGCGGCGTGATGCCGACCCCGGCCGCCAGCAATACCAAAGGCCGACGCTCATGGGGCGCCACCGTGAAATGCCCTTGCGGCGCCCGCGCTTCCAATAGGTCGCCAACACTAACCTGCTCATGCAGATGCGTAGACACCCGCCCGTCACGCTTCACGCTGATGCGGAAAAAATCATCGGAGGGCGCGCTCGATAAACTGTACGTGCGGATGTGCACTTCACCGTCGATATTGAAACGCAGAGGCAAATGCTGCCCGGCCTGGAACAGTGGCAACCCGGCTCCGTCGGCGGGCTCCAGGTAAATCGAGCGAATGTTGTGGCTTTGCGCTTCAATCCGCGTCACCCGCAACGGCCGCCATTGATCACCCAGGGCCTTGGCCTGCAATCGCGCCTTGGCCTGCTCCCATGTACCGGTGAGCAAGCTGGTGGGCGACACACCGTCGAAGCGCCAGCGTAACGCCAGGGCAGCGGGACGGCGTACGACTTGCTCGACATCGATTGTCCACAGGCGCTCGGCCCCCTGGAACGCCTCGACCTGAGGGCCCTCCAGGATGATTTCAGTGCGTCCGCTGAGCTGCAGCAAATCACCGCTATTGAAATCGATGAACAACAATCCGGCCCGGGGGTTGAGCAGCAGGTTGCCCAAGGTGTTGAAGTGCAGGTTGCCGGCGAAGTCCGGAATGGTCAGGCGATTGCCTTCCACCCGTACGAAACCGGCCTGACCGCCACGGTGAGAAACATCCACCGAACGTTCACCGTCCAAATCCACATAGCTGGCAACGAAGAACGTGTCCGCTTCGGCGATCATGGCTTTGGCCGCGTCATCGAGCTCGCTGAAATGCTGGGCGACACGCGTCGAGGGATCGGCCAGCGGCACCGAGCGAAACTGGCGCAACTGAATGTACTGCGGGCAGTTGCCGAAGGACTGATCCACTGTCACCGCAAAACCACCCGTAGTCATGGCACGGACATGGCCATTGATGCGGTTGCGACGGCGGGTGTGCAGCTCGATGCCCAACAGGCCAATGGCCGAGCCGTCGCTCAACTGCGCAGGATCATCAAAGGCAGGCAGGTTGCGAAATTGCAGCAGGCCAGGTTCTGGCGAGTGGGCGAAACCAGGCTCACCTTCAAGGATGCTGGCCCAGGGATGACCGTCGGCATCCACCGCTCCGTACAACATGAACGGCAATTGCTGATAGAACGTGCGGTGCTGGTCCGGCATCTCGCTGCGAATCACCTTACGACCGAACGCCTCCATTCGTTCGGCAACGCCCACATGCGCCTGCAATTGTTTCTCACCGGCATGCCAGGGTGAACGGTCCATACGGCTGCTCCCTTGCGCCACTGGCGCAGAACGGGCGGCCCGGTGTTGCCGGGCCGCTAGCATCAGGCGGTTTTTTGCAGGCCGGCAACGGTGCGCGGCATGCCGACAAAACCTGGCAAGGCTTCGATGCGGGCCAGCCAGGCGCGAATGTTTGCGTACTCGTCCAGCGACACATTACCCTCAGGCGCATGGGCGATGTAGCTGTAGGCGGCGACGTCGGCAATCGTCGGTTCAGTGCCGGCCAGATACGGCGTATTGGCCAGTTCGTGATCGATTACTTTGAGCACGGTATGGGCGTAGGCGATCACTTCTTCAGCGTTGTAAGGTGCGCCAAACACAGTGATCAATCGTGCCCGGGCAGGGCCAAAGGCAATCGGGCCGGCAGCCACCGACAACCAGCGCTGGACCTTGGCCGCACCCACCGGATCAGCCGGCAGCCAGCGACCGTTGCCGTACTTTTGCGCCAGATACACCAGAATCGCGTTGGAATCGGCCAACACCACGCCCTGGTCATCGATCACCGGCACTTGGCCGAATGCATTGAGCGCCAGGAACGCCGGTTGCTTGTGCTCGCCCTTGGCGAGGTCAACGAAGATCAGGTCGGTCGGCAATTTCAGCAGGGACAGCATCAACTCGACACGGTGAGCGTGGCCGGAGCGTGGGAAGTTGTAGAGTTTGATCGCTTGCATGGTCGACACCTCGGGTCAGTGGTGCTACTCAGGAAGACCAGCACCGATGAGGCGAATACTCTACCTTCAACCAAAACAACAGAATCACCATAAAGCGCAATCAATTATTTCATTGGGTGAAATAACTCAACACTTGAGCGCCGGATGCTCGCGCAGGGTCTTCACCGCGAAATCAACAAAACTGCGCACCCGAGCCGGCGCTTTACGCCCTCCCTGATAGACCACATGGATGGGCAACGGCGGCAGTTCGAAGTCCTCCAGAATGATTTCCAGCTCACCGGTGGCCACCTTGCTCGCGACTTGATAAGACAGTACCCGCGTGAAGCCCAACCCCAGACAGGCTGCCGTGATGGCCGCCTGATTCGCTGTCACCACCAGTCGTGGTTCAGCCCGCACACTCAAGGTTTCGCCGTCTTCAATGAATGGCCAACTCCTGAGTTGGCCGATGGCAGAGGTCGCGATAATCGGCGCCAGAGACAGCTCCTGCGGATGCCTGGGCCGACCATGGCTGGCCAGATACTGCGGCGATGCGCAGATCACCCGCCGCACCTCGCCCACGCGGATCGCATGCTGATTGCTGTCAGGAAGTTCGCCGATGCGGATGGCCACATCGACGCCCTCCTCGACCACGCTCACTACCCGGTCCACCAGCAGCGCGTTGATGCAGACCTCGGGGAATTGCGTCAGGTAGCTCACCATCAGTGGCGTGACAAACAGCTCGCCAAACAAGACCGGAGCGGTGATGGTCAATTGCCCACGAGGATGGATATGGCTGCCCGCTGCGGAGTCCTCGGCTTCCTGCACCTCGGCGAGAATTCTCCGACAGTCCTCCAGATATCGCTGACCGGCCTCGCTCAAATACACACTGCGCGTGGTACGTGTGAGCAGTTGTGTGCCAATACGCTTCTCCAGCGCCGCCACCGCTCGGGTAACGCTGGCCGCCGACAGCCCCAAACGCCGCGCCGCCGCTGAAAAGCCCTGTTCTTGGGCGACGGCAGCGAAGACCTGCATTTCCTGGAAGCGGTCCATGGGCATGTCCTCATTTCAGATAGATAAATCGCAGTAAAAGGCCGGGATGTTAAACGCGAGTGTTCAATAACAAAGTTGGGCGTCCGACCATCAAGTAAATCAACGGGCTACTGCACTCTAGCGCCTGCGCTGTAAAAACCAAGCGTGGCACAAACCGCAAAGAGCAGACCGCGGATTATTGACAATTAATGAGGATTATTTTCTTGCGACAGGTGCGACTGTTCGCAATTATCCACACCCGCTCGCTGCAGCGGCTAATGCCTGACAGGGAAAAAGAGCCACTGGCCCGGCTCCCAACCCGTTTTCAGGCACAGGCTCGTCAGCGGACGATATCCACAGCGGCAGAATTCCAGCCTGCATAAACAGGCGGAATATACGACTGCTCCTATACTACAAACCACCCTGTTACCTATTGAGCATTAGTAGGTACCTCGTTGAAATCTTCCCTGCGTGAAATAAGGCGTTAGTTGTTAACGCTTGGACGCCTGTCCATCGATCTTGTTTTCAAGAGCCACTCCGTAGGGAAGAGTGAACTTCAACTAGCTGGCTAACCTGGTGACACCGCAAGGAGTTCGAGAATGTTGCGCACAAACATTTCCGCAAGAGCACTGTCCGGTGGTTTGCTCGATGTACTGATACGCGCCGGGCTGATTGCCGTGCTGGTGCTGTTCTGCTTCCAGATCTTCCACCCGTTCCTCAACCTCATGCTCTGGGCGCTGATTCTGGCCATCACCCTGTATCCACTGCATGCGCTCATCAAACGCAAGGTGGTCAACAAGGACGGTCGTGCCGCCACCCTGATTGTGGTAGTCGCCCTGGCCTTGCTGATGGTGCCGATCTACCTGCTGGGCACCTCGATCAGTGAATCGATCCATGGCACCCTGGCAATCCTCAAGTCCGATACTTTGCAGATTCCGCTCCCCAGCGAAAAAATTGCTTCCCTGCCGCTCATTGGCCAGCCGCTCTATGGCTACTGGATGCAAGCCGCCACCGACATGAGCAGCGTGGTGATGAAGGTGATGCCTTACATCAAGTCCGTCGGCCTGACCTTGTTGGGCAAAATGGCCGACGTTGGTGTGGGCTTTCTGTTGTTCATCGGCGCCCTGATCATTGCCGGCGTACTCATGGCCTATGGCGAAAACGGCGAAAGAAGCGCCATTGCCATCACCTCGCGCCTTTCCGGACCTGAGCGTGGCCCACGCATTACCGAGCTCTGCACTGCCACCATCCGCGCAGTCGCCCAGGGCGTGGTGGGCATCGCGTTCATTCAGATGTTACTGGTGGGCGTGGGCTTCGTGCTCATGGGTGTCCCCGGTGCCGGCCTGCTGGCGATGGTTGCGCTGCTGATGGGGATCATGCAATTGCCGGTGCTGCTGGTGACCCTTCCGGTGATCGCGTATGTCTTTGCCACCGAAGGGACCAGCCTGGCCACCATCGTGTTTGGCATCTACAGCCTGATTGCCGGGATGGCCGACAACGTCCTCAAGCCATTGATGCTGGGTCGTGGTGTCGATGTCCCGATGCCGGTGATTCTGATTGGCGCCCTGGGCGGCATGGTGAGCGGAGGCTTCATCGGTTTGTTCATCGGGCCGGTTGCGCTGGCGGTGGGCTACCAACTGTTCTGGCAATGGGTTCAGGACCAACCGTCTGCCGAGGTAATGAACGAAACACCCGAGATAGAGACGGTTAACGAGACACCGAAGATAGAGGCAATGAACGATCAGCGCCCCCTCTGAGGAGTGTGCGCTTGATGCCTCGCCCTGCTCGCGTCAGCCGGCTGCTGCTCTGTGGCACCGTCGTACTGGGCGGCTGCGTGCAACTGGGGCCGAATTTTCAGTCACCGGCCCAGCCTTGGGTCGACCACTGGAACAGCCCGGCCCTGGAGATCGCCGGCCAACAACAAGCGCAACCGGATAGCCGCCAATGGTGGCGCGTGTTCAACGATCCGGTGCTGGACCATTTGATCGCCGAAGCCGATGCCCACAACGCCGACCTGCAGGTCGCTGGCCTGCGGGTCATGGAGTCTCGCGCGCAATTGGGCATCGCCCTGAGTGGACGCTATCCGCAATTGCAGCAAGCCAGCGCCGACAGCCTGTACCTGAACCGTCGACAGTCGGGCGGCGCCAACCCCCAGGACACGCATTTCTGGCAACACAGCGTCGGCTTCGATATCGGTTGGGAGCTGGATTTCTGGGGGCGTTTCAGCCGTGCCATCGAGTCCGCCGACGCCTCCTGGTTTGCCGCCCAGGCCAACTATGAAAATGCCTTGGTGCTGTTGCACGCGCAACTGGCACAAAACTACTACGCCTTGCGCACCGCCGAGGCGCGCCTGCAAATCGCCCGCAGTAACGCCAAATTGCAAAAGCGCAGCTACGAGATCACCGAGCGCCTGTTCAACAGCGGGGCCGAAGCCGAACTCGATCTGCAACAAGCCAAGACCCAGTACCTGGGCACCTTGAGCACCATCCCGGATTTCGAAAGCCAGGTGGCCAGCTTGCGCAATGCGTTGTCCACTCTGATCGGCCAACCACCCGGCTCGATCCCGGACCTCAATCGCAACACCGGAGTGGTGCCATTGCTCGATACAGCAGTCTTGCAGGATGTGCCTGCCAACCTGCTGGTGCGGCGCCCCGATGTGCGCGCTGCCGAACTGCAAGTGGCGGCGCAGTCGGCGTTGATCGGTGTGGCCGAGACCGACCTGTACCCCTCCATCAGCCTGCTGGGCAGCATCGTCTGGTCCGCCAACTCGCTCAACGGTGCGCCCAATACCCTCGACATGGTGGCCGGACCCAGCCTGCGATGGGACATCTTCGACCACGGCCGGATCACCAACAACGTCCGCGTGCAGGATGCCCGCCTGCAGCAACTGATCGTTATCTACCAGGACAGCGTGCGCCAGGCGGCGCGCGAGGCCGACGATGCCGCGACAGGCTTGATCAAGGCGCTGGAGCGCGACCAAATCCTCAGCGAAGCCTCGATAGCCGCCGAACGTTCGGTGACCCTGGCCAATGCCCAGTACCGCGAGGGCTATTCGGATTTCCAGCGCGTTCTGGATGCCCAGCGCGCGCTGTTTGCCCAACAGGATATTTACCTGGTCAACCGTGGCACCGCGGTCAACAGCCTGATCGCCCTGTACAAGGCCCTGGGCGGTGGCTGGTACAGCGACCAGCCGATAATCGACTCGGCCACCCGCCAACAGATGCAACAACGGACCGATTGGGGCGATCTGCTCGACGAACCGAAGGAAAGTGCCCATGACTGACAGCCAACAGCCGGCCACCGAGAACGCCTCGGCCCCCGCCGCCGACCCGGCCAGAAAAGCGATCAACTGGGTGGTGGTGCTGATCATCCTGAGCCTGGTCTGGTACCTGATGGCCGACCGTTACACGCCCTACACGCAACAGGCACGGGTGCAGGCCTTCATTGTGCCGGTGGCGGCCGAGGTCTCCGGCCGGGTGACCAAGGTGCATGTACGCAACAATCAGGACGTCAAGGCCGGCCAATTGCTGTTTGAAGTCAATCCAGAGCAATACCAGATTGCCGTCGATCGCGCCCGCGCCGACCTTGAGTCGACCCGTCGCCAGGTGGGCGCCAACACCGCCGGCGTCGACTCCAAGCAAGCGTCCCTGCGCGCGTCCCAGGCCAACGAGCTCAAGGCACGCCAGGATATCCAGCGGCTTGAACGCCTGTACCGCGAAGACCCGGGCACCATCTCGCTGCGACGCCTGGAAATATCCCGTGCCACCCTGGAAGAGTCCATCAGTCAGGTCGCCGCGGCTAAGGCCGAAGTGCAACGAGCACGGGAACAACAGGGCGGTAACGAAGACGAAAACGCCCAATTGCTCAGCGCCGCCAGCAACCTTGAAAAAGCCGAGCTGGACTTGAGCAATACCAAGGTCCACGCGCGTTCAGCCGGCCTGATCACCGATCTGCGCACCGATGTCGGCCAGTTCGCCGCCGCCGGTGCGCCGGTGATGACCTTGATCGCCATCCACGATGTATGGGTCAGTGCCGACATGACCGAAAACAATCTGGGCAGTGTCCAGCCAGGGACGCCGGTATCCATCATTCTGGACGCCCACCCGGGCAGAATCTTCAAAGGCCATGTGCGAAGCGTCGGCTATGGCGTCGATATCGGCCAGACCACTCAGCCTGGCAGCCTGCCGAAAGTGGAGAACAGCCGCGATTGGCTGCGCCCCGCCCAGCGCTTTCCGGTCATCATCGAGTTCGAGCCCGGTGAGTTGACCAGCCCGCAGGGCATCCGGTCCGGCGGGCAGGCCGAAGTCATGGCATTCCCGAGTGAAGGTAACCCGCTGAATATCCTGGGTCGCTTGTTCCTGCGCGTGATGAGCTGGATGTCCTATGCGTATTGAGCGCCCGGCCCGGGTTCAGCGCGCCCTGCGCCTGAGCTTCGGCACAGCGCTGTGCCTGGCGGCGAGCTTCGGTCTGGCCCTGCCCATCCCGTTCCTCGCGCCGATGCTGGCGCTGATGATGTTGGCAGCGATGAACCGACCGTTGCCGTTCAAGGCCAGCCTGGGCCTGATCCTGATCCTTATGCTGACCACCGGGACCGGCCTGCTGCTGATTCCCCTGCTGCGTTACTACCCGCTCAGTGGTGTGCTAGTGGTCGGATTGTGCCTGTTCATGGCCTTCGGTTATGGCCTGCGCGGCGGCAATGCGCTGGTGGCGACTTTCCTGGTGGTAGGCCTGACCTTGATCAGTTCAGCCGGAACCGCTGAATTCACCCTGGGGCTTGAGGTGATCGTGGCCCTGGTCAAGGGACTGTTCCTGGCCGTCACCACGCTGACCATCAGCCATTGGCTGTTTCCCGACCCCGCCAGCGCCCCCGTGGCCAAACCCGGTCCGAGCCTTTCTCCAACCGAAAGCAGTTGGCTGGCCCTGCGTGCCACGCTGGTGGTACTGCCGACTTTCCTGCTGGCCATGATCGACCCGGCCAGCTACCTGCCGATCATCATGAAAGCCGTCAGCCTCGGCCAACAAAGCTGCGCAACCAGCGCTCGCACCGCCGGCCAGGAATTGCTCGGCTCGACCCTGCTCGGTGGCCTGATGGCGATTCTTTTCTGGTGCGCGCTGAGCCTGTTCGTCAACCTGTGGATGTTCTTTCTGTGGATGTTGCTGTTCGGCCTGCTGGCGGCCAGAAAACTCTACGGCCTGGCCGTGACCCAACAACCACCGAGTTTCTGGCTCAACAGCCTGGCGACCCTGATCATTCTGCTCGGCCAATCGGTACAGGACAGTGCAGCGGGCAAGGACGTCTACACCGCCTTCGCCATCCGCATGGGCTTGTTCATTCTCGTGACTTTGTACGCCTGTGCGATGGTCCATTTGCTGGATACGCGGCGGGAGCGTCGAATTACGTCCACCTAGAAACAGAAAAACCCCCTGAAGAGGGGGTTTTTCATCTGTGGATAACTTATTCCACAGTCACCGACTTCGCCAAATTGCGCGGCTGGTCAACGTCGGTGCCTTTCAGTACGGCGACGTAGTACGACAGCAGCTGCAGCGGGATGGTGTAGAGGATCGGCGACAGGATGTCGTGGATGTGCGGCATGTGCACCACGTGGGTGCCTTCACCGTTGGTCATGCCGGCCTTCTCGTCAGCGAAGACGATTAAATGGCCACCGCGGGCGCGGACTTCCTGGAGGTTGGACTTCAACTTCTCCAGCAGTTCGTTGTTCGGCGCCACGGTCACTACTGGCATGTCGTTATCCACAAGCGCCAACGGGCCGTGTTTCAGCTCGCCGGCCGGATAGGCTTCAGCGTGGATGTAGGAGATTTCCTTGAGCTTGAGGGCCCCTTCCATCGCTACCGGGAACTGCGCGCCACGGCCGAGGAACAGCGTGTGGTGTTTCTCGGCGAACAGCTCGGAGATTTTTTCCACGGTGCTGTCCATGGCCAACGCTTCGCCCAGGCGGGTTGGCAAACGGCGCAGTTCTTCGACCAGCGTCGCTTCGATGCCTTTGGCCAAGGTGCCACGAACCTGGCCCAGGGAAAGCGTCAGCAACAACAGGCCAACCAATTGCGTGGTGAAGGCTTTGGTCGAAGCCACACCAATTTCACGACCGGCCTGGGTCAACAGGGTCAGGTCGGATTCACGTACCAGCGAGCTGATGCCGACGTTGCAGATCGCCAGGCTGGCGAGGAAGCCCAATTCCTTGGCATTGCGCAGTGCGGCCAGGGTGTCGGCGGTTTCGCCGGACTGGGAAATGGTCACGAACAGAGTGTCCGGCTGCACCACCACCTTGCGGTAACGGAATTCGCTGGCGACTTCGACCTGGCAAGGAATGCCCGCCAGCTCTTCCAGCCAGTAACGCGCGACCATGCCGGCGTGGTAGCTGGTGCCACACGCGACGATCTGTACGTTACGCACTTTGGCGAACAACTCGGCCGCCTGTGGGCCGAACGCCTGTACCAGCACCTGGTTCTGGCTCAGGCGACCTTCCAGGGTGCGCTGTACCACGGACGGTTGCTCGTGGATTTCCTTGAGCATGAAGTGGCGGAACTCGCCCTTGTCAGCGGCTTCGGCACCGTCGCGATACTGCACGGATTCGCGCTCGACAGCCTGGCCGTCAACGTCCCAGATCTGCACGCTGTCGCGGCGGATTTCGGCGATGTCGCCTTCTTCCAGGTACATGAAGCGGTCGGTGACTTGACGTAGGGCCAACTGGTCGGACGCCAGGAAATTTTCCCCCAGGCCCAGGCCGATCACCAACGGGCTACCGCTGCGGGCTGCGACCAGGCGATCCGGTTGCTGCGCGCTGATCACTGCCAGGCCGTAAGCACCGTGCAGCTCTTTGACGGTCGCCTTGAGGGCCACGGTCAGATCGCGCAGATCCTTGAGTTTGTGGTTCAGCAGGTGTGAGATGACTTCGGTGTCGGTGTCCGAGGTGAACACGTAGCCCAGGGCCTTGAGTTGTTCACGCAGGGCTTCGTGGTTTTCGATGATGCCGTTGTGCACCACCGCCAGGTCACCGGAGAAATGCGGGTGAGCATTGCGCTCGCACGGTGCACCGTGGGTGGCCCAGCGGGTATGGGCGATGCCCAGACGGCCGACCAGCGGCTCGCTGGCCAATGCCTGCTCCAGCTCACTGACTTTGCCCGGACGACGCAGGCGCTCGAGTTTTTCGTCGTTGGTGTAGACCGCCACGCCAGCGCTGTCATACCCACGGTATTCGAGGCGCTTCAGGCCTTCGACGAGGATGGCGGTGATGTTACGTTCTGCGACTGCGCCGACAATTCCACACATGCTATTTCTCCTGACTGACAGCCGCGCAAATCAAATTGATACCGCGGGCCTGAATCTGATCGCGAGCCTCAAGCGGCAGGCGTTCATCCGTAATAAGGGTATGGACACTGCTCCAGGGCAGTTCCAGGTTGGGAATCTTGCGGCCGATCTTGTCGGCCTCCACCATCACGACCACTTCGCGGGCGACTTCGGCCATGACCCGGCTCAGCCCGAGCAGTTCATTGAAGGTGGTTGTACCGCGAACCAGATCGATGCCATCGGCGCCGATGAACAGCTGGTCGAAGTCGTAGGAGCGTAGTACCTGCTCGGCAACCTGCCCCTGAAAGGACTCGGAATGCGGGTCCCAGGTGCCACCGGTCATCAACAGCACCGGTTCGTGCTCAAGTTCGCTCAAGGCATTGGCAACATGCAGCGAGTTGGTCATCACCACCAGGCCGGGTTGCTGTCCGAGTTCCGGGATCATGGCGGCGGTAGTACTGCCACTGTCGATAATGATGCGTGCATGCTCGCGAATCCGCGCGACGGCGGCACGGGCGATGGCTTGCTTGTATATGGAAACCGGCTGACCAAGGTCCGCGACCAGCTCCTGAGGCATGGTGATCGCCCCGCCGTAGCGACGCAGCAACAGGCCATTGCTTTCAAGTGCTGCCAGATCCTTGCGAATCGTAACTTCCGACGTTTCGAAGCGCTTGGCCAACTCATCCACACTGACTTCGCCCTGCTCATTGAGCAAGGCGAGGATGTTGTGGCGACGCTGAGGTGTGTTGCGCTTCGACATAAGCTGATAAGTTTCGATTCGAAAGATAGCGGAAGCAATCAAAACCTATCAGCGAAACTTCGTCAAGCGACTTGCGATAAAAAGGGCTGTGGATAACTTGTAGGAGCGAGCTTGCTCCGGGCGGCGTTCCGACGATGGGCGTGAACGATGATGCATTCTTTCTGGAAAAATGCGCCGCTCTCGAATTCATCGCGAGCAAGCTCGCTCCTACAAGGGAGTTGTGGATAACTCAGCTCTTCTTGATCTTTTCCGGCCGCTTCCAGCCGTCGATGTTCTTCTGGCGAGCACGTCCGATGGCCAACTGGGATTTATCCACAGTCGAGGTGATGGTCGAACCGGCCGCTGTCGTTGCACCGGCGAGGATATCCACAGGCGCCACCAACGAGTTGTTGGAACCGATGAACACATCTTCGCCCAACACGGTTTTCCACTTGTTGGCGCCGTCGTAGTTGCAGGTGATGGTACCGGCACCGATGTTGCTGCGCGCGCCCACCTCGGCATCACCCAGATACGTCAAATGACCGGCCTTGGCGCCTTCGCCCAGATGAGCGTTTTTCAGCTCGACGAAGTTACCCACATGCGCGCGGGCTTCCAGCACGGTGCCTGGACGCAGACGGGCAAACGGGCCGGCATCGCTGCCTTCACCCAGAATGGCTCCCTCGATATGGCTGTTGGCCTTGATGACCACGCCTTTGCGCAGGGTGCTGTCCTTGATCACGCAGTTCGGGCCGATCACCACATCGTCTTCGATGACGACCTTGCCTTCGAGGATCACGTTGATATCGATCAGCACGTCGCGGCCAACGGTGACTTCGCCGCGCACATCGAAACGTGCCGGGTCGCGCAGGGTCACACCTTGGGCCATCAAACGACGGCCGGCGCGCAGTTGATAGTGACGCTCGAGTTCGGAAAGCTGCTTGCGGTCGTTGGCGCCCTGCACTTCCATGGCGTCGTGGGGTTGTTCGGTGGCCACCACCAGCCCGTCGTTGACTGCCATTTCGATCACGTCAGTCAGGTAATACTCACCCTGAACATTGTTGTTCGACAGGCGGCTCGTCCAGTCGGCCAGGCGATCGGCAGGAACAGCGAGGATACCGGTGTTGCCTTCGCGGATCGCGCGTTGCGCTTCGTTGGCATCCTTGTGTTCAACGATGGCAGCGACTTTACCGTCGACGTCGCGCACGATGCGGCCATAACCGGTCGCATCGTCGAGTTCGACAGTCAGCAGGCCCATCTGCCCTGGCACTACTTGTGTCAGCAGGCGTTGCAGGGTTTCCACCTCAATCAACGGCACGTCACCGTAAAGAACCAGCACAGTATCGGATTTGATGAAAGGAACAGCCTGGGCCACGGCATGCCCGGTACCCAATTGCTTGTCCTGCAGGACGAAGTTCAGGTCGTCAGCGGCCAGACGTTCGCGCACGGCGTCGGCACCATGACCAATCACGACGTGGATGCGCTGTGGATCAAGTTGCCGGGCGCTGTGGATAACATGGCCGAGCATCGAATTGCCGGCAATCGGGTGCAAGACTTTCGGCAAGGCAGAGCGCATGCGCGTGCCTTGGCCAGCAGCGAGAATAACGATTTCAAGGGACATGACTGGCTACCAATCCAGGGTGGTCAGCGACTGCGACCAAGGTTATAAAATGTCGAAAAAGAAAAAGGGTAGCCGAGGCTACCCTTTTTTATCAATCACACAACAAGCGCAGCCTTAATGGCCAAACTTCTTGCGGATCTGCTGGACGGTGCGCAGCTGAGCTGCAGCCTCGGCCAGTCGAGCAGCAGCAGAACCGTAATCGAATTCCGCGCCTCGCTCATGCAAGGCTTTCTCGGCAGCCTTAACGGCTTCCAGAGCTGCGGCTTCGTCCAGGTCGGCAGCACGTTGCACGGTGTCGGCAAGAACCTTGACCATGTTCGGCTGAACCTCGAGGAAACCACCGGAGATGTAATACACCTCGGCTTCCCCGCCCTGCTTGATCAGGCGGATCGGACCTGGCTTCAGATTAGTGATCAGCGGCGCGTGACCCAGGGCGATACCAAGATCACCCAGTGCACCGTGCGCAACCACCATCTCGACCAGGCCGGAAAAGATCTCTCCTTCCGCGCTGACGATATCGCAATGGACTGTCATAGCCATCTGATTGCCTCAACCTAAATTAGCGCCCGTTGCCGGGCGCCGGGATTACAGTTTCTTGGCTTTCTCGATCGCTTCTTCGATGCCGCCGACCATGTAGAACGCTTGTTCTGGCAGGTGGTCGTAGTCACCGTTGAGGATGCCTTTGAAGCCAGCAATGGTGTCTTTCAGGGAAACGTATTTACCCGATGCACCGGTGAAGACTTCAGCCACGAAGAACGGCTGCGACAAGAAGCGCTGGATCTTACGAGCACGGTTTACCAACTGCTTGTCGGCTTCCGACAGCTCGTCCATACCCAGGATCGCGATGATGTCCTTCAGCTCTTTGTAACGTTGCAGAACGTACTGAACGCCGCGAGCGGTGTCGTAGTGGTCCTGGCCGATTACGTTCGGGTCCAGCTGGCGCGAAGTCGAATCCAGTGGATCTACCGCTGGGTAGATACCCAGGGAAGCGATGTCACGGGACAGAACGACGGTAGCGTCCAAGTGGGCGAAGGTGGTCGCTGGCGACGGGTCGGTCAAGTCGTCCGCAGGTACGTATACCGCCTGGATCGAGGTGATCGAACCTTCTTTGGTCGAAGTGATACGTTCTTGCAGAACGCCCATCTCTTCAGCCAGGGTCGGCTGGTAACCTACTGCAGAAGGCATACGGCCCAGCAGTGCGGATACTTCAGTACCGGCCAGGGTGTAACGATAGATGTTGTCGACGAACAGCAGAACGTCGTTACCTTCGTCACGGAACTTCTCGGCCATGGTCAGGCCGGTCAGAGCTACGCGCAGACGGTTTCCCGGCGGCTCGTTCATCTGACCGTAAACCAGTGCCACTTTGTCCAGAACGTTGGAGTCCTTCATCTCGTGGTAGAAGTCGTTACCCTCACGAGTACGCTCACCCACACCGGCGAACACGGAATAACCGCTGTGCTCGATGGCGATGTTACGGATCAGTTCCATCATGTTTACGGTTTTGCCTACACCGGCACCACCGAACAGACCGACTTTACCGCCTTTGGCGAACGGGCAAACCAGGTCGATAACCTTGATGCCGGTTTCCAGCAGGTCGTTGCCGCCTGCCTGTTCAGCGAACGAAGGCGCTGGACGGTGAATGCCCCAACGCTCTTCGGTGTCGATCGGACCAGCTTCGTCGATCGGGTTACCGAGGACGTCCATGATCCGGCCCAGGGTCGCTTTACCGACCGGTACGGAGATGGCTGCGCCAGAGTCGACAACGTCCAGACCGCGCTTCAAGCCTTCGGTGGAACCCATCGCAATGGTACGAACCACGCCGTCGCCCAGCTGTTGCTGAACTTCCAGGGTGGTCCCGGCCGCGCTTTGTACAGTCAGCGCGTTGTAGATGCTCGGTACGCTGTCGCGTGGAAATTCCACGTCGATAACGGCGCCGATGATTTGAACGATACGTCCGCTACTCATAGCTGGATCCTCTGAATATTTGAACCGTTAAACCGCGGCAGCGCCGCCGACGATTTCCGAGATCTCTTGGGTGATCGCAGCCTGACGCGCCTTGTTGTAGACCAGCTGCAAATCGCTGATCAAATCACCGGCGTTGTCGGTAGCGTTCTTCATTGCGATCATCCGCGCAGCCTGTTCAGCCGCGTTGTTCTCGACCACCGCCTGGTAGACCTGCGACTCCACGTAACGGACCATCAAGCCGTCAAGCAGCTCTTTGGCGTCCGGTTCGTACAGATAATCCCAGTGGTGCTTGAGTTCTTGATCCGGGGTTGCCACCAATGGAATCAACTGCTCCACGGTAGGCTGTTGCGTCATGGTGTTGATGAACTTGTTGGACACCACGGACAGGCGGTCAATACGGCCGTCCAGGTAGGCATCCAGCATCACCTTGACGCTGCCGATCAGGTCATTGATCGACGGCTCTTCACCCAGGTGGCTGATAGCTGCAACGACGTTACCGCCGAAGTTGCGGAAGAAAGCCGCACCCTTGCTACCCACTACACACAGATCGATCTCGACGCCGTTTTCGCGGTTTACCGCCATGTCCTTGACCAGGGCCTTGAACAGGTTGGTGTTCAAGCCACCACACAGACCACGGTCACTGCTCACCACAACGTAACCGACGCGCTTTACTTCACGGTCGATCATGAATGGGTGGCGATATTCCGGGTTAGCGTTGGCCAGATGGCCAATAACCTGGCGGATGCGCTCCGCGTAAGGACGGCTAGCAGCCATGCGCATTTGTGCCTTGCGCATTTTACTGACCGCCACTTTTTCCATGGCGCTGGTAATCTTTTGCGTGCTTTTGATGCTCGCAATCTTACTGCGAATCTCTTTTGCGCCTGCCATGTAACACCTATCAGGTTAGCAAGCGGGAGCCTTGCGGCTCCCGCTGCGGCTTACCAGGTTTGGGTGGCCTTGAACTTCTCGATACCGGCTTTCATGCCAGCGTCGATTTCGTCATTGAAGTCACCTTTCACGTTGATCTTCGCCATCAAATCGGCGTGATCGCGGTTGAAGAAAGCAATCAGCGCTTGCTCGAAGCTGCCGATCTTGGCGATTTCAACGTCAGTCAGGAACCCACGCTCAGCGGCATACAGCGACAGCGCCATGTCAGCGATCGACATTGGTGCGTATTGCTTCTGCTTCATCAGCTCGGTAACGCGCTGACCATGCTCAAGTTGCTTACGGGTCGCTTCGTCCAGGTCAGAAGCGAACTGGGCGAATGCCGCCAGTTCACGGTACTGAGCCAGAGCGGTACGGATACCACCGGACAGCTTCTTGATGATCTTGGTCTGAGCGGCACCACCCACACGGGATACCGAAACACCGGCGTTCACTGCAGGGCGGATGCCCGAGTTGAACATGGCCGATTCCAGGAAGATCTGACCGTCGGTGATGGAAATCACGTTGGTCGGAACGAACGCGGAAACGTCGCCAGCCTGGGTTTCGATGATCGGCAGTGCGGTCAGGGAACCGGTTTTGCCGGTCACTGCGCCGTTGGTGAACTTCTCTACGTACTCTTCCGAAACGCGGGATGCGCGCTCCAGCAGACGGGAGTGGAGATAGAACACGTCGCCTGGGTAAGCTTCACGGCCTGGTGGACGGCGCAGCAGCAGGGAAATCTGGCGGTAAGCCACTGCTTGCTTGGACAGATCGTCATAAACGATCAGCGCGTCTTCACCGCGGTCGCGGAAGTATTCGCCCATGGTGCAACCGGAGTACGGTGCCAGGAATTGCAGCGCAGGAGATTCCGAAGCACTGGCAGCCACGATGATCGTGTTGGCCAGGGCGCCGTTTTCTTCCAGCTTGCGAACCACGTTGGCGATGGTCGATTGTTTCTGACCGATGGCTACGTAGACGCAGAAAATGCCGCTGTTCTTCTGGTTGATGATCGCGTCGATCGCCAGAGCGGTTTTACCGATCTGACGGTCACCGATGATCAGCTCACGCTGGCCACGGCCGACAGGGATCATCGCATCGACAGCCTTGTAGCCAGTCTGTACAGGCTGGTCTACCGACTTACGCCAGATCACGCCTGGAGCAACTTTCTCGACCGCGTCGGTCTCGGTGTTGTTCAGTGGACCTTTGCCGTCAACCGGGTTACCCAGTGCGTCGACTACGCGACCCAGCAGTTCCTTACCAACCGGAACTTCGAGGATGCGGCCGGTGCACTTGGCGCTCATGCCTTCAGCCAGAGACTGGTAAGCGCCCAATACAACGGCACCTACGGAGTCTTGCTCCAGGTTGAGGGCCATACCGAAGACGCCGCCCGGAAACTCGATCATCTCGCCGTACATTACGTCGGCCAGACCGTGAATCCGCACGATACCGTCAGATACGCTGACGACAGTGCCTTCGTTACGGGCTTGGGAGGTCACATCGAGCTTGTCGATGCGGCCCTTGATAATTTCACTTATTTCGGAAGGATTGAGTTGCTGCATTGCTCTGCTGCCCCTTCAAACTCAAGATTTCAATGCTTCGGCCAGTTTCGCGATTTTGCCGCGAATCGAGCCATCGATAACCAGGTCGCCGGCGCGAATGACAACACCCCCAATGAGGGATGGGTCTTCCGCAACTTGCAGGCGCACTTCCCGGTCGAGTCGTGCACTGAGAACCTTGGCGAGTTTGTCTTGCTGTTCTTGGTTCAATGCAAAAGCACTGGTCACTTCAACGTCTACCGACTTCTCTTGCTCGGCCTTGTACAGGTCGAAAAGAGCGGCGATCTCCGGCAATAGCAGAAGACGGTCGTTTTCGGCAACGACATTGATGAAGTTCTGTGCCTTGGCATCAAACTTGTCGCCACACACGTCAATGAACGTGGTGGCCTTTTCTGCGCTCGTCAGTCGCGGGGCCTTGAGCACGCGCTGCAGGGTGTCGTCTTGTGACACCGCCGCAGCCAGGCCGAGCATGGCTGACCAATTGGCCAGTTGCTGGTGGGCCTGAGCGTGCTCGAAGGCCGCCTTAGCGTAAGGTCGGGCCAACGTGGTCAGTTCTGCCATGATCGCCCTCGCTTAGATTTCAGCAGCCAGTTGGTTAACCAGCTTTGCGTGCGCGTTTTGATCGATTGTGGCACCCAGGATCTTCTCGGCGCCTTCGACTGCAAGCAAGCCCACTTGGGCACGCAGCATGTCTTTGACACTGTTCAGTTCCTGTTCAATCTCGGCTTGAGCCTGAACCTTCACACGGTCAGCGTCGATACGGGCTTTTTCAACAGCCTCTTCGACAATCTGGTTACCGCGTTTCTTGGCTTGCTCGATGATTTCAGCTGCCTGAGCTTTCGCTTCGCGCAGTTGCTGACCCGCTTTCTCTTGGGCCAACTCCAGGTCGCGAGCTGCACGGCTGGCAGCGTCCAGACCATCAGCGATCTTCTTTTGACGTTCGTGCAGCGCCGCAATGACCGGAGGCCATACGAACTTCATGCAGAACAGTACAAAAATCAGGAACGCAACGGACTGGCCAATCAGGGTCGCATTAATGTTCACGCCAACACCTCGCAGTTACGTTGTCCATCACACCAAATTACCCGGAAGATCCGAGTAATCAGCCAGCGATTTGACCAACGAACGGGTTCGCAAAGGTGAAGAACAGAGCGATACCAACACCGATCATGGTTACGGCGTCGAGCAGACCGGCAACGATGAACATTTTAACTTGCAGCATTGGAACCATTTCTGGCTGACGCGCTGCGCCTTCCAGGAACTTGCCGCCCAGCAGGCCGAAACCAATTGCGGTACCCAGTGCGCCCAGGCCGATCAACAGTGCAACAGCGATAGCGGTTAGACCAACTACAGTTTCCATCTTTCCTCCCGACTTTTACGTCGTATGGTTTAGGTTTTTTTAATTTAAAGCGGTAAAACAAATCGTTTCAGAGGCCCCGTTAAGAGCCCCCTCCCGTTTAACGGGGAGGGACATCAGACTAGTCGAGACTGGCCTTAATGGTTTTCTTCGTGTGCCATCGACAGGTAGACGATGGTCAACATCATGAAGATGAACGCCTGCAGGGTGATGATCAGGATGTGGAACACAGCCCACGCCCACTGCAGAACGACGCCCAGGCCGCTGAGCCAGAGCAGACCGCTGCCGAACATCACAGCAATCAGAATGAAGACCAGCTCGCCGGCGTACATGTTGCCGAACAGACGCAGAGCCAGGGAGATCGGCTTGGCGATCAGGGTTACGAACTCCAGCAGGAAGTTCACCGGGATCAGCAGGGCCTGAACGAAGATGTTCTTGCTGCCGAACGGGTGCAGGGTCAGCTCGCCGATGAAGCCGCCGAGGCCCTTGACCTTGATGCTGTAGAAAATGATCAGTGCGAAAACCGAGAACGCCATGCCCAGGGTCGCGTTCGGGTCGGTGGTCGACACGGCGCGGAACGGGATGTGGTGGTCGCCGGTGATCAGGATGGCCAGTTGAGGAATCCAGTCGACCGGTACCAGGTCGACGGCGTTCATCAGGAACACCCAGACGAAGATGGTCAGTGCCAGCGGTGCAATCACCGGGCTACGGCCATGGAAGCTGTCTTTCACGCTGCCATCGACGAATTCGACCAAAACTTCAACGAAGTTCTGCAAAGCACCAGGCTGACCCGAAGTCGCTTTCTTTGCCGCCATACGGAAAAGAAGAACGAAGATCAGACCCAATGCGACCGACCAGCCGAGAGTATCGACGTGGAAAGCCCAGAAGCCCATTTCCTTGGCTTCTGCTGCGGTGTGGGCAAAGCCCCAGCCGCCGGTAGGGAGCTGACCGAAGGTCAGGTTCTGCAAGTGGTGCTGGATATAGCCCGAAGCGGTTGTTTCTGCCATGTTTGCCTCAAACGCCCTAAGGTCTCGAAAGTCTTGTTCTCATCAGCAGGGGAGCGAACCAGCTGACCAGTTGGGTCAGCACGAAGACGCCGAATACAGCCAGCGGCGCCAATGGCTTCACACCTGCGAACGTCAATGCAAAAAGCACCGCCGTCAAAATCAGTTTGCCCGCCTCGCCGGCATAAAAAGACCGGACGATGGCTTGAGCTGCCCGGGCGCCGGTAAACCGAAATGCCCTGTGAGCGAAATAAATATTGGGAAGCAAGGCTATCAGGCCTCCGCAGAGCCCCGAGTACCCGGCAACGACTCCATACCGTTGCCAGAGCGCCAAAGCGGCAATGAGCAGAACGACAAGTTGAGCCATTAACACCGGAAAAACTGCCAGACGATGGAAGGGCAGGCGGTTTGGCGTGCGGGTTTCCATCACTTTTACTCCCCAATGGTCGGCTGCCGAAACTCACTAACTTGGCATAATTTGTGCCGACAAAATGCGCGCAGAGTATAGGGGCGGTTCTGCCCCTATTCAACTGTCAGGTAGTGATTTCCGACTGCGCGCTACATGAGGAAATGTTTCAGCGGATATGTGCAAGTACGCCTTGAAGCTCATCCAGAGAGTTGTAACCAATCACCAACTGCCCTTTACCCTTCTTACCGTGGCGAATCTGCACCGCAGAGCCTAGGCGCTCGGCCAGGCGCTGTTCGAGGCGGGCGATATCCGGGTCCGGTTTTGCCGGTTCAACAGGCTCCGGTTTGCCACTCAACCACTGGCGAACCAATGCCTCAGTCTGGCGCACGGTCAGCCCGCGTGCGACAACATGTCGCGCCCCTTCAACCTGTTGATTTTCCGGTAACCCGAGCAAAGCACGGGCATGACCCATTTCCAGGTCGCCGTGGGACAACATGGTCTTGATGACTTCCGGCAGGGAAATCAGGCGCAGCAGGTTGGCCACGGTCACCCGGGACTTGCCCACAGCTTCAGCCACCTGTTGCTGGGTCAGCTGGAACTCCTGCTGCAAACGCTGCAGGGCCACCGCTTCTTCAATCGGGTTCAGGTCTTCGCGCTGGATGTTCTCGATCAGAGCGATGGCAATGGCGGTTTCATCGGGTACATCGCGAACCATCGCCGGGATGGTTTCCTGCCCGGCCTGCTGGCTGGCGCGCCAGCGGCGTTCGCCGGCAATGATTTCAAAGCGGCCGCTGCCGATCGGGCGAACCACGATGGGCTGCATGACGCCCTGGGCCTTGATCGACTGCGCCAGCTCTTCGAGCGCTTGCGGATCCATGTCACGACGCGGCTGGTATTTGCCGCGCTGGAGCAGGTCCAGGGGAAGGTGTTGCAGCTCACGCTGATCGGCTTGCGCCGCTTGTTCTTCCAGCGAACTGACAGTCGGACCACTCAACAGAGCATCCAGTCCACGTCCGAGACCTCGTTTCTTGACGGCCATGGGGATTCCTTAAGTTGCCTGAGCAGCGGCGATGCGTGAGTTTTTGCGTTGACGACGAACCATTTCGCCCGCCAATGCCAGATAGGCAACGGCGCCTCGCGATGCTTTGTCGTACGCCAGCGCCGGCATGCCGTAGCTTGGCGCTTCGGCCAGACGGATGTTGCGCGGAATGACGGTGTCGTAGAGCTGTTCGCCGAAGTGTTCCTTGAGCTGCGCCGAGACATCGTTCATCAGGCTCAGCCGCGGGTCGTACATCGTTCGCAGCAGGCCTTCGACCTTGAGGTTCGGGTTCAGCAGTTCAGCGATACGTTTGATGTTATCCACAAGGTCGCTCAAGCCTTCGAGTGCGAAGTACTCGCACTGCATGGGGATAATGACCCCGTCGGCGGCAACCAGTGCGTTCAAGGTCAGCATCGACAGCGACGGCGGACAGTCGATCAGGATGTAATCGTAGTTTTCCCGGATCGGCGCCAGCGCACTGCGCAGGCGACTTTCCTTCATCTGCATTTCCAGCAGCACCACTTCGGCCGCGGTGAGGTCGCGGTTGGCTGGCAACAGCTGGTAACCACCGTGTTCGGAGAAGTGCATGGCCTGGGCCAGGTCGCACTCGCCGATCAGCAGGTCGTAGACCGAGTTTTCCAGGCCATGTTTATCCACACCGCTACCCATGGTGGCGTTGCCTTGTGGATCAAGGTCGATCAACAGCACCCGGCGCTTGGTCGCGACCAGGGATGCTGCGAGGTTGATGCAGGTGGTGGTTTTGCCCACGCCACCCTTTTGGTTCGCAATCGCGAATACCTTAGCCATTCTTGCTTGTGTTCCCAATCATGCCGTGCGGCGCAGTATCAGCAGATGGCGTTGGCCTTGGCAACCAGGTACGGCCAGGGCGTGTTCGCTATCGAGGTGGAAGTCTGCCGGCAATGCTACCAGCTCATCGGCCGGATGAACGCCCTTCATTGCCAACCAGCGTGTTTCGGTGTCGCCGAGGTGGCGAGTCCAGTTGCTGAAGTTCTCCATGCTGCTGAACGCCCGGGAAATGATCCCGTTGAACGGCTGGACAGGCTGGAAGGCTTCGACGCGACTGTGGATAACTTGCAGGTTATCCAGTTTGAGTTCGAGTTTGACCTGGGTCAGGAAGCGGGTTTTCTTGCCATTGCTGTCCAGGCAGGTCACCTGGGACTCGGGAAACAGAATGGCCAGCGGAATGCCTGGCATGCCGCCGCCACTGCCGACGTCGAGCCAGCGTCCGTTTTCGATGAATGACATCACGCTCAGACTGTCGAGCAGGTGACGGGAAACCATTTCGTCCGGATCACGTACGGCAGTGAGGTTGTAAGCCTTGTTCCATTTGATCAACAGGGCCAGATAACCCAGCAGTTGCGCGTGCTGGGTTTCTGTCAGCGTGACGCCAAGCTGGCGGGCACCTGTGGATAACTCTTCTGCGTGTTGCGAAGTGACCAACGAACTCAAGCGCTTTGCTCCAACTGACGGCCCGCGCCGCGTTTTTTCAAATGAATCATCAACAGCGAAATGGCTGCCGGCGTTACGCCCGGGATACGCGAGGCCTGACCCAAGGTTTCTGGACGGGTCGCGCCGAGCTTGCTCTGGATCTCCTTGGAGAGCCCGGAAATGTTCGTGTAATCGATATCCACAGGCAGTTTGGTGTCTTCGCTGGCGCGCAAGCGGGCGATTTCATCCTGTTGGCGATCGATGTAGCCGGCGTACTTGGTCTTGATTTCGACCTGCTCGGCAACCTGTGGATCATCTGCGCCGCCACCGGTCACGGCAATCAGACCAGCGTAGTCGATTTCCGGACGACTCAGGAGGTTGAGCAGGTTGTATTCATGAGTCAGCGGCGTGCCGAATTTTTCGGCAATCGCATCACCTTGTTCGGTGCCCGGACGGACCCAGGTGCTTTTCAGACGCTGCTCTTCCAGTTCGATGCTTTCGCGTTTTTTGCAGAAAGCGGCCCAACGCTCGTCATCCACCAGGCCCAGTTCGCGACCTTTTTCGGTCAAGCGCAGGTCGGCGTTGTCTTCACGCAGGATCAAACGGTATTCGGCACGGGAGGTGAACATCCGGTACGGCTCTTGGGTACCGAGGGTAATCAGGTCGTCGACCAACACGCCGATGTAGGCCTCGTCGCGACGCGGGCACCATGCCTCTTTGCCTTGCGCACGCAGTGCAGCGTTGGTCCCGGCGAGCAAACCCTGGGCGCCGGCTTCTTCGTAACCGGTGGTGCCGTTGATTTGCCCGGCAAAGAACAGGCCGCCGATGACTTTGGTTTCCAGGCTGTATTTCAAATCCCGTGGATCGAAGTAGTCGTACTCGATCGCGTAGCCCGGACGCACGATGTGCGCGTTTTCCATGCCACGGATCGATTGCACGATCTGCAGTTGCACGTCGAACGGCAAGCTTGTGGATATCCCGTTCGGATACAGCTCATGGGTGGTCAAACCTTCCGGTTCGATGAACACCTGATGGCTTTCCTTGTCGGCAAATCGATGGATCTTGTCTTCGATCGACGGGCAATAACGCGGGCCGATACCTTCGATCTCACCGGCAGCGGAATACATCGGCGAACGGTCGAGGTTCGCGGCAATGATTTCGTGGGTGCGCGCATTCGTGTGGGTAATCCAGCAACTGACCTGCCGTGGATGCTGTTCCTTGTTGCCCATGAACGACATCACCGGGATCGGCGTATCGCCCGGTTGTTCGGCCATTACCGAGAAATCCACAGACCGGCCGTCGATACGCGGCGGAGTACCGGTTTTCAAACGACCCACACGCAATGGCAGTTCACGCAGACGGTGAGCCAGCGCAATCGACGGCGGATCACCGGCGCGACCGCCGGAAAAATTCTGCAAACCGATGTGGATAAGTCCACCAAGGAACGTACCGGTGGTCAACACCACGGAATCGGCGAAGAAACGCAGGCCCATTTGGGTGACAACACCACGGACTTGTTCCTGCTCGACGATCAGATCGTCAGCGGCCTGTTGAAATATCCACAGGTTCGGCTGGTTTTCCAGGATTTCGCGGACAGCGGCCTTGTACAGAACCCGGTCTGCCTGCGCGCGGGTTGCACGTACGGCCGGGCCTTTGCGGCTGTTCAACACGCGAAACTGGATGCCACCTTTATCGGTAGCCATGGCCATCGCGCCACCGAGGGCATCGATTTCCTTGACCAGATGGCTTTTGCCGATCCCGCCAATAGCCGGGTTGCAACTCATGGCACCGAGGGTTTCCACGTTATGCGTCAGCAACAGGGTTTTAACCCCCATACGTGCTGAGGCCAGTGCTGCCTCGGTACCGGCATGACCGCCGCCGATGACGATCACTTCAAAACGGGAAGGGAAATCCACCACGCACCTCGTGCCTGCTTAAGTAGGTAATTCAGGAATAGTTTGAGCTCAGGTTTTTGGACCTGGTCGACAAGTATAGGGACTTCGCCCTTCCTAAAGAACCCTTTGCACAAAATTTAACCAGCTGTGGAAAACTCGAGGTTATAGAAATTAAAAAGAAAGAAATTTATTAAATCTTTGTTTTTATGTTTATTTCTATGCACATGCCTTTCTGTGGATAGATCTATACAGCCCTTTGTTTTCAATGTGTACAGAGATTCAAAACCCTGTGTTCATGTGCCAATGAGGCCCTTGGATAACCGGTGTAAGCCTGTGGATGAAAGGGGTTGTTATCCACAGAGGAGGTTATGTTCAGTTTTCAGGCCCTGTTATCAACTGCCCTTAGCCACGGTTATTCACAGGGCTTAATCCACAGAAAAGTGCCGTTTGCCCGAAATTCGGGTACAGGAATTCCGCTCAAGCTGACGACGTCCGCTCGGCACTGGAGGTTTTTTCAGAAAAGGAGGGAGCAGACAGGCACGAATGGCCTGTCTGCGAATAACCGGAGGGCTACTTGCCGATACAGAAGCTGGAGAAAATTCGCCCCAGCAGATCGTCAGAACTGAAAGCACCGGTGATTTCACCCAGCGACTGCTGAGCCTGGCGCAAATCCTCGGCCAACAACTCGCCAGCACCGGCCAGGGTCAATTGGGCGCGACCATGCTCGAGTGCAGCACTGGCATGACGTAGCGCCTCAAGGTGTCGCCGGCGAGCGCTGAAGCTGCTTTCGGACGTTTGTTCATAGCCCATGCAGGCCTTGAGGTGATCACGCAGCAGCTCCAGCCCGACACCACCCGACTTGGCGCTCAGGCTGATGGTGACATGGCCGTCGTTGCTGACCTCCATGGCAATGGCTTCACCCGTAAGATCGGCCTTGTTGCGGATCAGGGTGACTTTCGCGGGATCGGGACGGATTTCGAGAAACTCCGGCCAGAGTGCAAACGGATCGAGGGCTTCCGGTGCCGTGGCATCGACCACCAGCAGTACCCGATCCGCTTCGCCAATGGCTTTCAGGGCTCGCTCGACGCCGATTTTTTCCACATGATCATCGGTATCGCGCAGTCCGGCGGTATCCACCACGTGCAACGGCATGCCATCTATGTGGATATGTTCACGAAGGACATCCCGGGTAGTGCCGGCAATTTCAGTCACGATCGCCGCTTCACGCCCCGCCAGTGCATTGAGCAGGCTGGACTTACCGGCATTGGGACGACCGGCAATGACCACGGTCATGCCGTCACGCAGCAAGGCGCCCTGCCCGGCTTCGCGCATGACGGTGGATAACTCGTCGCGCACCTTGTCGAGCATGCTCAGGACGTGGCCATCGGCGAGGAAGTCGATTTCCTCTTCCGGAAAATCGATGGCCGCTTCGACATAGATCCGCAGGCCGATCAGTTGCTCGGTGAGGTTATGCACACGTGACGAGAAAGCCCCCTGCAGGGAGCGCAACGCGTTTCGCGCAGCCTGGGCAGAACTGGCTTCAATCAGGTCGGCGATGGCTTCGGCCTGGGCCAGGTCAAGTTTATCGTTGAGGAAGGCGCGTTCGCTGAATTCCCCTGGTCGGGCGAGCCGGCAACCCAGTTCCAGGCAGCGCTTGAGCAACATGTCCAGAACGATCGGGCCGCCGTGGCCTTGCAACTCCAGCACATCTTCGCCAGTGAACGAGTTCGGGCCCGGGAAATACAGGGCAATGCCCTGGTCCAGCACTTCGTCGTGTTCACTGAAAAACGGACCGTAATGGGCAAATCGCGGCTTGAGCTCGCGACCACTGAAGGCCTTGGCCGCAACGCTGGCCAACGGCCCGGAAATACGCACGATGCCTACACCGCCACGACCTTGGGCGGTGGCGACGGCGGCGATGGTTTCACGAGGGACGCTCATAAACCGGTATCCAGACAAAAGTGACAGATAGCAAAACGCCCCACTAGGGGGCGTTTTGAGTGGTTATCCACAGTGTAAATCAGGCAGCTGCTTTCGTAGCCGCTTCGATCTTACGCGTGATGTACCACTGTTGGGCGATCGACAGGCAGTTGTTCACTACCCAGTACAGCACCAGACCCGCCGGGAACCACAGGAAGAAGAAGGTGAAGATGATTGGCATCAGTTTCATCACCTTGGCTTGCATCGGATCCGGTGGAGTCGGGTTCAGCTGCTGCTGGATGAACATGGTTGCACCCATGATGATCGGCAGAATGAAGAACGGATCCTTGATCGACAGGTCAGTGATCCACAGCATGAACGGCGCCTGACGCATCTCGACGCTTTCCAGCAGAACCCAGTACAGCGAGAGGAAAACCGGCATCTGCACGAGGATTGGCAAGCAACCACCCAGCGGATTGATCTTCTCTTTCTTGTACAGCTCCATCATGGCTTGCGACATTTTCTGCCGGTCATCGCCATGTTGCTCTTTCAGTGCTGCCAGTTTCGGTGCCACTGCACGCATGCGCGCCATGGATTTGTAGCTGGCAGCCGACAACGGGAAGAAAATCCCTTTGATCAGCATGGTCAGGAAGATGATCGACCAGCCCCAGTTACCCACAATGGCGTGGATGTGTTGCAGCAACCAGAAGATCGGCTGGGCAATGAACCACAGAATGCCGTAGTCGACGGTCAGTTCCAGACCTGGGGACAACTCTTTCAGCACAGCCTGGCTTTTCGGACCGGCGTACAGAACAGCGCTGGTCTCGGCCTTGGCACCCGGTGCAACACTCATCGATGGGCCGGTGTAGCCAATGATGTAGTTGCCTTTGCTGTCTTTACGGGTCTGGACGATGTTGTTTTCGCCCTTGGCCGGAATCCATGCGGTCACGAAGTAGTGCTGCAACCAGGCAACCCAACCGCCAGTGACGGTTTCTTTCAACGGCGCCTTGTCCATGTCCTTCATGGACACTTTCTTGTACGGCTCCGAACTTGTCCACAGGGCAGCGCCCAGGTAAGTCGCGGTGCCGGTAGCCGTGGTCGACGATGGGTCGGCGCTGGCGTCACGCTTCAACTGGGCGAACATCGCACCGGTCCAGGGCTGGGCGCTCTGGTTGTCGATCAGGTAGGAAACGGTTACGTCGTACAGGCCGCGTTTCAAGGTGAAACGCTTGATGTAGTTGACGCCATCCTTGCTGAACTTCAGGTCTACGACCAATTGGTCCTGACCGTCAGCCAGTTGATAAACCTTCTTCTCCGAGGAATAAACCGGACGACCGGCCGAATTGGCATCCGGACCGTTGGTGCCGATCAGACCGCTTTGCGCCAGATAAGTACGTTCGCCGCCATTATCGAACAGCTGGAACGGAATTTCCGGGTGATCCTGACGACGCGGATACAGCGGCAGGGTCAGTTGGGCAACATCGCCACCTTGTGGGTCGACAGCCAGGTCCAGTACATCCGTTTTGATCTGGATGAGGTCCTTGCTCACAGCCACCGGAGTTTCGGCAGGTGCGCTGGTGTCGCTTGCAGCACGTGGAATGTCGTCACTGGCGGAAGCGTTGGAGCCAGATGCCGTATCCGGCAGGCCCGATGCAGTCGTATTGGTGGCAACATTCTGAGTCGGCAGGGCAGCCTGGCCATAGTCCTGGTTCCATTTAAGAACCATAACGTAGGACACGATTGCCAGGGCGACGATCAGGATCGTGCGTTTGATATCCATGATTACTCGGCCATCGAAGAAGAACGGGAGGTAGGGATAGGTGGAACCGGGTCATAACCACCGGGATTCCACGGATGACAGCGACCTAAACGACGAAAGGTCAGCCAGCCACCGCGAAGAAGGCCATGATTTTCGATGGCTTCTAACGCGTAGCAGGAACAACTGGGGTAGAAACGACAGTGACTGGCCATCAGGGGACTAATGGCATAGCGATAAAACTGGATCGGAACGAGTGCCAGTTTACGCATCTGGACTGTCTACCCCTACAGTTTCGGTTTTGACTGCTGGTACCGGCGAACTGCGAGCCAGACGTTTCCAGAGTTTGCCGAAATGCTGAATCAATTCGGGGTTTTCTACATCACCCAAACCTTTGCGCGCGACGATAACGATGTCCCAGCCGGCCAGAGAATCCTGGTTCAGGCGAAACGATTCGCGCATCAGACGTTTGAGGCGATTGCGCTCGACGGAGAGCTTTACGCTCTTTTTCCCGATAACCAACCCGAGACGGGGGTGATCGAGATCGTTGTTGCGCGCAAGGAGCAGGAGATTTTTCCCCGGAACCTTGCCGGTAGGGGAGTCAAAGACCGCCTTGAATTGCCGGGGGGTAAGCAGACGCTTTTCCCGACTGAAGTCCTGACTCACCTCCAGTGCCGGATTATCAAACTGCCAGACGCGCACGACCTTTGGCGCGACGACGCGACAGGACGGCACGACCGTTCTTGGTAGCCATGCGAGCACGGAAACCGTGGGTACGAGCGCGTTTGATAGTGCTTGGTTGGAAAGTACGTTTCATTGTCGTGTTACCTGGTTCGTCCACAACGGGCCGGAATGGCCCCCGTTTTAAGAGACCGGGGATTCTAGAGAAAGCAAGCCTTCAGGTCAATTTCCAACCAGCGTTTCCTTATAAATAGATCTGCGGACGTTTTGCGCTGTACGGACCATCGGCAAATATAAGAATAAGAAAGGAAAGTATTTAAAGCTTTTCTGTAAAGCTTATAAAAGCTAGGCTCGCAGTCTTCTGTGGATAAGTAGTTTCAGCCCTTGTTCTGTCTGCTGTACAGAGAATGACAACTACAGTGGAAAACAGTGTTCAGCCTGTGCTGCGCTGTCGGATAACCTGTGTGTGGAAGCTCGCTTTATCCACAGGCCGGTTATCCACCGAGTTTCGCCCCCACTTGTGCAATGACCTTAACCCCGGTTATCCACAGAGCTTATGCACAGACCGCTGGTCGTCTTTTTTGCGTATGGAACGGCGATTCTTCTTGGTCGATGAACCACCTTCGTGTGGATAAGTCGGCGTCTGGTCGCTACAATGGCCGCTTGTTTTTGCCTCACCGGCTTTCAACTTAGGGGATATCCGTGTCAGTGGAACTTTGGCAGCAGTGCGTGGAGCTTTTGCGCGATGAGCTGCCTGCCCAACAATTCAACACTTGGATCCGTCCACTACAGGTCGAAGCCGAAGGCGACGAGTTGCGTGTCTATGCACCCAATCGTTTTGTTCTGGACTGGGTCAACGAAAAGTACCTGGGACGTGTTCTCGAATTGCTCGATGAGCACGGCAATGGCTTGGCGCCTGCGCTTTCCTTGTTAATAGGCAGCAAACGCAGTTCGGCACCCCGTGCCGCGCCCAATGCTCCGCTGGCTGCCGCCGCTTCCCAGGCCCAGGCTGTTCAAGCGCCGGCCAGTCCACAGCCAGCACCTGCCGCTGCGTCGACCAAACGTACGACGCAAAAAGTGGCAGAGGTCACCGAGCAAGAACCTTCCCGTGACAGCTTCGACCCCATGGCCGGCGCCAGTTCGCAACAGGCCCCGGTTCGCGCCGAACAACGTACCGTGCAGGTCGAAGGTGCGCTCAAGCACACCAGTTACCTGAACCGCACCTTTACCTTCGAGAACTTCGTTGAAGGTAAATCCAACCAATTGGCGCGCGCCGCCGCCTGGCAGGTGGCTGACAATCCCAAGCACGGTTACAACCCGCTCTTCCTTTATGGTGGCGTCGGCCTGGGTAAAACCCACTTGATGCACGCTGTGGGTAACCATCTATTAAAGAAGAACCCGAATGCCAAGGTGGTGTACCTGCATTCCGAGCGTTTTGTGGCGGACATGGTCAAGGCCTTGCAACTGAACGCGATCAACGAGTTCAAACGCTTCTACCGTTCGGTGGATGCCTTGCTGATCGATGACATTCAGTTCTTCGCCCGCAAAGAGCGTTCCCAGGAAGAGTTTTTCCACACCTTCAACGCCCTGCTCGAAGGTGGCCAGCAGGTCATTCTCACCAGTGACCGCTATCCGAAGGAAATCGAAGGCCTTGAAGAACGCCTCAAATCGCGCTTCGGCTGGGGCCTGACCGTAGCGGTCGAGCCGCCGGAGCTGGAAACCCGCGTGGCGATCCTGATGAAGAAGGCCGATCAGGCCAAAGTCGAGCTGCCTCACGATGCCGCATTCTTCATTGCCCAACGCATTCGCTCCAACGTTCGTGAGCTGGAAGGCGCGCTCAAACGCGTGATCGCCCACTCGCACTTCATGGGTCGCGATATCACCATCGAGCTGATTCGCGAATCCCTGAAGGACTTGTTGGCGTTGCAGGATAAACTGGTCTCTGTGGATAACATTCAGCGCACTGTCGCCGAGTACTACAAGATCAAGATCTCCGACTTGCTGTCTAAACGCCGTTCGCGTTCGGTCGCTCGTCCGCGTCAGGTCGCCATGGCGTTGTCCAAGGAACTGACCAACCACAGCCTGCCGGAAATTGGCGATGTGTTTGGCGGTCGCGACCATACAACGGTCTTGCACGCGTGCCGCAAGATCAACGAACTTAAGGAATCCGACGCGGACATCCGCGAGGACTACAAGAACCTGCTGCGTACGCTGACCACTTGATGAACACCAGCGCAGCTTATTAAGGCAAGGGACTAGACCATGCATTTCACCATTCAACGCGAAGCCCTGTTGAAACCCCTGCAACTGGTCGCAGGTGTCGTCGAACGTCGACAGACCTTGCCGGTGCTTTCCAACGTGCTGCTGGTTGTCGAAGGCCAGCAATTGTCGCTGACCGGTACCGACCTGGAAGTCGAGCTGGTCGGTCGTGTTCAACTCGAAGAGCCGGCGGATCCGGGCTCCATCACCGTGCCCGCGCGCAAGCTGATGGACATCTGCAAAAGCCTGCCGAACGATGCGCTGATCGACATCAAGGTCGACGAGCAGAAGCTTGTGGTCAAGGCCGGCCGTAGCCGCTTCACCCTGTCGACACTGCCGGCCAACGACTTCCCGACTGTGGAAGAAGGCCCGGGTTCGCTGACCTGCAGCCTGGAGCAAAGCAAGCTGCGTCGTCTGATCGAGCGCACCAGCTTCGCCATGGCCCAGCAGGACGTGCGTTACTACCTCAACGGCATGCTGCTGGAAGTTTCCGCTGGCGTAATCCGTGCTGTGGCCACCGACGGTCACCGTCTGGCCATGTGCTCGATGCAGGCCGATATCGGTCAGCCGGATCGTCACCAGGTCATCGTGCCGCGCAAAGGTATCCTCGAACTGGCACGCCTGCTCACCGAGCCGGACGGCAATGTCAGCATCGTGCTGGGTCAGCACCACATTCGCGCCACCACCGGTGAGTTCACCTTCACATCAAAATTGGTCGACGGCAAATTCCCGGACTACGAGCGTGTTCTGCCTAAAGGTGGCGACAAGCTGGTACTGGGCGATCGCCAGGCGCTGCGCGAAGCGTTCAGTCGTACCGCGATTCTGTCCAACGAGAAGTACCGTGGTATCCGTCTGCAACTGGCCAGCGGTCAGCTGAAGATCCAGGCGAACAACCCGGAGCAGGAAGAAGCGGAAGAAGAAGTCGGCGTTGAATACAACGGTGGCTCTCTGGAAATCGGCTTCAACGTGAGCTATCTGCTCGACGTACTGGGCGTGATGACCACCGAGCAGGTTCGTCTGATCCTGTCCGACTCCAACAGCAGCGCGCTGGTGCAGGAATCGGATAACGACGACTCGGCCTACGTTGTCATGCCGATGCGTCTGTAATAGCTAGATGTCCTTAAGTCGCGTCTCGGTCACCGCGGTGCGCAATCTGCACCCGGTGACCTTCTCCCCTTCCCCCCGCATCAATATTCTTTACGGCGCCAACGGCAGCGGCAAAACCAGTGTTCTGGAGGCCATCCATCTGCTGGGGCTTGCCCGTTCGTTTCGCAGCACCCGCCTGTTGCCGGTCATTCAATACGAGCAACTGGCGTGCACGGTCTTTGGCCAGGTTGAGTTGGCGGAGGGTGGGCATAGCGCCTTGGGCATTTCGCGGGATCGCCAAGGCGAATTCCAGATCCGTATCGATGGGCAGAACGCGCGCAGTGCCGCACAGCTGGCTGAAATCTTGCCATTGCAGCTGATCAACCCGGACAGCTTTCGATTGCTGGAAGGTGCGCCGAAGATTCGCCGACAGTTTCTCGACTGGGGTGTGTTCCACGTGGAACCGCGCTTCATGTCAACCTGGCAGCGCTTGCAGAAGGCCCTGCGCCAGAGAAACTCTTGGCTGCGGCATGGTACACTTGACGCCGTTTCGCAAGCGGTTTGGGACAGGGAACTGTGCCAGGCCAGCGCTGAAATAGATGAATACCGCCGCGCTTATATCAAAGCCTTGAAACCAGTCTTTGAACAAACCTTGAGCGATCTGGTTGAGCTTGAAGGCTTGACGCTCAGCTATTACCGCGGCTGGGACAAAGACCGTGAACTGAGTGCTGTGCTCGCCGGGTCTCTGCAGCGGGACCAGCAAATGGGGCATACCCAGGCCGGACCACAACGTGCTGATTTGCGTCTCAGACTGGGCGCGCACAACGCCGCGGACATCTTGTCCCGTGGCCAGCAGAAGTTGGTGGTTTGCGCATTACGGATTGCCCAAGGGCACCTGGTCAGCCAGGCTCGACGCGGTCAGTGTATTTATCTGGTGGATGACTTGCCGTCCGAGCTGGACGAGCACCACCGTCGCGCGCTTTGCCGCTTGTTGGAAGACTTACGCTGCCAGGTATTTATCACCTGTGTAGATCACGAATTATTGAGGGAAGGCTGGCAGACGGAAACGCCAGTCGCTCTGTTCCACGTGGAACAGGGCCGTATCACCCAGACCCACGACCATCGGGAGTGAAGGCATTGAGCGAAGAAAATACGTACGACTCAACGAGCATTAAAGTGCTGAAAGGCCTGGATGCCGTACGCAAACGTCCCGGTATGTACATTGGTGACACCGACGATGGCAGCGGTCTGCACCACATGGTGTTCGAAGTGGTCGATAACTCGATCGACGAAGCTCTCGCCGGCCACTGCGACGACATCAGCATCATCATCCACCCGGATGAGTCCATCACCGTTCGTGACAACGGTCGTGGCATCCCGGTAGACGTGCACAAAGAAGAAGGCGTTTCGGCAGCCGAGGTCATCATGACCGTGCTGCACGCCGGCGGTAAGTTCGACGACAACTCCTATAAAGTATCCGGCGGTCTGCACGGTGTAGGTGTGTCGGTGGTGAATGCGCTGTCCAAAGAACTGGTCCTGACCGTTCGCCGTAGCGGCAAAATCTGGGAACAGACTTACGTACACGGTGTTCCGCAAGAACCAATGAAAATCGTTGGTGAGAGCGAAACCACGGGCACCCAGATTCACTTCAAGCCATCGGCTGAAACCTTCAAGAATATACACTTCAGCTGGGACATCCTGGCCAAGCGGATTCGTGAACTGTCCTTCCTCAACTCCGGTGTCGGCATCGTCCTCAAGGACGAGCGCAGCGGCAAGGAAGAGCTGTTCAAGTACGAAGGCGGCCTGCGTGCGTTCGTTGAATACCTGAACACCAACAAGACTGCGGTCAACCAGGTGTTCCACTTCAACGTCCAGCGTGAAGACGGCATCGGCGTGGAAATCGCCCTGCAGTGGAACGACAGCTTCAACGAGAACCTGTTGTGCTTCACCAACAACATTCCACAGCGCGACGGCGGTACTCACCTGGTGGGTTTCCGTTCCGCACTGACGCGTAACCTGAACACCTACATCGAAGCAGAAGGCCTGGCGAAGAAGCACAAGGTCGCTACCACCGGTGACGATGCCCGTGAAGGCCTGACCGCGATCATTTCGGTGAAAGTGCCGGATCCGAAGTTCAGCTCCCAGACCAAAGACAAGCTGGTGTCTTCCGAAGTGAAGACCGCGGTCGAACAGGAAATGGGCAAGTACTTCTCCGACTTCCTGCTGGAAAACCCGAACGAAGCCAAACTGGTCGTCGGCAAGATGATCGACGCGGCCCGTGCCCGTGAAGCGGCGCGTAAAGCCCGTGAGATGACTCGCCGCAAAGGCGCGCTGGACATCGCCGGCCTGCCGGGCAAACTGGCTGACTGCCAGGAAAAGGACCCTGCCCTGTCCGAACTGTACCTCGTGGAAGGTGACTCCGCGGGCGGCTCTGCCAAGCAGGGACGTAACCGTCGGACCCAAGCCATCCTGCCGCTGAAGGGCAAGATCCTGAACGTCGAGAAGGCGCGTTTTGACAAGATGATCTCTTCGCAAGAAGTGGGCACCTTGATCACCGCGCTGGGCTGCGGTATCGGCCGCGACGAGTACAACATCGACAAACTGCGTTACCACAACATCATCATCATGACCGATGCTGACGTCGACGGTTCGCACATCCGTACCCTGCTGCTGACCTTCTTCTTCCGTCAGTTGCCGGAGCTGATCGAGCGTGGCTACATCTACATCGCTCAGCCGCCGCTGTACAAAGTGAAGAAAGGCAAGCAAGAGCAATACATCAAAGACGACGACGCCATGGAAGAGTACATGACGCAGTCGGCCCTTGAAGATGCGAGCCTTCACCTGAACGAAGAAGCACCTGGCATTTCCGGTGAAGCACTTGAGCGTCTGGTGAATGACTTCCGTCTGGTGATGAAGACCCTCAAGCGTCTGTCGCGCCTGTACCCACAGGAGCTGACCGAGCACTTCATCTACCTGCCAGCGGTGAGCATGGAGCAACTGTCTGATCACGCAGCGATGCAAGATTGGCTGGCTCAGTACGAAGTTCGCCTGCGCACCGTCGAGAAGTCCGGCCTGGTTTACAAAGCCAGCCTGCGTGAAGACCGTGAACGTAACGTCTGGCTGCCAGAGGTCGAACTGATCTCCCACGGCCTGTCGAACTACGTCACCTTCAACCGCGACTTTTTCGGCAGCAACGATTACAAGACTGTCGTTTCGCTAGGCGCTCAACTGAGCACCCTGCTGGACGACGGCGCGTACATCCAGCGTGGCGAGCGCAAGAAGCCGGTGACCGAGTTCAAGGAAGCCCTTGAATGGCTGATGGCTGAAAGCACCAAGCGTCACACCATCCAGCGATACAAAGGTCTGGGCGAAATGAACCCGGATCAGCTATGGGAAACCACCATGGACCCAAGCCAGCGCCGGATGCTCAAAGTGACCATCGAAGACGCCATTGGCGCAGACCAGATCTTCAACACCCTGATGGGTGATGCGGTCGAACCTCGTCGTGACTTCATCGAAAGCAATGCTCTGGCGGTGTCCAACCTGGACTTCTGATCCCGGTCGATGCCAATAAAAAGGCCAATGCATTCGCATTGGCCTTTTTATTGGTGCGTTTTACTCGCTCGGCGGAGCACTCTTGGCAATTGTTCCGGGCATAAAAAAACCGGCTATATCAGCCGGCTTTTTTACGTCCTAAAAAAACTTATGCACGTTTTTATGGTTTTTATCATTCAAAGAAATATGTAAAAAAATCATAAAGTTACGTACAAGAAACGACGTTTTTCAATGAAACGGTACACAGGTTATCCACAGAATCTCAGACAGCCAGCTGATCGTTTGAAACCGGCGCTTGCGGAGCCGGTGGCAGCGATCCCATTTCCCGTTGCATCTGCTCGTTCCACGCCTGGACCCGGTCGTTCAATTCAGCAATGGCTCGCGGTCCTGCGCCTGCGGCATACATCGGTTCGCCAATGATCACAGTGATGACGCCCTGCTGCTTCGCCCAACCGGTTTTCGGCCAGAACTTGCCTGCGTTGTGCGCAATCGGCAGCACGGGCAATTCGGCGTTGACCGCCAAGGCGCTGCCACCGCGCGAGAACTTTCCGACGGTGCCGAAAGGAACGCGCGTGCCTTCAGGGAAGATCAGCACCCAGACATTGTCCTTGAGCAGTTCATCGCCCTTCTTTGCTACATGCTTGAGTGCGGCTTTCGGGTTGTCGCGATCGATGGCGATCGGTCGCAGCATGGCCATGGCCCAGCCAAAGAACGGCACATAGAGCAATTCACGTTTGAGCACCTGGCTCAGCGGTGAAAAGTAGGCAGAGAGAAAGAACGTCTCCCACGTGCTCTGGTGGTTCGACTGAATGACACAAGGCCTTTCAGGTACGTTCTCGGCACCCTTCACTTCGTAGCAGATACCAAGAAACACTTTGCTCAGCCACAAGGCGCAGCGGCACCAGTACACGTTGATAAAGCGGTAACGTGCCTTGAAGGGCAGAAACGGCGCGATAAAAAAACTCAGGCTGCACCACAGCAAGGAGCTGGTGCCCAGCAGCAGGTAAAAGAGGAAGGTTCTGATGGCCTGCAATATCGACATGGTGACGTTTACCGTTGCGGGAATTGCCCGCTTGTATAAAGCGCACTCCTGACGGGTCCCTTATCAGGAATTTCAGAAGCACTCTAATTGTGGATAAGTTCTGCGGCAATCGCCGCCAGATCGTCAAAAATCAATGTGCCAACCGGAAGGGTTTTACCCAAAGTCTTTTCGCCTTTCCCGGTCTTTACCAAAACTGGCTGTGAATCGACGGCTTTGGCGGCCTCCAGGTCACCAAGGCTGTCGCCGACGAACCAGAGATTGGTCAGCGACACGTTGTAATGAGCGGCGATGGTTTTCAACATCCCGGGTTTCGGCTTGCGGCAATCGCAGCCTTCGTCCGGCCCGTGGGGGCAGTAGACGATCAGGCCGACTTCACCGCCCTGCTCCGCCACCAGCGCGCGCAAGCGCTCGTGCATGGCATCCAGGGTGGCGAGGTCGTAATAACCGCGAGCGATGCCCGACTGGTTGGTAGCGACCGCTACCGTCCAGCCGGCCTTGCTCAACTGCGCGATGGCCTCGATCGATCCGGGGAGCGGAATCCACTCCTCCACCGACTTGATGTAAGCGTCGGAGTCGTAATTGATCACTCCGTCTCGATCGAGAATCAGCAGTTTCAACAGCAGTCCCTCAACCCAGCAGCGAAATGTCGGCGACGCCGAGGAACAACCCACGCAGGCGCGCCAGCAAGGCGTAGCGGTTGGCGCGGACCTTGGCGTCTTCAGCGTTGACCATCACGGCTTCGAAGAACGCATCCACCGGTTCGCGCAGTGCAGCCAGGCGTGCCAGGGATTCGCTGTACTGACGCGAGGCGGCCATTGGCTGCACAGCCTGGTCAGCCTGCTGGATCGCCGAGTACAGGGAGAACTCGTTGGCATTGTCGAAGTACTTGGCTTCCACGACGGTAGGCACCGAGCCTTCGACCTTGCTCAGCAGGTTCGACACGCGCTTGTTCACCGCGGCCAGGGCAGCGGCTTCCGGCAATTTGCGGAAGGCCTGTACTGCTTGTACGCGCTGGTCGAAGTCCAGGGCCGAGCCTGGCTTCAAGGCACGCACCGACAGGTAGGTCGCGACGTCGACGCCTTCGTCTTCGTAACGGGCACGCAAACGGTCGAAGATGAACTCCAGCACCGAGTCGTTCAGGCCGGCAGCCTTGATCTTGGTCCCGAACGCATTCACAGCGAAGGCCACGGCGTCGTTCAGGTCCAGATCCAGTTGCTTCTCGATCAGGATACGCAACACGCCCAGTGCGGCACGGCGCAGGGCGTACGGGTCTTTGCTGCCGGTCGGCAGCATGCCGATACCGAAGATACCCACGAGGGTGTCGAGCTTGTCGGCAATGGCCACGGCCGCACCGGTCAGGGTGCTCGGCAGTTCAGCGCCAGCACCGCGCGGCATGTACTGCTCGTTCAGCGCCAGTGCGACATCTTCCGGCTCGCCATCGTTGAGGGCGTAGTAGTAACCGGCGACACCTTGCATTTCCGGGAACTCGCCGACCATCTCGGTCGACAGGTCGCACTTGGACAGCAGGCCTGCGCGAGCAGCCCACGAAGCGTTGCCGCCAATTCGCGCGGCGATGTAGGCGGCGAGTCTGGAGACTCGCTCGGCCTTGTCGTAGACGCTGCCGAGTTTTTCCTGGAACACCACGTTTTGCAGGCGCAGGTTGAAGTCTTCGAGCTTCTGCTTCTTGTCTTGCTTGAAGAAGAACTCGGCGTCGGTCAGGCGTGGGCGAACCACCTTCTCGTTACCGGCGATGATCTGCTGCGGGTCTTTGCTTTCGATGTTGGCCACGGTAATGAAACGAGGCAGCAACTTGCCGTCGGCGTCCAGCAGGCAGAAGTACTTCTGGTTGTCCTGCATGGTGGTGATCAGTGCTTCTTGTGGCACGTCGAGGAAGCGTTCCTCGAACGAGCACACCAGCGGCACCGGCCATTCGACCAGCGCGGTCACTTCATCGAGCAGGGCTGGCGGAACGATTGCCGTGCCTTCCTGACGGGTGGCCAGCTCTTCGGTGCGCTTGCTGATGATCTCGCGACGCTCGTTGGCGTCAGCCAGAACGTAGGCGGCACGCAGGTCGGCCAGGTAGCTGGATGGCGAACCGATGCGCACGCTTTCCGGGTGATGGAAGCGGTGACCACGGGAATCGCGGCCGGCCTTCTGGGCGAGGATGGTGCAGTCGATGACCTGGTCACCGAGCAGCATCACCAGCCATTGGGTCGGACGAACGAACTCTTCCTTGCGCGCGCCCCAACGCATGCGTTTCGGGATCGGCAGGTCGTTCAGGGAATCTTCGACGATGGTCGGCAGCAGGCTCGCGGTCGCCTTGCCGGCAATGCTCTGGCTGTAGCGCAGTTTCGGGCCGCTCTGATCGATTTCGCTCAGATCGACGCCGCACTTCTTGGCGAAGCCCAGTGCCGCCTGGGTCGGGTTGCCTTCGGCATCGAACGCGGCCTGACGTGGCGGGCCGTCCAGGTTGATGCTGCGATCCGGTTGCTGGGTGGCCAGCGAGGTGATCAGCACAGCCAGGCGGCGCGGCGCGGCATAAACGGTTTTGGTCTCGTAGTTCAGGCCGGCAGCTTGCAGGCCCTTGTCGATACCGGCGAGGAACGCCTCGGCCAGGGTGTTCAGGGCTTTGGGTGGCAGTTCTTCAGTGCCCAGTTCAACCAGAAAATCCAGAGCACTCATTGTGCAGCCTCCAGCTTGGCCAGTACTTCATCACGCAGGTCCGGGGTCGCCATCGGGAAGCCCAGCTTGGCGCGAGCCAGCAGGTAGGCTTGCGCAACGGAACGCGCCAGGGTGCGTACACGCAGGATGTATTGCTGACGCGCAGTCACCGAGATTGCCCGGCGCGCATCCAGCAGGTTGAAGGTATGGGAGGCCTTCAACACCATTTCGTAGCTTGGCAACGGCAGCGGCTGGTCGAGTTCGATCAGGCGCTTGGCTTCGCTTTCGTAGAAATCGAACAGTTCGAAAAGCTTGTCGACGTTGGCGTGTTCGAAGTTGTAGGTCGACTGTTCCACTTCGTTCTGGTGGAACACGTCGCCGTAGGTCACCTTGCCGAACGGGCCGTCAGCCCAGACCAGGTCGTAGACCGAGTCCACGCCTTGCAGGTACATGGCCAGGCGCTCGAGACCGTAGGTGATTTCGCCGGTCACCGGGTAGCACTCGATGCCGCCCGCTTGCTGGAAGTAGGTGAATTGGGTTACTTCCATGCCGTTGAGCCAGACTTCCCAGCCCAGACCCCAGGCACCGAGGGTCGGCGATTCCCAATTGTCTTCGACGAAGCGGATGTCGTGGACCAGCGGGTCCAGACCGACGTGCTTGAGGGAGCCCAGGTACAGTTCCTGGAAGTTGTCCGGGTTCGGCTTCAGGACGACCTGGAACTGGTAGTAGTGCTGCAGACGGTTCGGGTTTTCGCCGTAGCGGCCGTCAGTCGGACGGCGGCTTGGCTGCACGTAGGCGGCGTTCCAGGTTTCCGGGCCGATGGCGCGCAGGAATGTAGCAGTGTGGAAAGTGCCGGCGCCTACTTCCATATCGTAGGGCTGAAGTACCACACAACCTTGCTCGGCCCAGTATTGCTGGAGGGCGAGGATCAAGTCTTGGAAGGTACGCACGGCTGGCGTAGGCTGGCTCACGAAATTCACCTGTTTCTTGGGCTGCGATTTAAAGAGCGGGAGTATACCCGATTCATGGCTGCGCACGCCCCCTGGAGCCTTATGCCACGCTGCTTTTGGTGTTCCGAAGATCCGCTGTACATGGCATATCACGATCAGGAGTGGGGCACGCCGCTACGCGATGCGCAGGGATTGTTCGAGTTGCTTTTGCTCGAAGGGTTCCAGGCCGGCCTCTCCTGGATCACCGTGCTACGCAAACGCGAGCATTATCGTCAGGTGATGTTCGGTTTTGATGTCCAGCGTGTGGCGCAGATGAGCGATGCCGAAATCGACGAGTTGATGCTCGATCCGGGCATCATCCGCAACCGCCTCAAGCTCAACGCGGCCCGGCGCAATGCCCAGGCCTGGCTGGCGCTGGAGGACCCGGTGGGATTTCTCTGGTCGTTCGTCGGTGGTGTGCCTGTGATCAATCATTTCAAGGATCGCGGCGAAGTCCCGGCCGTGACGCCGACCGCCGTGGAAATGAGCAAGGGCTTGAAAAAAGCCGGATTCACCTTCGTCGGGCCGACCATTTGCTACGCGCTGATGCAGGCCTCGGGCATGGTCATGGATCACACCCGCGATTGCGACCGCTACGCGCAGCTGGCGAACGGCGGTTAGAATGGCCGCCTTGCGCACAGCACAAAATCAGGAGTGACCTGTGGATAAGTTGAAAGGCGCCTTGTTGGTAGGCGCTCTGCGGCTGTTTGCCCTGCTTCCGTGGCGGGCCGTGCAGGCCGTGGGCTCGGCGATTGGCTGGGTCATGTGGAAAACCCCGAACCGTTCCCGCGACGTGGTACGGATCAATCTGTCCAAGTGCTTTCCGGACATGGACCCTGTCGAGCGTGAGCGCCTGGTGGGCCAGAGCCTGAAGGACATCGGCAAGTCCCTGACCGAAAGCGCCTGCGCCTGGATCTGGCCGGCCCAGCGCTCCATCGACCTGGTGCGCGAGGTCGAAGGCCTCGACATATTGAAGGACGCCCTCGCCTCCGGCAAAGGCGTGGTCGGCATCACCAGCCACCTGGGCAACTGGGAAGTGCTCAACCACTTCTATTGCAGCCAGTGCAAACCGATCATTTTTTACCGTCCGCCCAAATTGAAGGCGGTGGATGAATTGCTGCAAAAGCAGCGGGTACAGCTGGGCAACAAGGTGGCCGCTTCCACCAAGGAAGGCATTCTCAGCGTCATCAAGGAAGTGCGCAAAGGTGGTGCGGTGGGTATTCCTGCCGACCCGGAGCCAGCCGAGTCCGCCGGGATCTTCGTGCCGTTTTTCGCGGTGAAGGCGCTGACCAGCAAGTTCGTGCCGAACATGCTCGCCGGCGGCAAAGCGGTCGGCGTGTTCCTGCATGCCCTGCGGCTGCCGGACGGTTCAGGCTACAAGGTGATCCTGGAAGCCGCGCCCGAAGCCATGTACAGCACCGATACCGAGACCTCGTGCGCGGCCATGAGCCAGGTGGTCGAGCGCTATGTGCGGGCGTATCCGAGCCAGTACATGTGGAGCATGAAGCGCTTCAAGAAGCGTCCACCGGGTGAAGCTCGCTGGTATTGACGCTGTGGATAACCCCGTAGGAGCTGCCGAAGGCTGCGATCTTTTGATCTTGCTTTGATAAAAATCAAAAAATCGCAGCCTTCGGCAGTTCCTGCAAGGGCTTCTCACAGGCTGCGTTATCTTCTGGTCAGTGCGCCTGACGCTCGAGCTTCTTCAGGAACACCGTCATTTCCTTCTCGGCCTGTTTGTCACCATGGCCGCGAGCAGCTTCCACGCCTTGCTCCCAGGCTTGCCGCGCGGCCGCAAAGTCCGCCAGCGCCAGATGGGCCTTGCCCAGCAGTTTCCACGCCGCTGAATACTTCGGATCGAATTCGACGCAGCGTTGAAAATGCTCCACTGCCTTGGCGTTCTCCCCCAGATCCAGATAACCCTTGCCCAAACCGAAGCGCAGCAAAGCGTTATCCACACCCTTGGCGAGCATTTTTTCCAGGGATTCGATCATCGGTGGATTCCTTTTTGAGGTGTGTCAGGAAGATATCCGGGATCTGGAAGTCCGCTATCGCGAGCAAGCTCGCTCCCACACTTGATCTTCAGAAACACAAATGGTGTGTACGACCAAGAACCCTGTGGGAGCGAGCTTGCTCGCGATGAGGCCAATCCGATCACCGAAAAATCCGCATCAGAAGAAGCTCAACCCCACATGGAACAGCTTCTCCACATCGCGAATATGCTTTTTATCCACAAGGAACAAAATTACATGGTCGCCCGTTTCGATCACGGTGTCGTCATGGGCAATGATCACCTCTTCGTCGCGGATGATCGCACCGATGGTGGTACCCGGCGGCAGGCCGATGTTCTCGATGGCCTTGCCGATCACCTTGCTCGATTTCGCATCGCCATGGGCAATCGCCTCGATGGCCTCCGCCGCGCCCCGGCGCAGTGAGTGCACGCTGACGATGTCGCCCCGGCGCACGTGGGCCAGCAAGGTGCCGATGGTCGCCAGTTGCGGGCTGATGGCGATGTCGATGTCGCCGCCCTGGATCAGATCGACATAAGCCGGGTTGTTGATGATGGTCATCACCTTCTTCGCACCCAGGCGCTTGGCCAGCAGCGACGACATGATGTTGGCTTCGTCGTCGTTGGTCAGGGCGAGGAACAGATCTGCGTCGGCGATGTTCTCCTCCAGCAGCAGGTCGCGGTCCGAGGCGCTGCCCTGCAACACCACGGTGCTGTCGAGGTGGTCCGAGAGATGACGGCAACGGGCCGGATTCATCTCGATGATCTTTACCTGATAACGGCTTTCGATAGCCTCGGCCAGACGCTCGCCGATTTGCCCGCCTCCGGCGATGACGATGCGTTTATAGGTCTCGTCGAGACGGCGCATTTCGCTCATGACCGCGCGAATGTTCGCCTTGGCAGCGATGAAAAACACTTCGTCGTCGGCTTCGATCACCGTATCGCCCTGGGGCAGGATCGGCCGGTCTCGACGGAAAATCGCCGCGACACGGGTTTCCACGTTCGGCATGTGCTCGCGCAACTGCCGCAGTTGCTGACCCACCAGCGGCCCGCCGTAGTACGCCCGCACCGCCACCAGTTGCGCCTTGCCTTCGGCGAAGTCGATCACCTGCAAGGCGCCCGGATGCTGGATCAGGCGCTTGATGTAGTTGGTAACCACTTGTTCCGGGCTGATCAGCACGTCCACAGGAATCGCTTCGTTCTGGAACAATTGCTCCTCGCGGGTCAGGTAGGCGGCTTCGCGAACCCGGGCGATCTTGGTCGGGGTGTGAAACAGGGTGTGGGCGACCTGGCAGGCGACCATGTTGGTTTCATCGCTGTTGGTCACCGCGACCAGCATGTCGGCGTCATCGGCTCCGGCCTGGCGCAACACCGTCGGGAATGAGCCGCGACCTTGAACGGTGCGGATGTCCAGGCGGTCGCCGAGATCGCGCAGGCGTTCGCCATCGGTGTCGACCACAGTAATATCGTTGGCTTCGCTGGCCAGGTGTTCCGCCAGCGAACCGCCGACTTGCCCTGCACCGAGGATGATGATTTTCATCCAGTCACTCCATTGAATCCGTTTAACCGCGAGCGGCGGCGATCTTGATCAGCTTGGCGTAGTAGAAACCGTCGTGGCCGCCTTCCTGGGCCAGCAACTGGCGACCATGGAGCTGCTTGATGCCGGCCGCCGTGGCGAGGTCCAGTTCGCGGGCGCCCGGCGTGCGGGCGAGGAAGGCTTCGATGACTTCGGTATTTTCGGTCGGCAGCGTGGAACAGGTGGCGTACAGCAGAATGCCGCCCACCTCCAATGTGTTCCACATGGCGTCGAGCAATTCGCCTTGCAGCACCGCCAGCGCGGCGATGTCGTCGGGTTGGCGGGTCAGCTTGATGTCCGGGTGACGACGGATCACACCGGTGGCCGAGCATGGCGCGTCCAGCAGGATGCGCTGGAACGGCTTGCCGTCCCACCACGCCTGGGTGTCGCGGCCGTCGGCGGCGATCAATTCGGCGCTCAGCTTCAGGCGTTCGAGGTTTTCCCGCACCCGTACCAGGCGCTTGGCCTCCAGGTCTACCGCCACGACGCCGGCCAGTTTTGGCTCGGCTTCAAGGATGTGGCAGGTCTTGCCACCTGGCGCACAGCAGGCGTCCAGCACCCGTTGGCCCGGCGCGAGGTCGAGCAGATCGGCGGCCAGTTGCGCGGCTTCGTCCTGCACGCTGATCCAGCCTTCGGCGAATCCCGGCAGACTGCGCACATCGGTGGCCGCTTCGAGCACGATGCCATCGCGGCTATAGACACACGGCGTGGCGGCGATACCGGTATCTATCAGCAAACCGAGGTAGGTATCGCGACTGTGATGACGACGGTTGACCCGCAGGATCATCGGCGGATGCGCGTTGTTGGCGGCGCAGATGGCTTCCCATTGCTCTGGCCAGAACGCCTTCAGGGATTTCTGCAGCCAGCGCGGGTGAGCGGTGCGCACCACGGGATCACGTTCCAGCTCGGCGAAAATCGTTTCGCTGTCGCGCTGAGCATTGCGCAGCACAGCATTGAGCAAACCCTTTGCCCAAGGCTTTTTCAGCTTGTCGGCGCAACCGACGGTTTCACCAATGGCGGCATGGGCCGGGACGCGGGTGTAGAGCAACTGATAAAGACCGACCAGCAATAGCGCCTCGACATCGGCGTCGGCGGCCTTGAACGGTTTCTGCAGCAGCTTGGCCGCCAGCGCCGACAAGCGTGGCTGCCAGCGCGCGGTGCCGAACGCCAGGTCCTGGGTGAAGCCGCGATCACGGTCCTCGACCTTGTCCAGTTGCATTGGCAGCGAACTGTTGAGCGATGCTTTTCCGTTCAGGACAGCGGTGAGTGCCTTGGCGGCGGCCAGACGCGGATTCATTGAGCGTCCACCGCTTGACCGAGGACGATACCGGTGGCGAATTTCTCGCGACGGCTGTTGAACAGGTCGCTGAAGTTCAGCGCCTTGCCACCGGGCAATTGCAGGCGGGTCAGGCACAGGGCCTGTTCGCCGCAGGCGACGATCAGGCCGTCCTTGCTGGCACCGAGGATTTCACCCGGGGCGCCTTTGCCTTCGGCCAGGTTCGCGGCCAGCACTTTCAGGGCTTCGCCGTTCAAGGTGCTGTGGGTGATCGGCCACGGATTGAAGGCACGGACCAGACGCTCCAGCTCGACCGCCGGGCGGGTCCAGTCGATGCGTGCTTCGTCCTTGTTCAATTTGTGCGCATAGGTCGCCAGGCTGTCGTCCTGGACTTCGCCCTCCAGGGTCGCGGCAGCGAGGCCGGCAATCGCCTGGACCACGGCCGGAGGGCCCATTTCGGCGAGGCGATCGTGCAGGCTGCCACCGGTGTCTTCGGCGCTGATCGGCGTGGTGACCTTGAGCAGCATCGGCCCGGTATCGAGGCCGGCTTCCATGCGCATCACGGTCACGCCGCTTTCTGCGTCCCCCGCTTCCACAGCACGCTGGATCGGCGCCGCACCACGCCAGCGAGGCAGCAACGAGGCGTGGCTGTTGATGCAACCCAGGCGCGGTATATCCAGTACCACTTGCGGCAGGATCAGCCCGTAGGCGACCACCACCATCAAGTCCGGCTTCAACGCGGCCAGTTCCGCTTGCGCGTCTTCGTTGCGCAAGGTGGGCGGTTGCAACACCGGGATGTTGTTCTCTAGAGCAAGCTGCTTGACCGGGCTCGGCATCAGTTTTTGCCCGCGACCGGCCGGACGATCCGGTTGGGTGTAGACCGCGACGATCTCGTAAGGGCTGTCGAGCAAGGCCTTGAGGTGTTCGGCGGCGAATTCCGGGGTGCCGGCAAAGACAATGCGCAGTGGCTCAGTCATGGGTGACGTCTCTTGAAAAGAAAAAGGCTTGCCGCAGCAAGCCTTTGAAGATGGGCATCAGGCGTTCTGGCGATGGAGCTTTTCCAGTTTCTTCTTGATGCGGTCGCGTTTGAGCGTGGACAGGTAATCAACGAACAATTTGCCGTTGAGGTGGTCGCATTCGTGCTGGATGCACACGGCGAGCAAATCTTCGGCGATCAGTTCGTAAGGCTGGCCGTCGCGGTCCAGTGCCTTGACCTTGACCCGTTGTGGGCGATCGACGTTTTCGTAGAAACCCGGCACCGACAGGCAGCCTTCCTGATACTGGCCCATCTCGTCGGTCAGGGGTTCGAACTCAGGGTTGATGAACACTCGCGGTTCGGTGCGGTCTTCGGAGAGGTCCATCACGACGATACGTTTGTGCACGTTGACCTGGGTAGCGGCGAGGCCGATGCCAGGCGCTTCATACATTGTTTCAAACATGTCGTCGACCAACTGACGCACTTCGGCGTCCACTACAGCCACTGGCTTGGCGATAGTGCGCAGGCGCGGATCAGGGAATTCGAGGATGTTCAAAATGGCCATAAGCTTGATCAGTGCACGTGTGAAGTAAGGTCGGGTCAATGGCCTGGCGAATCCGAAGAAATGCAGGCTACCGTTGTAAAACGTAGCTCCCTTCTGTTGACAAGCAAGTTTTGACAAGCATGCCGGGAGCGAGCCACTGAGGGCTCTGGCGTTTCACGCGAACGTACATAATAAAGGGATTCACCGCATGAGGAAATCACTACTCGCCCTGCTGCTCCTGGTCTCGGCAGGTTGGGCGCATGGGCAAATGCAACTTCGGGAAGACATTCCCACCATTAAGCTCTCGCCTCAGGTGCGCAGCAGCCCGGTGAGCGAGGTTATCCCCAGCATTGCGCTGAAATCGATCAACAGCTTTCTGCTGAACAACCGCATCGTCGACAAGGTCGAGGATTTCGACCAGGCGCCCTACATCGTTGCCGGCGATGCCGAGCGCGTACTCAGCGGCGCGGGTGACCGCATCTTTGCCCGCGGCCATTTCGATCCGACGCAACCGGCGTACGGCATCTTCCGCCAGGGCAAGGTCTACACCGATCCGCAGAGCAAGGAAATCCTGGGGATCAACGCCGACGACATCGGCGGCGGTGAAGTCGTGGCCATCGAAGGAGACGTCGCTACCCTGGCGTTGCAACGTACGACCCAGGAAGTGCGCATCGGCGATCGCTTGTTCAGCGGTGAAGGGCGCGCGATCGACTCGACCTTCACGCCCAGCGCACCGAGCCTCGAAATCAACGGTTTGATCATCGATGTGCCGCGCGGGGTCACGCAGATCGGCGAATTGGACGTGGTTACGCTGAACAAGGGGCAGCGCGACGGTCTGGCCGAAGGCAATCTTCTTGCGGTGATGAAGACCGGCGAAACCGTGCGCGACCGGATCACCGGCCAGCCGTTGAAAATTCCCGATGAGCGCGCTGGTCTGCTGATGGTTTTCCGTACCTACGACAAACTCAGTTATGGGCTGGTGCTCAGCGCATCGCGCTCGTTGTCGGTGATGGACAAGGTGCGAAATCCGTAAGAGTGCTTCACAAGTTACCAACAGAGTTATCCACAGCTTATTCCCGTTTGTACGGGGGCTTATTACGATCAAGGATGATCCATGTCGCTGTCTACTGTTACACCGGTTTCCCCCGCGGAACTGGAAGCCCGATTACGTCTGCATCGTTTGCCGGAACTCGGTCCTGCGCGTTTCAAGAAATTGCTCGAAGCCTTCGGTTCGGCATCCAAAGCCCTCAGCGCACCAGCCAGTGCCTGGCGTTCGCTGGGGTTGCCACTGGCCTGCTCCGAGGCCAGGCGTAGCACCGGGATTCGTGACGGCGCCAGCCACGCATTGGCCTGGTTAGAGCGTCCGGCCCAGCATTTACTGATGTGGGACCAGCCGGACTACCCGGCACTGCTGGCACAAATCAGCGATGCACCACCACTGTTATTTGTCGCGGGCAATCCGGGCATTCTGGAAAAACCACAGCTGGCGATGGTCGGCAGCCGGCGCGCGTCTCGGCCGGGGATGGACACCGCTGCGGCGTTTTCCCGCAGCCTGGCCGGTGCCGGTTTTGTCATCACCAGCGGCCTGGCCCTGGGTATTGACGCTGCCGCGCACCAGGCCGCGCTCGACGTCGGCGGGCAAACGGTCGGTGTGCTCGGTACGGGGCTCGAGAAGTTTTATCCACAGCGAAATAGACGCCTGGCGGACGCCATGGTCGCTTCTGGCAGCGCAGTGCTTTCGGAGTTCCCGCTGGATGCAGGCCCCAGCGCCGGCAACTTCCCTCGACGCAACCGGATCATCAGTGGTTTGTCGCTCGGGGTGCTGGTGGTCGAAGCCAGTGTCGCCAGCGGTTCACTGATCACCGCGAGGCTGGCGGCGGAACAGGGGCGCGAGGTGTTTGCGATGCCCGGGTCGATCCATCACCCCGGCGCCCGCGGGTGTCACCAGTTGATCCGTGACGGTGCGGTGCTGGTGGAAACTATCGAACATATCCTCGAAGCCTTGCGCGGCTGGCAACGGCTGTCGTTATCCACGCAAACCTGCACCCCTGCAACGACTCATCCACTGCTGAAACTGCTGCATGCCGCCCCTCACACCAGTGAAGCGCTGGCCGACGCAAGTGGCTGGACCTTGCCGAAAGTGCTGGCGGCGTTGACGGAACTGGAAATGGATGGCCGCGCCGTGTGCGAAAGCGGGCGCTGGTTTGCGCGGGTGAGCTAGGTTTTATAAACAAGATCGGTAAACTGCGCAGAGCCTTATTCTGGAGAGTTTTTCATGGTCAACAGTTGGCGTGTGCAACAAGCCGCGCAAGCAATTCGCGCCGGGGCGGTGATTGCCTACCCAACCGAAGCAGTCTGGGGCCTGGGGTGCGACCCGTGGGACGAGGAAGCGGTGGAACGTTTGCTGCTGATCAAGGGCCGGCCTGTGGATAAGGGGCTGATTCTGGTCGCCGACAACATCCGTCAGTTCGATTTCCTCTTCGAGGACTTCCCGGAATTGTGGATGGACCGCATGGCCAGTACCTGGCCGGGACCGAACACCTGGCTGGTGCCGCACCAGAACCTGCTGCCGCAGTGGATTACCGGGGTGCATGAGACGGTAGCGCTACGCGTCAGCGATCACCCGCTGGTGCGGGATTTGTGCGCACTGGTCGGGCCGCTGGTGTCGACATCGGCCAACCCGCAGGGGCGCCCGGCGGCGCGTACGCGGCTTCGAGTCGAACAGTATTTCCGTGGCCAGGTGGATCTGGTGCTGGGCGGAAATCTGGGGGGGCGCAAGAACCCGAGCGTGATTCGCGATCTGGCGACCGGCAAGGTTGTGCGTCCGGGCTGATATCGCGTCATCGTTCTTCGCTGGCAAGCCAGCTCCTACAGGTTCATTGCGAAACTTGTAGGAGCTGGCTTGCCAGCGAAGGCGTCCTCAAGGCAACAAAACAACCGAACCGGTCGTGCGCCGCGCCGACAATTCGGTCTGCGCCTTCGCCGCTTCAGCCAGTGGATAACGCTGGCTGATGTTCACGGTCAGCTTGCCGCTGCTGATCATCTCGAACAGTTCGTCGGCCATGCGTTGCAGGTTTTCGGCGTTGTTCGCATAAGTGCCAAGCGTTGGCCGGGTCACGTACAGCGAGCCTTTGCCTGCCAGGATCCCCAGGTTCACGCCGTCGACCGCGCCGGACGCATTGCCGAAGCTCACCACCAGTCCACGCGGCGCGGCGCAGTCGAGTGAAGTCAGCCAGGTGTCCTTGCCGACGCCGTCGTACACCACCGGGACTTTTTTGCCGTCAGTCAATTCCAGCACGCGTTGGGCGACGTTTTCATGGCTGTAGTCGATGGTCGCCCAGGCTCCGTTGGCCTTGGCCAGTGCGGCTTTCTCTGCCGAGCTGACCGTGCCGATCAGCTTCACGCCCAAGGCCCGGGCCCATTGGCAAGCCAGGGAGCCGACACCACCGGCCGCGGCGTGGAACAGGATGGTTTCGCCACCCTTGAGTTCATAAGTCTGACGCAGCAGGTACTGCACGGTCAGGCCCTTGAGCATCACCCCGGCGGCTTGTTCGAAGCTGATGGCATCCGGCAGTTTCACCAGATTGGCCTCGGGCAAGACGTGAACTTCGCTGTAGGCGCCCAAAGGGCCGCTGCCATAGGCCACTCGATCGCCGATCTTGAAGCGGGTCACTTCGCTGCCCACCGCCTCGACCACGCCCGCCCCTTCAGAGCCGACTCCCGATGGCAGGGATGGCGGCGGATACAGACCGCTGCGGTAATAGGTGTCGATAAAGTTCAGGCCGATGGCCTTGTTGGTCACGCGCACTTCCTTCGGACCTGGCTCGGCGGGTTGGTAATCCACATACTCGAGTACCTCAGGGCCGCCGTGGGCGCGGAATTGGATACGCTTTGCCATCTGAACTCTCCATAGGTCGTTTTACCAAGCTCCCTATCGGACTCCTAAGCTTGATCTTCGTCAACTGCGAAGGGCTAACGTGCGATGTTATGCTACGGACCCATTTGCGCAGGCTGAGCTCCAATGGAGCACCGCGTAGTTTTGCCCGATTCAAGGTGATGACATGACGACCCGCACCGAGGCCGTAAAAGCCTACCTGCTCGACCTGCAAGAGCGCATTTGCGCTGCCCTGGAAGCCGAAGACGGCGGCACGCAATTCGTCGAAGACGCCTGGACCCGGCCTGCCGGCGGTGGTGGTCGCACCCGCGTGATCGAAAACGGCGCGGTGATTGAAAAGGGCGGCGTCAACTTTTCCCATGTCTTCGGCAGCGGTCTTCCACCGTCTGCCAGCGCTCATCGACCGGAACTGGCGGGCCGTGGTTTTGAAGCCCTGGGCGTGTCGCTGGTGATTCACCCGCACAACCCCCATGTGCCGACTTCCCACGCCAACGTGCGCTTTTTCATCGCTGAAAAAGAAGGTGAAGAACCGGTCTGGTGGTTTGGCGGCGGCTTCGACCTGACCCCGTATTACGGCAACGAAGAAGACTGCATTCACTGGCACCGCGTCGCCGAGCAGGCCTGTGCGCCGTTCGGCCCGGACGTTTACCCGCGCTACAAGGCCTGGTGCGACAGCTACTTCCACATCAAGCATCGTCACGAGCCGCGTGGCATCGGCGGGCTGTTTTTCGACGACCTGAACGAGTGGGACTTCGACACCAGCTTCGCCTTCATGCGTGCCATCGGCGATGCGTACATCGACGCCTATCTGCCGATCGTGCAGCGCCGCAAGAACGATGCGTTCACAGCCAAGCAGCGCGAGTTCCAGGAATTCCGCCGTGGCCGCTACGTTGAATTCAATCTGGTCTACGACCGTGGCACGTTGTTCGGCCTGCAATCGGGTGGGCGGACCGAGTCGATTTTGATGTCGCTGCCACCGCAAGTACGTTGGGGTTACGACTGGAAGGCCGAGCCTGGCAGCGAAGAAGCGCGCCTGACCGAGTATTTCCTGCAAGACCGCGATTGGTTGGCCGACGCCTGAACGAGGAAACCTGATGGACCGTTATGTCGTATTCGGAAACCCGATTGGCCACAGCAAGTCGCCGTTGATCCATCGCCTGTTCGCCGAACAGACCGGGCAAAAGCTCGACTACAACTCGCTGCTGGCGCCACTCGACGACTTTTCCACCTGTGCCCGGACGTTTTTCCTCGAAGGTCGCGGTGCCAATGTGACAGTGCCGTTCAAGGAAGAGGCCTATCGATTGGCCAATAGTCTGACGGCGCGGGCGCAGCGGGCGGGTGCGGTCAATACCTTGAGCAAACTGGCCGATGGCAGTCTGCTGGGCGACAACACCGACGGCGCCGGGCTGGTGCGAGACCTGACGGTCAACGCCGGTTTCAGCCTCAAGGGAAAACGCATCCTGTTGCTCGGTGCCGGCGGTGCGGTGCGCGGTGCTCTGGAGCCGCTACTGGCCGAGCAACCGGCATCGGTGATCATCGCCAACCGCACGGTGGAAAAGGCCGAGCTTCTGGCGGAACTGTTCTGTGATCTGGGCCCGGTCTCGGCCAGTGGCTACGACTGGTTGCAGGAGTCGGTGGACCTGATCATCAATGCGACCTCCGCGAGCCTGACGGGCGATGTGCCGCCGATTGCGCCCAGCCTGGTCGAACCGGGCAGAACGGTGTGCTACGACATGATGTACGGCAAGGAACCGACCTCATTCTGCCGCTGGGCCAGTGAACACGGTGCGGCGGTGGCGATGGATGGCTTGGGGATGCTGGCCGAACAAGCGGCGGAAGCGTTTTTCCTGTGGCGCGGAGTGCGGCCGGATACGGCGCCGGTATTGGCTGAGCTGCGTAGACAGCTGGCCCTATAAACTACTGTAGGAGCGAGCTTGCTCGCGAAAAACCCAAGGGCGCCGCGGGGCATCTGGTTTAGTGCGGTATCGTTCACGACCTTCGAGAGCAAGCTCGCTCCTACAGAGGGCGGTGTTTCAATCCTCAAACCGGATCGGGCATTTCTCCGCTCCTTCCAGCTTTCTCAGTTCTTCCACCACCTGCGGCCGGGCCCGACGCAGGGTCAGGCTGCGATCCTGGCGTAGCAGGCGCCGCGCCTCCTGATGCAGCATTTCCACCCCTGAATAGTCGATGAAGTTGATCTGCTGAGCCTCGATCACCACGCGTGCGCCGTGCATGCGTTGCAGGCGCACTTGCAGGTAATGGCTGGCACCGAAAAAGATCGAACCGCCGACCCGCAGAATGTCTTCCTCGCCATCTCGCACATGCTGCACCCGTGGCTGCGAGGTGCGCTTGAGGTAGAAAAAAAGCGAGGCCAGCACGCCGGCGTAGATCGCCGTTTGCAATTCCAGCAGCAGCGTGGCGACGCAGGTCAGCGCCATGACCACGAACTCAGCGCGGCTGACCCGCAACAACGCGCGAATGCCGCGGTGGTCCACCAGCCCCCAGGCGATCAACAGAATGCTCCCGGCCATCGCCGGGATCGGGATGTGCGCGATCAGGCTCGCACCGAAGATCGCGAACAGCGCTACCCACAACGCCGAAAAAATCCCCGCCAGTGGCGAACAGGCCCCTGCTTCATAGCTCAGGCCTGAGCGAGTGAATGAACCGGCCGACAGCGATCCGGAAAAAAACGCCCCGATGATGTTCGACAGGCCTTGGGCACGGACTTCCTGATTGGCATCGAGCAGTTGCTGTGAACGCGCCGAGATCGAGCGGGCAATCGACAGGCTGGTGACCAGCCCGAGCATACCGACTGCTACTGCGCTGGGCAGCAGGCGCAGGATCAGATCGAGATCCAGCGGTAGCGGACTGAAAGGTGGCAGCTTGCCGGTAAACGCGCTGACCAGGTGCACATGGCCGAACATTGATGGCCAAAGCCAAACCACCAAGCCGCCGAGAATAAGGGTGATCAGCAACGTCGGCCAGCGTGGCAGCCACAGCTTGAGGATCACGCCCAGCACCACCGTCGCCAGCCCCAGCGCCAGCGAAGGCTTGTCCATTTCGCCGAGATGGCGCAACAAGGTGATGAAACTATCCAGCGCGGTGGCCTGGCTGGGTAAGTCCAGCCCCAGCAGGTTAGGCAATTGACCGATGGCAATCACCACGGCGGCACCCAGAGTGAAGCCGAGCACCACCGAGTGCGAGACGAAATTCACCAGTGCGCCAAACCGCAACAAACCCAGCAGCCATTGAAAGAGGCCGGCAAGAAACGTCAGCAACAGGATCAACATGACGTAGTCCTGCGACGCTGGAACGGCCAGAGGGCTGACGCTGGCGTACAGGACGATCGAGATGGCCGCCGTAGGGCCGCAGATCAAATGCCACGACGAACCCCAGAGACAAGCGATCAATACCGGGATGATTGCCGCGTAGAGGCCGTATTCCGGTGGGAGGCCGGCAATCAGTGCGTAGGCAATGGATTGCGGCAACGCGAGAATCGCGCCGCTGAGGCCGACGATCAGGTCGCGCCCGACGCTGGCGCGGGTTTGCCGGGGTAGCCAGGAGAGGAAGGGGAAGAGTGAATGGCGGCTTGGCAGGGCCATGGGGCCTCTCGAGTGGGATTTTGCGCAAGGGTATCAGGACGAGATGACGATGTGCCCATGTGGGAGCGAGCTTGCTCGCGATGACGTATTCACATTCAGCAAATTTGCCGACTGTCCCATTGCCATCGCGAGCAAGCTCGCTCCCACAGATATTGGTTACAACTTGGCTTTGACCGCCGGCAAAGCATCCTTGCCATCCACGGTCTTCACCCCATCGAGCCATTTATCCAGCACCGCCGGATTGGCCTTGATCCACGCCTTCACCGCATCAGCATTGCTGATCTTCTTGTTCACCACCTCGGCCATGATGCTGTTTTCCATGTCCTGGGTGAAACTCAGGTTGGTCAGCAGTTTGCCGACGTTCGGGCAGGCCTGTGCATAACCTTTGCGGGTCAGGGTGTGCACGCTGCCGGTGTCACCGAAGTATTTCTCGCCGCCCTTGAGGTAATGCATTTTCAGCTGCACGTTCATCGGGTGCGGGGTCCAGCCGAGGAAGGTCACGAACTTCTGTTTTTTCACCGCACGGGACACTTCCGCCAGCATTGCCTGCTCGCTGGACTCGATCAGTTTCCACTGGCCCATGTCGAAATCGTTTTTCTTGATGATCTCTTGCAGCGATATGTTCGCCGGCGCGCCGGAGCCAATGCCGTAGATCTTGCGGTCGAACTTGTCGGCGTATTTGTTCAGGTCGGCAAAGTCATGCACACCCGCGTCCCACACGTAGTCCGGAACGGCGAGGGTGAATTCGGTGCCGTCGAGGTTCTTCGCCAGTTGCGTGACATCGCCGTTGGCGACGAATTTGTCATAGAAGCCCTGTTGCGCCGGCATCCAGTTACCCAGGAACACATCGACCTGGCCATCCTTGAGCCCGCCAAAGGTGATCGGCACCGCGAGGGTGTCGACCTTGGCCTTGTAGCCCATGCCGTCCAGCAGAAACCCGGCGATGGCATTGGTCGCGGCGATGTCGCTCCAGCCGGGGTCAGCCATTTTCACGGTCTCGCAACTCTGATCGGCAAACGCCGATGCACTGCCCAGAGCCAGGAGCCCGACCGTCAGTACTGTGGATAACCTTTGCATGGACTTCCCCTTGAGATTATTGGTTTTGGCAGGGTTGTGGATAACGTGCTTTACGCTCCAGATCGTCGAGGTCGATGTGGTTGCGCATGTATTGCTGACTGGCGTCCACCAGTGGCTGGTGATCCCAGCTCTTCAGCTTGCCGAGGGTCAGTGCCTCGGCCACGAACCGCCGGCGCCGCTGGCTGGCGAGCACCTGCTGGTGAATCGCCGGAATGTTCCATTTGGCCCGCGCTTCGACGAGAAAATCGTCGAACAGTTGGCGATGTTGCGGCGAATGACTGAGTTCTTCCAGTTCACACGGGTCATTGTGTAGGTCGAAGAGCAGGCAAGGGTCGTCTTCGCTGTAGATGAATTTGTAGGCGCCGCGGCGGATCATCATCAATGGGCTGATGGTGCCTTCGGCCATGTATTCGCCGAACACCTCGTCGTGACCACCCTGCCCTTGCAGGTGTGGGACCAGTGAGCGGCCGTCCAGCGGCAAGCCCGGTTCCAGCGAGCCACCAGCCAGTTCAACGAAGGTCGGCAGCAGATCGGCCGTGGAAACACTGGCGCTGACCCGACCGGTACCGAATTGCCCTGGCGCGCTGATCAGCAGCGGCACCCGTGCGGCCATCTCGAACCAATGCATTTTGTACCAGAGCCCGCGTTCGCCGAGCATGTCGCCGTGGTCACCGGAGAACACGATGATGGTGTCGTCGATCAGCCCGGTATCCTCGAGAGTTTGCAGGAGTTTGCCGACGTTGCTGTCGATATAGCTGCAGGCGCCGAAATAGGCCCGGCGAGCGTCGCGGATCTTATCCACAGGCAGTGGCTTGTCCCACAGATCGTAAACCTTGAGCAAACGCTGCGAGTGTGGATCGAGGTCATGCGGGTCCGGAGTCGTGGGCAACGGGATATCGGCGTCGTCGTACAGATCCCAGAAAGCCTTGGGAATCGTGTACGGGTCGTGTGGGTGAGTCATGGAAACGGTCAGGCAGAACGGCTGCTCGCCGTCCTCGCGAATATGGTCGAACAGGTACTGCTGGGCCTTGAACACCACCTCTTCGTCGAAATCCAGCTGATTGGTGCGCACGCACGGGCCGGCTTGCAGTACCGACGACATGTTGTGGTACCAGGTCGGGCGCACGTCCGGCTCATCCCAGTTCACCGCCCAGCCGTAGTCGGCCGGGTAAATGTCACTGGTCAGGCGTTCTTCGTAGCCATGCAACTGGTCCGGTCCACAGAAATGCATCTTGCCCGACAGGGCGGTGCGGTAGCCGAGGCGGCGCAGATAGTGGGCGTAGGTCGGTACGTCGGCGGGGAAATCGGCGGCGTTGTCATAGGCGCCGATCTTGCTCGGCAACTGGCCGCTGACCAGGGTGAACCGCGACGGCGCGCACAGGGGGCTGTTGCAATAAGCGGAGTCGAACACCACGCCTTGTGCGGCGAGGCGGCTGAGATTGGGCAGCTTGATGGGCGATGGGCCGTAGAACGGCAACATTGGCGCGGCCATTTGATCGGCCATGATGAAAAGAATGTTCTTGCGCTTCATGTGATCGCGGCATTCCATAGTGGATGTTTATGCGAGAGTGCTGGCTTCGAGAATGAAACCCTCGCATCTTGCGGTAAAGCCCATGCGCGGCAATGACTAGGATAAGCACAGCTTATGTATGACGCCCTTGGTGACCTGTCATTGGATCTGCTTCGCGCCTTCGAAGCGGCGGCCCGCCAACGCAGCTTCACCGCCGCGGCGGTTGAGCTGGGCACCACGCAACCGGCCATCAGCCAGCAGATCAAGCGCCTGGAAGAACAACTGGCGACACGCCTGTTCGACCGCATTTATCGCGGCATCGAACTGACCGAGGCCGGGCAGATTCTTTTCGAGCAGGTTCAGCTAGGATTGCAGAATATCGACGCAGGATTGAGCGCAATCAGCGCACAACAACAGCATGAGGTACTGCAGGTCGCCACGGATTTTGCCTTCGCCGCTTATTGGTTGATGCCGCGACTGCACCGCTTTCATGCGGCCAATCCACAGGTGGATGTCAGCCTGGTCACCAGTGAACGCAGCCATAACATGCTACGTACCGATATCGATGTGGCGGTGCTGTTCGGCGATGGCCGCTTCAAGCAGGGTGAAAGCCATTGGCTGTTCAGCGAGGAAGTGTTTCCGGTATGCAGTCCGCAGTTGTTGGGTGAGCGTCCCCTGCCCTTGCCGGCCCAGGCATTGCTGGAGTTTCCGTTGCTGCACCTGCGTGGGGAACACAGCAGCAACTGGTTCGACTGGAGTGGTGTGTTCCGCGAGCTGGGCATCACCTCGCCCCCGGCGCCCGGGCAATTGCGCTTCGACAACTACACGCTGCTGATTCAGGCGGCTATTGGTGGTCAGGGCGTGGCCATCGGCTGGCGCCACCTTGTGGATAACCTGCTGGCCCAGGGATTGTTGTGCCGACCGATTGCCGAAACGGCGATGTCGAGGCTGGGTTATTACGTGGTTCTGCCCCAGCGCAAACGACGCGGAGCGTTAATTCGACAGTTTGTGGATTGGTTGATGGCCGAACAGTCCGGCAGTGCGCAGTCGTTGTCGGGGTTGTCATTGCCTTCGATTGCAGTGTGAAACGTGAAAAGATCGCAACCTGTGCCCCGTGATCTGCTCGACCGGATTTAGAGGATTTCAAATGCAACGCATAACGGGCTACCACGCCCATGTCTATTTCGACGCCAATACCATCGATCAGGCGCGGGCCTTGTGTGAGCAGGCAGCGCAACTGTTCCCACTGAAAATGGGCCGCGTGCACGAGCGCCCGGTCGGTCCGCACCCGGACTGGAGCTGTCAGTTGGCGTTCGAGCCGCAGGTGTTGGGCGACGTGCTGCCGTGGCTGGCGCTCAACCGCAAGGGCCTGGTGGTGTTTCTGCACCCTGATACCGGTGACGATCTGCGTGACCACACCGAGCATGCGATCTGGATGGGTGCAATACGGCCGCTGGATCTGTCTGTTTTTTGATCAGAGTGTTTCTTCAGCCTCGCCGGGCAAGTGTTCGTCCATGTTCAACCTCCTGCCCTGTGTGCAGGGATTGAAACCCAATCCGACGATCGGTTGCACATCCGGTCCTTGCTTTCATTGGCGAAAGCTGGCTGAAAGCTTCCCCGATTAGGATCGCCCCCACTACCGGCAACAGACCGGTTGGCCAATGCCAGCGTTTTATCGCTCGCACAGCCCATTTAACAACAACAATGGTGATTCTGATGTCCTCTGCTACCCGCCGCTTCGCTGCAACTCCGCCCGTACGTCTCGTGCTTCCCGTTCTGCGCTGATCCCGCCCGGTCCGCTCATTCCCCTAGCCGCGCTACGCCTGGAGTATTCCCATGCTGACTTTCCTTGGCTTCGCCATGGTCATCACGTTCATGTTCCTGATCATGACCAAGCGCCTGTCCGCGCTGATCGCCCTGATCCTCATTCCAATCATCTTCGCCCTGTTTGGCGGATTTTCGCCGAAGATCGGCCCGATGATGCTCGAAGGCATCACCAAGCTTGCGCCAACTGGCGTGATGCTGATGTTCGCTATCTTGTACTTCGCCCTGATGATCGACTCCGGCCTGTTCGACCCGGCCGTGCGCAAGATCCTCAAACTGGTCAAGGGCGACCCGTTGAAAGTTTCGGTCGGCACCGCCGTACTGGCGCTCGTCGTTTCCCTCGATGGTGACGGCGCGACCACTTATATGATCTGCGTGGCCGCCATGCTGCCGCTCTACAGCCGTATCGGCATGAGCCCGCGGATCATGGCCGGCCTGATCATCCTCGCCGGTGGCGTGATGAACATGACGCCATGGGGTGGCCCCACCGCTCGCGCTGCCAGTGCGTTGCATGTGGACCCGTCCGACATCTTTGTACCGATGATTCCTGCGATGCTGGCCGGTGTGGTGGCAATCCTGGTCATTGCCTACGTCTACGGCAAGCGTGAGCGTGCACGCCTGGGTGAACTGCACCTGGTGGGCGATGAAATCGACCACAGTGAAATCAGCGTTTCGCAGTTCCCGGATGCCCGTCGTCCGAAGCTGATCTGGTTCAACGGCGCCCTGACCCTGGCCCTGATGGGCACCCTGATCGCCGGCCTGCTGCCGTTGCCGGTACTGTTCATGGTGGCGTTCAGTATCGCCATGATCGTCAACTATCCTTGCCTGCAACAGCAGAAGGATCGCGTTGCGGCTCACGCCGGTAGCGTGCTGGCGGTAGTCGGGTTGATCTTTGCGGCCGGTATCTTCACCGGTATCCTGACCGGCACCGGGATGGTCGACGCCATGTCGAAAAGCCTGCTGGCGGTGATTCCGGATTTCCTCGGCCCGTACCTGGCGGTGATCACGGCGCTGGTGAGCATGCCGTTCACCTTCTTCATGTCGAACGATGCATTTTATTACGGCGTGTTACCGGTACTTGCCGAAGCCGCGAGCCATTACGGTATAACCGCGGTGGAAATGGCACGTGCCTCGATCGTCGGTCAGCCCGTCCACCTGTTGAGCCCGCTGGTTCCATCGACCTATCTGTTGGTGGCCCTGGCCGGTATCGATTTCGGTGACCACCAGCGCTTCACTCTCAAGTGGGCGGTGCTGGTTTGTATCTGCATACTGATTGCTGCAATGCTGTTGGGGACTTTCCCGGTGTTCAGCACTCTATAAGCCCAAGACTCACTACTTCGGGTCCAGGCTTCGCTGTTTGAAGCCCGGGCCCGTTGTGGTTTAACAATCGCTCAAAGGAATACACATGGAATGGCTGACCAACCCTGAAATCTGGGTTGCCTTCTTCACCCTGACCGCCCTGGAAATCGTCCTGGGCATCGATAACATCATCATGATTTCGATCCTGGTCAGCCGCATGCCCAAGCACATGCAGGCGCGCACCCGGATTTTCGGTCTTGGGCTGGCCATGATCACGCGGATCCTCTTGCTGCTGTCGATCACCTGGGTCATGCGCCTGACCGCCGATCTGTTCGAAGTGTTCGGCCAGGGTATTTCCGGACGTGACCTGATCCTGTTCTTCGGTGGTCTGTTCCTGCTGTGGAAAAGCTCGCAAGAGATGTACCACGCGCTGGAAGGTGAAGATGAAAGCAACGACGAGCCTTCGGGCAAGGGCGGCAACTTCCTCTACACCATCATCCAGATCGCGATCATCGACATCGTGTTCTCCCTGGACTCGGTGATCACCGCAGTCGGCATGGTCTCCCACGTTCCTGTCATGATCGCAGCGATCATCGTGGCCGTGCTGGTGATGATGTGGGCATCTGGCACCATCAGTGAGTTCATCGACAAGCACCCATCGCTGAAGATGCTGGCGCTGTCGTTCCTGTTGATCGTCGGTACGGTGCTCATTGCCGAATCCTTCGACGTGCACGTGCCAAAAGGCTACGTCTACTTCGCCATGGCGTTCTCGCTGGCAGTGGAAGCGATCAACATCAGGATGCGCACCGCCATCGCGAAAAAGAAGAAGCAGCAGGAGCCGGAGCCGGTAAAGCTGCGCAAGGATATTCCGGGCCAGTAACCCGAAAGCGCTAAATACGCAAAGCCTGTGGGAGCGGACTTGCTCACGAAGAGGGTGTGTCAGTCGACATTAATGTTGCTAGATACACCGCCTTCGCGAGCAAGCTCGTTCCCACAGTGTTTTGTGTGACTGGAAGATCGCTGTTTTCATGACGGTTTTATTTCAATCCCTTCTTTGGCTATGCGATGCTGGCGCGCAGGCCGTTAGCCAACTACAGCTTAAGTACAGAACGTAGAAAATCGCGCGGCATCGTCAACTTGCTCCTTTGGGGCGCTACACCACAGGGGGCCGGTATGCTTACCCTGCTCAATTTGCTTTCTGCAGTGGCCCTGTTGATCTGGGGCACGCATATCGTCCGAACCGGCATCCTGCGGGTCTACGGCACCAATCTGCGCCATGTCATTGGCCATAACATGGCCAACCGCTGGTTGGCTTTCCTCTCCGGGATCGCCGTCACGGCGATGGTCCAGAGCAGCAACGCTACCGCCATGCTGGTTACGTCCTTTGTCGGCCAGGGCCTGATGGCCCTTACACCGGCGCTGGTCACCATGCTCGGCGCCGATGTCGGTACGGCGCTGATGGCGCGGGTGCTGACGTTCGATCTGTCGTGGCTGTCGCCGCTGCTGATTTTTGCCGGGGTGATTTTCTTTCTGTCACGCAAGCAGACCCGACTCGGGCAGATGGGCCGTGTCGCCATCGGCTTGGGCTTGATTATTCTGGCGCTGCAACTGATTGTCGAAGCTGCGCACCCGATTACCCATGCCAAAGGAGTGAAGGTGATTTTCGCCTCACTCACTGGCGACCTCCTGCTCGACGCCTTGGTCGGCGCGTTGTTCGCGATGGTTTCCTATTCCAGCCTGGCCGCTGTGCTGCTCACCGCGACCCTGGCGGGTGCCAACGTGATCAGCCTGCCGGTGGCTATCGGGCTGGTGATCGGCGCCAATATCGGCAGCGGCGTACTCGCCTTCCTCAGCACCAGCATGCAGAACCCCGCCGGGCGCCAAGTGGCGCTGGGCAGCCTGCTGTACAAACTGATTGGTCTTTTATTGATCATTCCGGTACTCGATCCGCTGGTGCACTGGCTCGATAGCCTCGATTTCAGCCCTCAGGAAATGGTCATTGGCTTTCATTTGCTCTACAACACCGCGCGCTGTCTGATCCTGCTGCCCAGTGTCGGGCCGATGGCCAGGTTTTGTGCCTGGGTGCTGCCTGAACGCCAGCAGGCAAATGGCACGGCCAAGCCCCGGCACCTTGACCCCACGGCGTTGGTCACCCCCGGTTTGGCGCTGGCCAACGCAGCCCGGGAAACGCTGCGCATGGGCGACCTGATCGACAACATGCTCGAAGCCATGCTCGATGTTTTACGCGGCAAGCAAACCGCCGTCACCCAGGAAATACGGCGCCTGACCGACGATGTCGAAGCGCTCTACAGCGCGATCAAATTGTATCTGGCGCAAATGCCCCGGGAAGATCTCAGCGATCAGGACAGCCGGCGCTGGGCGGAAATCATCGAGCTGGCGATCAACCTGAAACTCGCCAGCGACTTGATCGAACGCATGCTGCGCAAAGTGCAGCAGCAGAAAACCTCGCAGCGCCGGTCGTTTTCCGAAGTCGGGCTGGGCGAATTGACCGGGCTGCATACTCAATTGATTTCCAGCCTGCGGCTCGGGATGTCGGTGTTTCTCAGTGGCGACCCGGAAAGCGCTCGTCAGCTGGTGCGTGAAAAACGTCGTTTCCGCGCACAGGAGCGGCGCCTGGCCCATGCTCATGTCAGTCGCTTGCATCGTAAAATCGTGCAGAGTATCGAAACCAGTTCGTTGCACCTGGAGCTGATCGCCGACATGAAGCGTCTGAATTCGCTGTTTTGCAGCAGTGCCTACGTGGTGCTGGAAACATCCGACACCGGCGCATTGGTCGTCGATGATTTGACTGACATTACTCATTCACCCTGAACGTCCACAGTTGCCTGAAGTCTGTTGAACTTACGCCAGTCGTACGGAAGCTCGTTATGCGTTGTCTGTTGTTCGCCTGTCTGTTGCTTGGTTCTTTTCCGTCGCTGGCCCTGGATCGCTTCCAGGTCGAGGGCTACACCCTGCGCAACGGTTTGCAGATGCTGCTCAAACCCGGCACTGACCGCGGGCATGTGGCGATCCGGCTGGTGGTCGGCGTTGGCCTGGACGATTTCAATTGCGCAGAAAAGGAACTGCCGCATCTGCTGGAACATCTGCTGTTCAGCGGCATCGACGCCAGTGGCGAAGGTGGCCTGGAAGAACGCATGCAAGCCCTGGGGGGTGAGTGGAACGCCTTCACCAGCAATGCCGATACGACTTTCGTCATCGAAGCCCCGGCCCAAAACCAGCGCAAGGTGCTCGACCTGTTGTTGGCGCTGCTGACCCAGACCCGTTTCGACGACAACGCCATCAACGCCGCCAAGCAAGTGGTCGAGCGTGAAGACGGCGGTCACTACTCGCACCTGCAGCGCTGGCTCGATCGGCAGGACCTGGGCCACACGGCCAGCAACCAGCTGGCCGTGGAGCTGGGCCTCAAATGCCCGGAGCGTGCGCAAGTCGATGACCTGACCCGTAAGCAACTGGAGCGGGTGCGCAAGGACTGGTATGCGCCGAACAACATGACCCTGATCGTGGTCGGCGATCTCGACAAGTTGCTGCCGGCCTATCTGGAGCGGGCGTATGGCGCGCTGGAAGCGATTACTCCTGGCGAGCATCCGCCGCTGCCGCAAATCCAGGCCAGCGCCGCCCACGAGCGCACGCTGCCCCACGGTCTGGTCGGTAACGGCGCCAAATTGCACTGGCTGGTGCCGGAGCCGGTGCTGGACGACGGGCACGACCAAACCTTCGATTTGCTCAAGGATTATCTGGATTGGGCGCTCTATCGCCAGATGCGCCTGGCTCACGGTTTGTCCTACGGCCCGTGGGCGGAGCGTGAGGTGTTCGGCGGCGTGGGTTTCATGAGCCTCAATGCCGACCTTGAACGCGACGACGTGCTTGCGGCCGAACAAGTGCTCGACGACTTGAAGGCCGGACTGCTCAAGGACGGCCTCAATGCCGACACGTTCAACCGGCTCAAGCAGGCCGCGATTGCCCGTCAGGCCTGGGCCGTGCAAGGCAACAGCGCGTTGGCCGACTACTACTGGAGCGCCATCGGTGATTACGAGGACGGCCGCTTCACCAACCCGGCCCGGGAGCTGCAAGGGGTGACGCTGGAGGAGGCAAACAAGGCCGTGCGTGAACTGTTGTTGCAGCCGGGGTATTTGCGAATCGAGAAGCCGCTGTTCAGTTATGACCAGTTGATGTGGTTGGTGGTCGGGGGGGCGGGCTTGATCGTGTTGATGTTGGTGGGCTGGCGTTTGCACCGCAGGAAGTGACCATTCCATGTGACAACGGACTGAGAGACCCTGCCGGTTCCCTGTGGGAGCGAGCTTGCTCGCGATAGCGGATTGTCAGCCGACAAAAATGTTGGATGTGCCGGCCTCATCGTCGGATCGCCGCCCGGAGCAAGCTTGCTCCCACAGGTTGCGCGGCGTAACTGACCGCAAATTCTCGCCATAGCGCCGCGGCAACAGGTACCCTGTCGAGGTTTTTTCCTACGACTACTGTGAACCTGCCGAATGCAAAACCTGACCCTTTTCGTACAGCGCATCCTCGAATTGATGAAGCGCTACCCTGGGGTTATTGCACTCTGTGGTTTCATCTCCGGGGTGGGCAGTTTCATTCTGGTCGATCGCCAGCAAGGCCTGGCGAGCTGGATCACCACTATCATGCTGATCAGCTGGATCTGGCTGATGCTGGAAAACAGCCTGACCAAGCTGTTCACGCGCATTTTCAAGCGCGAAATTCCGGAACCGTTGCTGCGTTACGCAACGCAGATGATCCATCAGGAAAGCCTGTTTTTTGTCCTGCCGTTCTTCTTCATCACCACGACGTGGAACAGCGGCCAGTTGGTTTTCACCGGGCTGCTGGGCGTCGCGGCGCTGATTTCGATCGTCGACCCGCTCTACTACAAATGGTTGGCGCCACGGCGCTGGGCGTTTCTGGCCCTGCACACCCTGACTCTGTTCGCCGCCCTGCTCACCGCATTGCCGGTGATCATGCATCTGACCACCGCGCAAAGTTTCAAATGGGCGCTGGGCATCTCGGTGCTGTTGTCGTTCCCGAGCCTGGCGTCGATCTTCCCGATTCGAACCGTACGCAGTGCGTTGGCGATTTTGAGTATCACCCTGGGCATTGGCGTCGTCGGTTGGGAGCTGCGCTCGTGGGTGCCGCCGGCGACGCTGTGGATGACTGACGTGGCCATCAGCACGCAAATGCAGGACCGCACGCCTGGCGCCAGCCTCGACGAAGTCAGCGCCGAGCAGATTCGCAATGGCGGGCTCTACGCGTACACCGCGATCAACGCCCCGCGTGGCCTGGACGAGCGGATTTATCACGTCTGGCAGTTCAACGGCAAAGAGGTCGACCGCATTCCTCTGGATATTCGCGGCGGGCGCAAGGAAGGTTACCGGGCCTGGACCCACAAGCAGAACTTCCCGGGCAACCCGGCCGGCAAATGGCAGGTTCGGGTGCTGACCGAAGATGGCCAGGTCATCGGCGTGCTGCGCTTCAAAGTCACAGACAGCACAGCGATCAAAGAAAAGTAGTGAGGTTCGTGCTATTACGTAAAGCTGCGTAATCACTGAACAAGCTCGGAGCTTATGATCAGCAGCACGATGGCCGGCAACGCCCGATTAGACACGTCGATAAGCCCTGCGCGGTTGCGGGTGACGGGCGACTGGACGCTTGCCCATTACGCGGACCTCAAGCTGTTGAGCGAAAAACTCCACGGCCAGTACGACGCCAACACCCCCATCGATCTCAACGGTCTGGGCGCCCTCGACACCGCCGGTGCCTCGCTATTGGTAGAGCTGCTCGGCTCCGAGCGCCTCGGCCGCTCCGCCGAGCATCCTGATTGCACACTCAGCGCCGCCGATCGGGCATTGCTGCAAACCGTCTACTGCTCGTTGACCGATTTCTGCGTACCGATCAAGGAACCGGAGGTCAGCGTTTCCATTCAGTTGCTGACCCGTATTGGCCGTGCGGTGGACGCTGTCTGGCAGGACACCTTGCAGCTGCTGGGTTTCGTTGGCCTGATCATCGAAACCATTGCCCGCAGCCTGTTCCGGCCCAAACGCTGGCGCGCTACGTCGATGATTGCGCACATCGAGCAGACTGGCCTCGACGCCGCGCCGATTGTCGCGCTGCTGACCTTTCTGGTGGGTGCCGTGGTGGCGTTTCTCGGGTCGACGGTACTGGCCACTTTCGGTGCCACCGTCTTCACCGTGGACCTGGTGGGGTTTGCCTTTTTGCGCGAATTCGGTGTGCTGCTGACTGCGATCCTGATGGCCGGGCGCACCGCCAGTGCGTTCACGGCGCAAATCGGTTCGATGAAGGCCAACGAAGAAATTGACGCCATCCGCACCCTGGGCCTGGATCCCGTGGAGTTGTTGGTGGTGCCGAGGGTCCTGGCATTGCTGGTCGCTTTGCCGATGCTGACCTTTCTGGCGATGCTGTCGGGGATTATCGGCGGTGCCGTGGTCTGCGCAGTGGCGTTGGGTATCTCGCCGGCAATGTTCATATCTCTGCTGCAATCGGACATCGGCGTTCAGCACTTTCTGGTGGGTATCGTCAAAGCGCCGGTCTTCGCTTTCCTGATCGCCGCGATTGGTTGCCTCGAAGGCTTCAAGGTCAGTGGCAGTGCCGAGTCTGTTGGCGCACACACCACGTCGAGCGTGGTGCAGTCGATTTTCGTAGTGATCGTGATGGATGCGATAGCCGCGATGTTTTTCATGGAGATGGGTTGGTGAGTCGTGTTCCCCGAGCGCCCTGCGAGGCGGTGATTGAAGTCCGTGGACTGTGCAACCGTTTTGGTCGCCAGAGCGTGCATGAGAACCTCGACCTGGATTTGTACAAAGGCGAAATCCTCGCCGTGGTCGGCGGCTCCGGCAGCGGCAAATCAGTGCTGCTGCGCAGCATTGTCGGGTTACGCCAGCCCAGCGAAGGCGTGGTGAAAGTCTTCGGGAAAAACCTGCCGACCTTGTCCGAACACGAGCGTTCGCTGGTGGAGCGGCGATTCGGCGTGCTGTTCCAGAAGGGCGCGCTGTTCTCTTCGCTGACCGTGACCGAGAACGTCGCCCTGCCGCTGATCGAACACGCCGGCTTGAGCCGCAACGACGCCGAGCACCTGGCGGCCGTGAAAATGGCCCTGGCCGGGTTGCCCCTGTCGGCGGCAGAGAAGTACCCCGCGTCGCTCTCCGGCGGCATGATCAAGCGTGCCGCATTGGCCCGGGCGCTGGCACTGGACCCGGACATCCTGTTTCTCGACGAGCCCACCGCCGGCCTCGACCCGATCGGCGCCGCCGCGTTCGACCAATTGATCCTGACCCTGCGCGACTCCTTGGGTCTGAGCGTTTTCCTGGTGACCCACGACCTCGACACGCTCTACACCATCACTGACCGGGTGGCGGTGCTGGCGCAGAAAAAAGTGCTGGTGGCGGACGCCATCGACAAGGTCTCGGAAACCAACGATGCGTGGATTCACGAATACTTCCATGGCCCTCGCGGCCGCGCGGCACTGACAGCCGCCCAACAGCTCAAAGAGGTCTGACATGGAAACCCGAGCCCATCATGTATTGATCGGCCTGTTCACCGTGATTGTGGTGACGGCCGCGCTGCTGTTCGGTCTGTGGCTGGCCAAGTCCAGTGTCGACACGGAGTTCAAGGACTACGAAGTCGTGTTCAACGAGGCGGTCAGCGGTTTGTCCAAGGGCAGTTCGGTGCAGTACAGCGGGATCAAGGTCGGCGACGTGATCTCGCTGCGCCTGGACCCGAAAGACCCGCGTCGGGTGCTGGCGCGAATTCGCCTGGCCGGTGATACCCCGGTCAAGGAAGACACCAATGCCAAGTTGGCCCTGACCGGCGTCACCGGGACCTCGATCATCCAGCTCAGCGGCGGCACGCCACAGAGCCCGACGCTCAAGGGCAAGGATGGCAACTTGCCGACTATCGTCGCCTCGCCCTCGCCCATCGCCCGCCTGCTCAATGACAGCGAAGACCTGATGGCCGGGGTGACCACGCTGATGCATAACGCCAACCTGATGTTCTCCACGCAAAACATCGAGCGCATCAGCAACACCCTGGAGCACCTGGAGCAGACCACCGGGACCATTGCCGAGCAGCGCGGCGATATTCGCCAGGCCATGCAGCAACTGGCGTCGGTGGGCAAGCAGGCCAACACCATGCTGGAGCAGACCACGGCGCTGATGCGCAATGCCAATGGGCTGCTCAATGATCATGGCAAGGAGGCGCTCGGCAGTGCCGAGCAGGCGATGAAGTCGCTGCAGGAGAGCAGCTCCACCCTCAACAAATTGATCACCGCCAATCAGGATTCGCTCAACAGCGGCATGCAAGGCCTCAATGGCCTGGGCCCGGCGGTGCGCGAGATGCGTGAAACCCTGAGTTCGTTGCGCACCATTACCACACGCCTGGAAGCCAACCCCAGCGGTTACCTGCTGGGCAGTGAAAAGACCAAGGAATTCACGCCATGAAGCTGATTCGGATTGCCCTCCTCGCTGGCTTAACGCTGATCAGTTCGTGCTCGATCCTGCCCAAGCCCGAGCCCTTCGAAGTCTATCGATTGCCTTCCGCCCAGAACGCATCGGCCAGCCATGGCACGCCGCAACGCTGGTCGTTGCGCCTGAGCAAACTCCAGTCCAGCGAAGCGTTGAACAGTCCGAACATTGCCGTGATTCCTCAGGGCGATGTGATCAGCCACTACCAGGGCTCGCGCTGGAGCGACCCGGCGCCGGTGCTGGTGCGCGATCGCCTGCTGGAAGGTTTCCTGCATGATGGACGGGTGCCGTTGTTGAGCACGGATGACAGCATTTTCCAGACCGACCTTGAATTGGGCGGCAGGCTGCAGGCGTTCCAGACTGAATACCAGGGCACGACGGCCAGCGTGGTCGTGCGCCTGGATGCGTTGCTGGTGCGCAGTTACGACCAGCGCATCCTCGCCAGCCGCCGCTTTGAAGTGCGCCAGCCTTTGAGCGATGTGCAGGTCCCTGCGGTGGTGGTCGGGTTCGGTCAGGCGAACGATCAGTTGACCGGGCAAGTGGTGAATTGGGCGGTTGAGCAAGGGCAGAGGCTGGCGCCGTCGTCCAGACCTTGAAGGCCTGCGCAATCTTCTGTAGGAGCGGGCTTGCCCGCGAAGGCGGCGCAATGTTCAACATAAACGTTGAAAGTGCTGGCCTCTTCGCCGGCAAGCCGGCTCCTACAGCTGATTTGTGTCGATTTTTTCAGCGCTGCAAAAACGCCTGATGCAGTTCAGCCAGCGTTTCAAAGTGATACGCCGGAGTCTCGGCGCTCAATTCTTCGTGGCTGCCGAACCCGTAACCCACCGCTGCTGCGTCCAGCCCGTTGCTGCGTGCGCCGATCAGATCGTGCTTGCGGTCGCCGATCATCAGGGTGTTGGCCGGGTCGAGATTTTCTTCGGCCATCAGGTGAGCGATCAGTTCAACCTTGTTAGTCCGGGTGCCATCCAGTTCGCTGCCGTAAATCACCTTGAAGTGTTTGGCAAAATCGAAATGCCGGGCGATTTCCCGAGCGAACACCCACGGCTTCGAGGTTGCGATGTACAGTTGCCGGCCTTGTCCGCTCAGGGTTTCCAGCAGCGGCGTGACACCCTCGAACACCCGGTTTTCGTAGAGGCCGGTGACCTTGAAGCGCTCACGGTAGAAATTCACCGCCTCCCACGCCTTGGCTTCGTCGAGGTCGTAGAACTGCATGAACGCCTGCAACAGCGGCGGGCCAATGAAGTGTTCGAGTTTGGCCAGGTCCGGCTCATCGATACCCAGTTTGCCCAGGGCGAACTGGATCGAACGGGTGATGCCTTCGCGCGGATCGGTGAGGGTGCCATCGAGGTCGAACAAAACGGTTTGGTAATGCATGTCGAATCCTGAATAAGAGGCCCGGGTCAAAGCTGGTCGTAACCTTCGGCCAGATGCAGGTCCTTGAGCTTCACGTAGTTCGCGGCGCTGTAGGTGAAAAAGGCGCGCTCCTTGTCGGTCAGCGGGCGGATCTGCTTCACCGGGCTGCCCACATACAGGAAGCCGCTTTGCAGATGCTTGCCCGGCGGCACCAGGCTGCCGGCACCAATGATCACATCATCGTCGACCAGCGCACCGTCCATGACGATGCTGCCCATGCCGATCAATACCCGGCTGCCCACCGAACAGCCATGCAACATGACTTTGTGGGCGATGGTCACGTCATTGCCGATCAGCAATGGAAAACCATCGGGGTTGAACGGACCGGCGTGGGTGATGTGCAACACGCAGCCGTCCTGCACGCTGGTGCGCGCGCCGATGCGGATGCGGTGCATGTCGCCACGGATCACCGTCAGCGGCCAGACCGAGCTGTCTTCACCGATTTCAACGTCGCCGATCACCACCGCCGAGCGGTCTACAAAAGCGTCTTTGCCGAGCAGCGGTGTGTGGTTCTGATACTTGCGAAGGTTCACGATAGGGTTTCTCTCTGTCGCTGATAGCTGCGGTGAGTGCCGATTGTAATTAAGATGGCTGCATGTTTCTCCAGCCAAGGTATCAACCGTGAGCGTGAACAACCCTCTTTTGCAGTCCTATGACCTGCCGCCGTTCTCCGCCATCCGCGCCGAACACGTACAACCGGCCATTGAACAGATCCTGGCTGACAACCGTGCCGCCATCGTCGAGATCCTCAAGACCCAGGTCAAACAGCCAACGTGGGCCGGCCTGGTGCTGGCGATGGACGAGCTCAACGACCGCCTGGGCGCCGCCTGGAGCCCGGTCAGCCACCTCAACGCGGTGTGCAACAGCGCCGAACTGCGTGAAGCCTACGAGTCGTGCCTGCCGGCCTTGAGCGCCTACTCCACCGAGCTGGGCCAGAACCGCGAACTGTTCCAGGCCTTCGAAGCCTTGGCCAGCAGCCCGGAAGCGGCCGGTTTCGAGGTGGCGCAGAAAACTATCCTGGAACACTCCCTGCGTGACTTCCGTCTGTCGGGTATCGACCTGCCGGAAGCCGAGCAGAAGCGTTACGCCGAAGTGCAAAGCAAGCTGTCGGAGCTTGGCAGCCGTTTCTCCAACCAGTTGCTCGACGCCACTCAGGCGTGGACCAAACACATCACCGATGAAGCAGCCCTCGCCGGCCTGACGGATTCCGCCAAGGCGCAAATGGCCGCCGCGGCCCAAGCGAAGGACCTGGATGGCTGGCTGATCACGCTGGAATTCCCGAGCTATTACGCGGTGATGACTTACGCCCAGGACCGCGCACTGCGTGAAGAAGTCTACGCGGCTTACTGCACCCGTGCGTCGGACCAGGGACCGAATGCCGGTCAGAACGACAACGGCCCGGTCATGGAAGAAATCCTCGACCTGCGTCAGGAGCTGGCCAGGCTGTTGGGATTCAGCAGTTTCTCCGAGCTGAGCCTGGCGACCAAAATGGCTGAATCCAGCGATCAGGTGCTGAGTTTCCTGCGTGATCTGGCCAAGCGCAGCAAGCCGTTCGCCGCCCGGGATCTGGAGCAGCTCAAGGCTTACGCCGCCGAACAAGGCTGCCCGGATCTGCAGAGTTGGGACAGCGGTTTCTACGCTGAAAAACTCCGTGAACAACGCTACAGCGTGGCCCAGGAAGCCCTACGCGCCTACTTCCCGATCGACAAGGTGTTGAGTGGTCTGTTTGCCATTGTTCAGCGCCTGTACGGCATCGAAATCGCCGAGCTCAAAGGCTTCGACGCCTGGCACCCGGATGTCCGTCTGTTCGAAATCAAGGAACACGGCCAGCACGTCGGCCGCTTCTTCTTCGATCTGTATGCTCGTGCCAACAAGCGTGGCGGGGCCTGGATGGACGGAGCCCGGGACCGTCGTCGCACCGCTGGCGGCGTGCTGCAAAGCCCGGTGGCGAACCTGGTGTGCAACTTTACCCCGGCCGACAGCGGCAAGCCTGCGCTGCTGACCCACGATGAAGTCACCACCCTGTTCCATGAATTCGGTCACGGCCTGCATCACTTGCTGACCCGCGTCGAGCATGCTGGCGTGTCCGGCATCAACGGCGTGGCGTGGGATGCCGTCGAACTGCCAAGTCAGTTCATGGAAAACTGGTGCTGGGAGCCGGAAGGCCTGGCGCTGATTTCCGGTCATTATGAAACCGGCGAACCTCTGCCTCAGGACCTGCTCGGGAAAATGCTCGCGGCGAAAAACTTCCAGTCCGGCCTGATGATGGTCCGCCAACTGGAGTTCTCTCTGTTCGACTTCGAATTGCACGCGACCCACGGCGACGGCCGCAGCGTGCTGCAAGTGCTTGAAAGCGTGCGTGACGAGGTCTCGGTGATGCGCCCGCCGGCCTACAACCGCTTCCCCAACAGCTTTGCGCATATCTTCGCCGGTGGTTATGCCGCAGGTTATTACAGCTACAAATGGGCTGAAGTGCTGTCGGCCGATGCGTTCTCGAAGTTCGAAGAAGAAGGCGTGCTCAATGCCGACACCGGTCGCGCCTTCCGTGAAGCGATCCTGGCACGCGGCGGTTCCCAGGAGCCTATGGTGTTGTTCGTCGACTTCCGTGGCCGTGAGCCGTCGATTGACGCACTCTTGCGCCACAGCGGCCTGAGTGAGGGCGCAGCAGCATGAGTGAGGGACCTGTGATTACGAAAAAACGCTTTATCGCCGGGGCGGTCTGCCCGGCATGCAGCGAGCCGGACAAGTTGATGATGTGGAACGAAGACCAGGTCCCGCACCGAGAGTGCGTGGCTTGCGGTTACTCCGACACACTCAATGAGCAAGGGTTGTCGGTACCCAGGGAGTTGGGGACGCGGGTTAATACCAGCGCCCCCAAACCAGCCGACACCAAGGTTCAGACGGTTCAGTTCTTCCCGAACCCGAAACTGCAGAAAAAGCCGGACGAACAACACTGAGTGAAAAAAAGCCCCCGTTGCGCAATGCCGCGGGGGCTTTTTTTATTCGATATGAGCGGACTTGAACCAGCTCTTCATCGAGCACGCGGCGAACGGGCTGGTGCTGCAATCGCCATTGGCCAGCGCCGTGCGCAGGTTGTCCACGTCGGCCTGCATCATGTAGCGAATGCCGTCCTTGAAATGGGTGCTGTCACCAAAGCCGCCCTGGGTCATTTCGTTCAGTGCCTCTTCCTTGCTCCAGCCCTGGATGACAACCCGGTACATGGCTGCCATCAGGCCAGTACGGTCTGAGCCGTGTTTACAATGCATCAACACCGGGCCTTTGGCTTCGGCAGACTTGATGGCGCGCAAGGCCTTGAGCACATCGGCGTCATCCACATGGTTGGTGCGATAAGGCAGCTGTACTTGCGTGATGCCTGGCGTGGACAACCAACTGGAGTCTGCTTCAGGCAGGAAGTTGATCACCGTGCCGACCTTGAGCTTCTCCAGCAGATGCACCGCAGCCTTGTCCGGCAAGGCGCTGCGATAGAGCGTCGGCGACATCTGGAAGAGGTTGTATTGCTTCTCGACTGGTTGGGCCCAGTCTGCCGGACGCTGCATCGCACTGTCGTCAGCAAGTGCCAGTGTCAGGTTAGCGAGCGCAACCAACGACAGGCATATTGCAGATAAAATTCGCGATAGAGGCATACTTGAGCGACCGTTCAGAAAGGGACGGGAAGATGCTGACAAGGGTCAGCCATGCACGGTCAAAGGTCTGTGAGCTGTTCGTCAAAGAATCGTGAAGCAGATAGCTTGTCGATTGTTTTCACTAAATATGATGGAACCGTAAAATATTGATGAGCCAATACTTGCAGTAAAAGTACTCTGGTCGAGTGTTAAGTTCGACCAGGGCTGATTAGCTGTGTCTGAATTTTCTATGAGTACTGATCAAGGCCTGGCAATACTGACATAGGCTTTAGCCAGGGCCAGAAGTTTAGCCTTGTCATCGGCGTCAATATCGCCGTCACCATCGATATCCTTGTTGATATTACCGAGGCTGAACGATCGGCCACCGTCATGGGACGATGCAATGAGGATGGTAGAGTCCAGTAAAGCTGTGGTCTCCACGTTATTTTCGGCGTCCCAATCTTCTTCTTTCAATGCGAACTGCATTGAGACAAGCACTTCGTCTGGATTGACTATTGTTGGGCCAAGCTTTTGCAGAAAAATACCGCGATGATTGAAACGTGACATCATTAAATCCTTTTAAAAATATCCAGGTTTATGTTTGTTGCGGAAAAGACAATAGCGATATTTCTTATGAGCTGACCAGTCACAATATGTATCTCTTGGTTACCCTTCAACAACTTCTCGATATATGAGTGCTGAAAAAGTGCCGAATGGCACTGGTCGGCTGGTCGGCTGATCGCTGCCGATGTACTGTATGGACATACAGCAATCAGGGTTCCCCCATGCACACGCCATTGCCCCCACGCGGCCGCGGCACCGCGACCAATCCGCACAACCGATTCGCCCCGAACCGGTCGGTGGCTGAAGACGACGGTTGGTACCAGGAAGTGCCGATCACTCAAGGCACTGAGGTGCAGATCGAAACGGCGAAAACCATCATTACGCGCAATACCTCGCCGGACTTGCCCTTCGATCGCTCGATCAATCCCTATCGCGGCTGCGAGCACGGTTGCATTTATTGCTATGCGCGCCCCAGTCACGCCTATTGGGACATGTCGCCAGGGCTGGACTTCGAGACAAAGCTGATCGCCAAGACCAATGCCGTGGATGTTCTGGAGGAGCAGCTGTCCAAACGTGGCTATCAATGTGCACCCATCAACCTCGGCTCCAACACCGACCCGTATCAACCGATTGAGCGTGAATACAAGATCACCCGCCGAACCCTCGAAGTATTGCTGCGCTACCGCCATCCGGTGACCATCGTCACCAAGGGCTCACTGATTCTTCGCGACCTGGATCTGCTGACCGAGCTTGCCAGCCAAAGACTGGTAGCGGTAATGATCAGCCTGACCACCCTGGACGACGAACTCAAACGCATCCTTGAGCCCCGCGCAGCAGCACCCAAGGCCCGGTTGCGAGCGATCAGGGTCATGCGCGAGGCGGGCGTTCCGGTGGGTGTGCTGTGCTCACCGATGATTCCTATGATCAACGACAGCGAACTCGAAAGCCTGCTCGCCGAGGCCCACGGCGCCGGAGCACAGAGCGCTGCTTACATGATGCTGCGCTTGCCACTTGAGGTGGCGCCGCTGTTCGAAGAATGGCTGGGCACCCACTATCCGCAACGGGCGGCGCATGTGCTGAGCCTGATTCGCCAGAGCCGTGGTGGCGAACTTTATGACAGTCGCTTTGGTGCGCGGATGCGCGGTGAAGGTCCGTTTGCGGACCTGCTGGCGCAGCGCTTTGCCAAAGCGATCAAACGGCAGGGGCTCAATCACCGGGAAGGCTTTGATCTGGACTGCAATGCCTTTTGTCCGCCCGGTCGCCAAATGTCGTTGATTTGAGGACAATTGGCCTATGGTTGAGTATCGAAGATCGTGCTCACGCCTTGGGTTGGTCACGTTTTTGTGACCTGGAACATGCGTTCTAGAGCGTTTTATTCAGTTTCAATTAAGATTCGGCCGCTAACTTGTTCATCGAGTGACTGATGGGTCGAGATGTTTGGCCTGGATGTTTTTTAACCAGCCACTGGCTTCAGACCGGACCATACGGGATGACTCCCTGAGCCCGCCAATGAGGATGAATTGATGAGTGACAAGGATAAACAGCCGTTGGCTGCGTCGGCCTCGCCCGAACCCGAGGCGGAAACCGCCGATGCAGCGTTGCAGCATATCGTTGACGGTTTTTTGCATTTTCATCATGAGATCTTTCCTCAGCAGGAAGAACTCTTCAAGAAACTCGCCACGGCCCAGCGGCCACGAGCGATGTTCATTGCCTGCGCCGATTCGCGCATCGTTCCCGAGTTGATCACTCAGAGCTCCCCCGGAGACCTGTTCGTGACCCGTAACGTCGGCAACGTCGTACCGCCTTACGGGCAAATGAACGGCGGTGTTTCCACGGCGATCGAGTACGCCGTACTGGCTCTCGGGGTGCATCACATCATCATTTGCGGGCATTCCGACTGCGGTGCCATGCGTGCGGTGCTCCACCCGGACAGTCTGGAAAAAATGCCCACGGTCAAAGCCTGGTTGCGTCATGCCGAAGTGGCCAAGACCATGGTGCAGGAGAACTGCAACTGCTCTAGCGAAAGCGAAAGCATGCACATTCTCACCGAAGAGAATGTGATCGCCCAGTTGCAGCATCTGCGTACCCATCCGTCGGTGGCCTCGCGCATGGCCAACGGTCAGCTGTTTATCCACGGCTGGGTCTACAACATCGAAACCAGCGAAATCAAAGCGTACGACGCTGATCAAGGCTGTTTCCTGCCGCTAAATGGCAGCCTGCCGATTCCTGTGGCGACGCCAAAAGCGCGCTTCTAAATCCTCCTAAATCGTTGTGTGGTTTAGCTGAGGCTGCCGTTCAGGCAGCCTGGCTTTGCCATGCCTGAAGAAAACTTCGGGAGACTCACCATGCGTGCTGCTCGACTCAAAGCTGTTCTGCCACGGGAGCTGCTGGCTTCGGTGGTTGTGTTTCTGGTCGCCCTGCCTCTGTGCATGGGCATCGCGATTGCCTCTGGGCTGCCGCCGGCGAAAGGGCTGATCACCGGCATCATCGGTGGTCTGGTGGTTGGCTGGTTGGCCGGCTCGCCGTTGCAAGTCAGCGGCCCGGCAGCGGGCCTGGCCGTTCTGGTATTCGAACTGGTTCGTGAGCACGGCATCGCCATGCTTGGACCCATACTGTTGCTGGCAGGTTTTCTACAACTGGTAGCTGGCCGTTTGAAGCTGGGCTGCTGGTTTCGGGTGACGGCGCCTGCTGTGGTGTACGGCATGCTGGCCGGAATTGGCGTGCTGATTGTGCTGTCTCAGGTGCATGTAATGCTGGATGCCGTGCCAAAACCCTCAGGCCTGGGTAACCTGGCAGCCTTCCCGGCGGCGCTGGCTCAGGCGTTGCCCACGTTTGGCTGGCAAGCCGGTTTGCTCGGTTTGTCGACGATTGCCGTCATGTGGCTGTGGGACAAACTCCGTCCGCAATCCCTGCGCTTCATACCTGGCGCGCTACTTGGCGTCGGTCTGTCCACGCTTGCCAGCCTTGTGCTGGCATTGCAGGTCAAGCGGGTCGAGGTACCGGCCAACCTGACGGAGGCCATCGACTGGCTGAAGCCGGCGGATCTGCTCAACCTGGCTGATCCGACCTTGCTGATCGCTGCGTTTGCCGTGGCCTTCATCGCCAGCGCCGAAACCTTGCTTTCAGCCGCCGCGGTTGATCGCATGCACAGTGGTCAGCGCTCGGACTTCGACCGGGAACTGTCGGCGCAAGGTATTGGCAACATGCTGTGTGGCCTGCTTGGGGCGTTGCCGATGACGGGCGTTATCGTGCGCAGTTCGGCGAATGTTCAGGCCGGAGCAACCACACGTTTTTCGACCATTTTCCACGGTCTGTGGCTGCTGGCGTTCGTGCTGTTGCTGTCCAGTGTCCTGCAACGCATTCCGGTGGCAAGCCTGGCAGGCGTGCTGGTGTACACCGGTTTCAAACTGGTGGACCTCAAGGTCTTTCGTGGTTTGGGCCGGTATGGTCGGGCGCCGATGTTCACCTATGTGGCAACCGCGCTCGCCATCGTTTTTACGGACTTGCTGACTGGCGTGTTGATTGGCTTCGGTCTGACGCTGGTGAAGCTGGCGCTTAAAGCCTCGCGCTTGAAAATCAGCCTGATCGACCTGCCGCAGGAAGGGCAAGTGGAATTGCGCCTGACAGGCGCTGCAACCTTCCTCAAAGTGCCGGCGCTGACCCAGGTGCTGGGTAGCATTGCGCCAGGCGCGACGGTGCATGTGCCGCTCAATAACTTGAGCTACATCGACCACGCGTGTCTGGAGTTGCTGGAGGAATGGGGTCGGGCGAACGCGGCCAAGGGTTCGAAGCTGCTGATTGAATCGCGTGGGTTGAAGCGCAGGCTTGAAGGGCGGGTTCGTACCAACACGGGCATAGGTGCGGCTGGCTGAGGACCAATGTGGGAGCGAGCTTGCTCGCGATGGCGGCGGATCAGTCAACTTTGATGTTGAATGACATGACCTCATCGCGAGCAAGCTCGCTCCTACAGGGGATTGTGTTTAGCGATGGATCAAGCTGCCGGCTGATCCAGCTCCAGGCCCACGCCCAAACGGCGCGACATGCACGGCCAGCGCTTCCACGCGGCACCGGTGTCCGGGCTGCTCAGCTTGTCGCGGTAGGCTTCCACCGACTCCAGCGCAAAGCTCTCTTCGGTCAACATTTGATCGAACGCGTGATGCACCACTTCGTCCAGTTGGTTGGCAAATTCCTCACCGATCAATTGGTGAGCAATCAGGTTGGCGACAGTCATGTCCAAGGGGATCAGTGGCTGGCCGAAATGCTTGATGTACAGGTCATTGACCTCTTCGACAAACCGGTGCGACAGGTAGGCTTCGTCCAGCAGGCTGTCGAGCCCGACATGGCCGGCCATGATGGCTGGCGGCTGGAGGAAGTACTGCTCGGCGATAGTCAGCACCGGTGTGATCTGTGACTCAATGCCCGCTTCCCTGGCGACTTCATTGGCTGCATCCAGCAGATCGGGGACTTCTTCGATGTAGGCGGTGACAAATCGCGTCAGTACGCCGTTGGTATCGGTCTCCGGCAATTGGATCGTCGGGTGTAGATGAGGCAGTTTACTTTCCAGCTGACGCGTCAGCAGGCCGGTCTCGGCTTCATGTTGTTGGGCTTTTTGGATCTGCTCGCGCAATGCGGCGGTGTTCATGAAAACTCCAGGAAACAAGGCAATGAAATAGGGAAGACATAACTTAGCTGGCTTACGAAAAATGCTAAGACGCATTTGTCATAATTATTTCATCCTTGATGCATCTGCGTTATATCGATTTGCCACCACTCGTCTGCATCCTTCTCCAATCGTGCCCTTGAACGCAAGTCCCCGCTGTTTCAGATCATTTACGTCATCGCGTTGCGAGGTCGGAGTCGCTGTCTATACTCGCCATTGAATGGAGTTAGCTGATAACGCCCGACTGCATGTGCAGCAAGGCCCGGCGATTCAAGTTCGTAGTCTGATGCAGCCGCTCCCTTGCCGCAGGTGAAAGCCGGCGGGATAACAAGAACGATAAGGGGAACCCGCAATGATGCGACATCCACATGTCTGGATGGGCCTCCTGTTGTGGTCGATTTTCAGTCAGGCGCAAGCGGCCTGGACTGTGAATATGGCGCCTGGAGCGACTGAAATCAGTCACGCAGTATTCGACCTGCACATGACCATTTTCTGGATCTGTGTGGTGATCGGCATCATCGTTTTTGGTGCCATGTTCTGGTCGATGATTCTCCACCGCCGCTCGACCGGGCAGGTGGCCGCCAAATTTCATGAAAGCACCACCGTCGAAATCCTCTGGACCATCGTACCCTTCCTGATCCTGGTGGCCATGGCGGTTCCCGCTACCGCAACCCTGATCAAGATGTACGACGCCAGCGAGCCGGAGATCGATATCCAGATCACCGGCTACCAGTGGAAGTGGCATTACAAATACCTGGGCCAGGACGTCGAGTTCTTCAGCAACCTGACCACCCCCCAGGATCAAATCCACAACAAGGAAGCCAAGAGCGAGCACTACCTGCTCGAAGTCGACAAGCCATTGGTGCTGCCGGTCGGCACCAAGGTGCGCTTCCTGGTGACCTCTGCCGACGTGATCCACTCCTGGTGGGTGCCGGCTTTCGCGGTCAAGCGCGATGCGATTCCCGGGTTCGTCAATGAGGCCTGGACCCGCATCGACAAGCCCGGCATCTACCGTGGCCAGTGCGCCGAGTTGTGCGGCAAGGATCACGGCTTCATGCCGACGGTGGTCGAGGTCAAGGAAAAGGCCGATTACGAAAAATGGCTGGCCGATCGCAAGGTCGAGGCCGCGCAGCTCAAAGAGCTGACCAGCAAGGAATGGACGCTCGACGAACTCAAGGATCGCGGCGACAAGGTCTATCACACCACCTGCGTGGCCTGTCACCAGGCCGAAGGCCAGGGCCTGCCGCCGATGTTCCCGGCGCTCAAGGGCTCGAAAATTGCCACCGGACCGAAAGATGCTCACCTGAGCATTGTCTTCCACGGCAAGCCCGGTACCGCCATGGCGGCGTTCGGCAAGCAACTATCTGAAGTCGATATCGCGGCGGTCGTGACCTATGAACGTAATGCCTGGGGCAACAACAAAGGCGACATGGTCACGCCTAAGGAAGTACTGGAGCTGAAACAGGCGGAAAGCAAATGACCCGGTCTATTGCGCACGTACGGAACCGGTCGGGGGTATGCACCCCGGCCTGCCCAGCCCATCTGTTTGCAGGAGACAGGACATGACTGCTGTAGTCGATGAACATGTTCATACCGCCACCGACCACGCCCACGGCCCCGCCAAAGGCTTGATGCGCTGGGTGCTGACCACCAACCACAAGGACATTGGCACGCTGTACCTGTGGTTTGCATTCTCCATGTTCCTGCTTGGCGGCTCGTTCGCCATGGTGATCCGTGCCGAACTGTTCCAGCCGGGGCTGCAAATCGTCCAGCCGGAGTTTTTCAACCAGATGACCACCATGCACGGTCTGGTGATGGTCTTCGGTGCAGTGATGCCGGCTTTCGTCGGCCTTGCCAACTGGATGATTCCGCTGATGATCGGTGCGCCGGACATGGCCCTGCCGCGGATGAACAACTTCAGCTTCTGGCTGTTGCCGGCAGCGTTCCTGCTGCTGGTATCGACCCTGTTCACCGCCGGCGGCGGGCCGAACTTCGGCTGGACCTTCTATGCACCGCTGTCGACGACCTACGCGCCGGAAAGCGTGACCTTCTTCATCTTCGCCATTCACTTGATGGGGATCAGTTCGATCATGGGGGCGATCAACGTGATCGCGACGATCCTCAACCTGCGCGCCCCCGGCATGACGTTGATGAAAATGCCGCTGTTCGTCTGGACCTGGCTGATCACCGCGTTCCTGTTGATTGCGGTGATGCCGGTACTGGCGGGCTGCGTGACCATGATGCTGATGGACATTCATTTCGGCACCAGCTTCTTCAGCGCCGCCGGTGGCGGTGACCCGGTGCTGTTCCAGCATGTGTTCTGGTTTTTCGGTCACCCGGAGGTGTACATCATGATCCTGCCGGCCTTTGGTGCCGTCAGCTCGATCATTCCGGCTTTTTCGCGCAAGCCATTGTTCGGCTACACCTCGATGGTCTACGCCACGGCGAGTATCGCGTTCCTGTCGTTCATCGTCTGGGCGCACCACATGTTCGTGGTTGGCATTCCGCTGGTGGGCGAGCTGTTCTTCATGTACGCCACACTGCTGATTGCGGTGCCAACCGGCGTGAAGGTGTTCAACTGGGCGAGCACCATGTGGCAAGGCTCGCTGACGTTCGAGACGCCGATGCTGTTTGCCGTGGCGTTCGTGATCCTGTTCTCCATCGGCGGGTTCTCCGGGTTGATGCTGGCCATCGCCCCGGCGGATTTCCAGTACCAGGACACCTACTTCGTGGTTGCGCACTTCCACTACGTACTGGTGCCGGGTGCGATCTTCGGGATCTTCGCTTCGGCCTACTACTGGCTGCCGAAATGGACTGGCCACATGTACGACGAAACCCTCGGCAAGCTGCATTTCTGGCTGTCGTTCATCGGCATGAACATGGCCTTCTTCCCGATGCACTTCGTGGGGCTGGCGGGGATGCCGCGACGGATTCCGGACTACAACCTGCAATTCGCCGACTTCAACATGGTGTCGTCGATCGGTGCATTCATGTTCGGCGCTACGCAGATCTTCTTCCTGTTCATCGTGATCAAGACCATTCGCGGCGGCCCCCCAGCACCGGCCAAACCGTGGGACGGGGCTGAAGGCCTGGAGTGGAGCATCCCGTCACCGGCGCCGTATCACACTTTCACCACGCCGCCGGAAGTGAAATGAACGCGCGCCCTGTAGGAGCTGGCTTGCCAGCGAAAGCCGCGGCTCGGTGTGTCAGACATTGCGCTTTCGCTGGCAAGCCAGCTCCTACAAGGTTTGGTGTAGGGGTTCGAAACCATGGCTGACTCAATTTCAATGAAGAAGCTGGTCACGCGCCTGCTGACCGTGGTGGTGGCGATGTTTGTGTTCGGGTTTGCACTGGTGCCGATCTACGACGTGATGTGCAAGGCCTTCGGCATTAACGGCAAAACCGCCGGGCAGTACGAGGGCGAGCAGACGGTCGACACCTCGCGGCAGGTGCGTGTGCAGTTTCTGTCGACCAACACTGCCGATATGCCCTGGGACTTCTATCCCAAGGGCGAGGAACTGGTGGCTCATCCGGGGGCGGTGAACGAAATGATCTTCATCGCCCACAACCCCACCGATAAGCCGATGAGCGCCCAAGCAGTGCCGAGCATTGCGCCGAGCACCGCGGCGGCGTACTTCCACAAGACCGAATGTTTCTGCTTTACCCAGCAAGTGCTGCAGCCCGGTCAACGGATCGAGATGCCGGTACGTTTCATCGTTGACCGTGACATGCCCAAGGAAGTGAAGCACCTGACGCTGTCTTACACGCTGTTCGATATCACCGCCCGACATCCACCGGTAGCTGTAAACACTGGCGGCTGAGCGTGCCCGATAAGGAGAACAATAAATGGCAACTCATGAACATTATTACGTTCCCGCCCAGAGCAAATGGCCGATCATCGCCACGCTCGGCATGGTCACCACCGTGTACGGCCTGGCTACCTGGTTCAACGATCTGAAAGCGGCGCGTCCGGAATCCCACGGGCCGCTGATCTTTTTCATCGGTGGCCTGTTGGTGGCTTACATGCTGTTCGGCTGGTTCGGCACGGTGATCAAGGAAAGTCGCAGTGGTTTGTACAGCGCACAGATGGATCGCTCGTTCCGCTGGGGCATGAGCTGGTTCATTTTCTCGGAGGTGATGTTCTTCATCGCGTTTTTTGGCGCGCTGTTTTATGTCCGCCATATCTCCGGGCCGGCGCTCGGCGGTGAAGGCGCCAAAGGCATTGCGCACATGCTATGGCCGAACTTCCAGTTCACCTGGCCGCTGCTGAGCAACCCAGACTCCAAACTGTTTCCACCGCCCAAGGAGGTCATCAGCCCCTGGGGCCTGCCGTTGCTCAATACCGTGTTGCTGGTGAGTTCCAGCGTGACCGTGACCATCGCCCACCATGCCCTGAAAAAGGGCGATCGCGGCGCACTGAAACTCTGGCTGTTGCTCACCGTATTGCTCGGCTGTGCGTTCCTCACCTTCCAGGCCGAAGAGTACATTCACGCCTACCACGAACTGGGTCTGACCCTGGGCTCGGGCATCTACGGCGCGACATTCTTCATGCTCACCGGGTTCCACGGCGCCCACGTGACCATCGGCACCATCATCCTGTTCGTGATGCTGATGCGGATCATGCGCGGGCACTTCGACAGCGAGCATCAGTTCGGCTTCGAAGCGGCGAGCTGGTACTGGCACTTCGTGGATGTGGTGTGGATCGGGCTGTTCGTTTTCGTCTATGTGCTATAGGCGCGAGCTTGCTCGCTCCTATAGCTACCACGGAACGTGGGAGGCCAACTGGCCGCTGAAAAAGCCCCAGATAATCAAACCAAGGGTAATGACGGCCAGGGTTACACGAACACTCAAGGCAATGACGAGGCGGTTTGAGCGGCTGTCGTCCTTGACCAGAAAGAACAGGCCGCTGAACAGGCTGACGACCGTGGCAATCAGCATCAGGACGATGGCTGCTTTGAGCATGGTGAGACTCCGGGGGGAGAGGCGATGCATTTGAGTATAGCTATCGCGATGACCAATTTTCTGGCGACGCCATGAAGCGCTTTCGGCCGGGAATCGTGCCAACGCTGGTGGTGGCGCTGTTGCTGCCGCTGTTGGTGTCTTTGGGGTTCTGGCAATTAAGCCGGGGCGCGGAGAAAAGCGCGCTGCTGCAAACCTACGCAGAGCGCCGGGCCGCCGAGCCGATGGCCAGCACCGAACTGCAACACACGACAGATCCGGCCTTCCGTCGGGTTCACCTGTACGGTCAGTTCGATGCTGAACACAGCCTGCTGCTGGACAACAGTCAACGCAACGGCAAGGTTGGTGTCGAGCTGTTGCAACCGTTTCACGATCAGGCCACCGGGCTTTGGCTGCTGGTCAATCGCGGCTGGCTGCCGTGGCCGGAGCGCCGCACACCACCCCAATTCAAGACACCCACTGAAGTGGTCAGCCTCGACGCGTGGGTCTACGTCTCCCCTGGTGCGACGTTCCAATTGCACGCAGATCCCACAACGTTGACATGGCCAAAGCTGATTACGGCCGTTGAACCAACCAGACTCTGGACTGCACTGAACCGCGAAGGCTTTGCCTACGAAGTGCGCGCCGAAACCGGCCCCGCCACTTATCAGGCCGACTGGCCGGTGGTGGTCATGGGGCCGGAAAAACACATCGCTTATGCCGTGCAGTGGTTCGCCATGACGATCGCCCTGTTCGGCCTTTATCTCTATCTCGGCTGGCACAACGCAAAGGAGAAACACCATGGGAGCGGCCATGAATCCACCCAGCATGTCTGAGGCGAAACCGTCGGTGAACCGGCGCAAGGGCCGCTTGCAACTATTGCTGATCCTGCTCGGGGTGATCGGTCCGATGATCCTCGCCACCGGCATGTACAAGCTGAATTTCTGGGTGCCCGAGGGCCGCAGCTATCACGGCGAACTGATCGGTAACGGCCAGACCCGTGCCGACATCGGCGTGCAGGCTCAGGAGGATCGCTGGCAGATACTGGTAACGGCGCCCAAGGATTGTGCGGTGGACTGCCAGCAACTGGTGTATCTGGCGCGGCAGATCCAGATCGGCCTTGGCCGCGATGCGTCCCGCGCCAGCCATGCGTTGGCCGCCGCGCAGACGCTGAACAGCGATTACGAGACTAAACTTCAACGCGAGTACCCGCAGTTGCAACGCTATTTGCTGGACTTGCCGACCTACACTAAAGGGGCTCAGAGCAATGACGCACCGCACCTGTGGATCATCGACCCTCATGGCAACCTGGTGCTGCGCTATGACCCGTCGGTGAAGGGTAAGGACCTGCTCAACGACCTGCGTCACCTGCTGAAACTGTCGAATATCGGATAAGGGCATCGTCATGGCCAAACCTGGATTTCGCCTCGCGTTGTTTGCCACCTTGCTGGCACTGATTGTGGTGTTGCTCGGCGCCTACACCCGCCTGACCCACGCGGGCCTCGGCTGCCCGGACTGGCCCGGCTGCTACGGCTTCATCAGCGTGCCGAAAAGCGAAGTCCAGCTGGCCCATGCCCAATTGCATTTCCCGGACACTCCAGTCGAGGCCCATAAGGGCTGGAACGAGATGATCCACCGTTACTTCGCCGGCACGCTGGGGATATTGATCACGGTGTTGGCCGGCCGCGCGTGGTTGCATCGCCGTCATCCGGGACAACCGGTGAAGTTGCCGTTGTTTTTGTTGGCGGTGGTTTTTGGCCAAGCCGCGTTCGGCATGTGGACAGTAACGCTCAGGCTCTGGCCGCAGGTGGTTACCGGGCATTTGCTGGGCGGTTTCGCGACCTTGAGCCTGTTGTTTCTGCTGACCTTGCGCCTGTCCGGCGTACTGCCGGCGCTGACCGTGCCGCGACGCCTGCAGCACTGGGCGACGGCCGGACTGCTGCTGGTGATCGGGCAAATCGCCCTCGGTGGCTGGGTCAGTTCCAATTACGCCGCCGTGGCCTGTATCGACTTTCCTACTTGCCACGGCCAATGGCTGCCGCCTGCCGACTTCGCCAATGGCTTTCACCTGACCCAACACATCGGTCCGAACTATCTCGGCGGGCAACTGGACAGCGATGCCCGTACGGCCATTCACCTGACTCATCGCATCGGTGCGTTGCTGGTCACCCTGGTGTTGCTCGGTCTGGCCTGGCAATTGAAGGTTGTCGGCATGACGCGCCTGGCAGGCCTGGTGCTGATCGCCCTTGGCGCACAAATCACCCTGGGCATCAGCAACGTGCTGTTCCATCTGCCGCTGGCAGTGGCCGTCGCGCATAACGCGGGCGGCGCGGCGCTGTTGCTGACCATGGTGCTGGTCAATTACCACGCCCGAACCAGTCTGGTCCGGGTCAAGCAGCCAACGCGCTGGCACTTCAGCCCGCGTAAACACTCAGCCGGGCCCATAACAATAAAAGGAGAGATGCCGTGGCGATTCTGATCGGCGAACGTCCCAGTCAGGCGATCTGGCGTGACTATCTGGAGTTGACCAAACCCAAAGTCGTGGTGCTGATGCTCATCACTTCACTGGTGGGGATGTTCCTGGCGACCCGTGCCGGCGTGCCATGGACGGTGCTGATTTTCGGCAACCTGGGCATCGCTTTATGTGCCGGTGGCGCAGCGGCGGTCAATCATGTGGTTGACCGGCGCATCGATGCAATCATGGCGCGCACCCACAAACGGCCGCTTGCCGAAGGCCGGGTTTCGCCGACCGCCGCGCTGACGTTCGCGCTGGTATTGGCGGCCCTCGGGCAAGTCATGTTGCTGACGTTTACCAACCCGCTGACTGCGTGGCTGACCCTCGCCTCGTTGCTCGGCTACGCGGTGATCTACACCGGATTTCTCAAGCGCGCGACCCCGCAGAACATTGTCATCGGAGGTCTGGCCGGTGCGGCGCCGCCGTTGCTTGGCTGGACCGCCGCCACCGGTCACGTCAGCGCCGAACCGTTGCTGCTGGTGCTGATCATCTTCGCCTGGACCCCGCCGCACTTCTGGGCACTGGCGATCCATCGCAAGGAGGAGTACGCCAAGGCCGACATCCCGATGCTGCCGGTCACCCATGGCGTGCACTACACCAAGGTTCATATCCTGCTGTATACCTTCGTGCTGCTCGCCGTCAGCCTGATGCCTTACGTCATCCACATGAGCGGCACGCTCTACCTGGCGTGTGCGCTCGGGCTGGGCGCGCGGTTTCTGCATTGGGCCGTAGTGCTGTACCGTGGCACTCGGCCGCACGCGGCGATCAACACGTTCAAGTACTCTATTTACTACTTGTTCTTGCTGTTTATCGCCCTGCTCGTAGACCACTACTTACTGTTGAACCTATGACTCGAACCCAGAAAACCGTCTTCATTCTCGTCGCCCTGGTCGCACTGATCCTGGGCCTGACCGTCAACAAGGTGCTGTCCGGGAAGAGTCAGGGCGATCCGACAGCGTTGATCGACGCCGGAATCATCTTGCTGCCGCAGAGCCGTAATCTGCCGGACGTGACGATGACCAATCAGGACGGCCAGCCGGTCGCGATCAATGAATTGAAAGGCAAGTGGAGCTTGCTGTTCTTCGGTTACACCTTCTGCCCGGACATCTGCCCGACCACCCTCGCCCAGCTGCGACAGATCAAAAGTGAACTGCCGCCTGAGGCTGTGGATAAATTGCAGATCGTGCTGGTCAGCATCGACCCCAATCGCGATACGCCCAAGCAGCTCAAGCAGTACCTGGGTTACTTTGATCCGCAGTTCATCGGCCTGACCCCGGCGTCGGCCGAAGAGCTGCAGACGATCGCCAACGCGGTAAGCATTCCATACATTCCGGCGGACACCAGCAAGCCGAACTACACCGTCGACCATAGCGGCAACCTCGCGGTGATCGGCCCGGATGGCACCCAGCGCGGCTTCATCCGCGCGCCGTTGAATAATGCGAAGCTGGTGGCGCAATTGCCGGTGATGCTCAAACGCAACTAAGCGCCACAAACCCTCTGTAGGAGCGAGCTTGCTCGCGATGGAGTGTCAGTCGACATCACAGTGGCTGACACACTTTCGCGAGCAAGCTCGCTCCTACAAGGGGCGGACATCCGGCACAAAAAAGGGGCGCATTGAATGCGCCCCTTTTTTGTTGCATTTTGTCGATCAGAACGCCGGCACTACCGCACCTTTGTACTTCTCGAGAATGAAGGCCTTCACTTCCGGGCTGTGCAGGGCAGTCACCAGCTTCTTCATCGCTTCGCTGTCCTTGTCCTCCGGACGAGCCACCAGGATGTTCACGTACGGCGAGTCGCTGCCTTCGATGAACAGCGCGTCCTTGGACGGATCGAGCTTGGCTTCCAGCGCGTAGTTGGTGTTGATCAGCGCCAGATCGACCTGGGTCAGCACGCGCGGGATGGTGGCGGCTTCCAGTTCGCGGATTTTCAGGTCCTTGGTGTTATCAGTGATGTCCTTGACGGTCGACAGGATGTTGTTCGAATCCTTCAGCTTGATCAGCCCGGCCTTGGCCATCAGCAATAGCGCACGGCCGCCGTTGGTGGCATCGTTCGGGATCACGACGTTGGCGCCGCCAGGCAGTTCGGCAATGGTCTTGTACTTGCTGGAGTAAGCGCCCAGGGGCTCAAGGTGCACGCCGGCCACGGAAACCAGGTGGGTGCCCTTGGCCTTGTTGAACTCATCCAGGTACGGCTGGTGCTGGAAGAAGTTGGCATCCAGGCGTTTTTCCGCGACCTGCACGTTCGGCTGGATGTAGTCGGTGAATACCTTGACCTTCAGGTCCACGCCTTCTTTGGCCAGGGCCGGCTTCACGAATTCGAGGATCTCGGCGTGTGGTACCGGGGTGGCCGCGACGGTCAGGGTTTGCGCATGGGCAGAGAACGCGGCAACGGCCGCGAAGGCCACGAGTAGTTTTTTCATTCAGCTAACTCCTTGTGCGGCGCCGGTTTCCGGCGCCTGCCAGCGAATGGCCGGCTCATGTCTTATTTACGGGAGAAATGCACAACCAGTTTGTCGCCAACGGTTTGCAGTACCTGGACCAGTATCAGCAGCAACACCACCGTCACCACCATCACATCGGTCTGGAAGCGCTGGTAACCGAAGCGGATCGCCAGGTCACCCAGGCCACCGGCGCCCACGACACCGGCCATTGCCGTGTAGGACACCAGTGTAATGGCCGTCACCGTAATCGCCGCGAAGATGCCCGGACGAGCCTCTGGCAACAACGCATTGGTGATGATCTGCCGCGTGGTCGCGCCCATGGCCTGGGTCGCCTCGATGATGCCGCGATCCACTTCACGCAGGGCAGTTTCCACCAGACGGGCGAAGAACGGCGTGGCACCTACCACCAGCGGCGGGATCGCACCGGCAACACCCAGGGATGTGCCGGTGATCAACACGGTGAACGGAATCATCACGATCAACAGGATGATGAACGGCAGCGAACGCAGAACGTTCACCACCAGTGACAACATCGCGTAGACGCCTTTGGCTTCCAGCAACTGGCGCGGACTGCACAGGAACAGCAGCACACCCAATGGCAGGCCGAGCAGCACGGTGAACAACAGCGAACCGCCGAGCATCAGCAGGGTGTCGCAGGTGGCCAGCCAGATTTCGAACCAGTCGATATTGGCAAAGAAACTTGTCAGGGCTTCCATTAGCGCAGCACCTCCATGTGAACGTCGGCCGCGGTGAAGCAGGCGAAGGCCGCTTCCATGTCACCGCCGGTCACGGCCAGGGTCAGTTGCCCGTATGGGACTTCTTTGATGCGGTCGATACGACCGGCCAGGATGCTGTAGTCCACACCGGTTTCCCGGGCGACGGTGCCCAACAATGGCGCGTAGGTCGCTTCGCCCTGGAAGGTCAGACGCACGATGCGACCCGGCACGTGAGCGAAGTCATCACGCTGTTCGCTTTCGTCGATCTGCTCGTCTTCCTGCACAAAACGCTTGGTGGTCGGGTGCTTCGGATGCAGGAACACCTCGGCCACCGAGCCTTGCTCGACAATCACGCCAGCGTCCATCACTGCCACCTGGTCGCAGACCCGGCGGATCACGTCCATCTCGTGGGTGATCAACACGATGGTCAGTTTCAGCTCGCGATTGATCTCGGCCAGCAACTGCAACACCGATGCGGTGGTTTGCGGGTCAAGGGCGCTGGTGGCTTCATCGCACAGCAGGATTTTTGGCTTGGTCGCCAGGGCGCGGGCAATGCCGACACGCTGCTTTTGTCCGCCGGACAATTGCGCCGGGTACTTTTTCGCGTGGTCGGACAAGCCGACCCGCGCCAGCAACTCGGCCACGCGCGACTCGATCTCGCTGCGCGACAGCTCGCCGGCCAGGGTCAGTGGCAGCGCGACGTTGTCGGCGACAGTCTTGGAGGCCAGCAGGTTGAAGTGCTGGAAAATCATCCCGACCTGCTGACGGAAGCGGCGCAGGCCATTGGCGTCGAGCGCGGTGACTTCTTCACCGTCGACGGTGATCTTGCCGCCACTGGCGTTTTCCAGGCGATTGATCAGACGCAGCAGGGTACTTTTTCCTGCACCGGAATGACCGATCAAGCCGAAAACCTGCCCGTTCTCAATCGTCAGACTGGTCGGATGCAGAGCGGGGATTTCCTTACCGGCGACGCGGTAGGTTTTATGGACGTTTTGAAACTCGATCACGTAGCGAACCTTGTGGGGCGCGTTAGAAAAGGATCAGCGGTTAGCCGGGCGCGCATTTTAGCCTGTCCGTATAGAGGTTCTTAGCATTTATTTCGCATTTGTCCTGTCATTTGGCAATAACGCGATCAAAGGTCTGAAAAAAGGAACGGCTAAAGAGGCTCACTCAAGGCCGAAGGCAAATCCGATCTGGTGGGCAGCATCGGGTTTGGGGCCGGTAGGCGAAGGCCAAGGCGATTCTGGCCTGAAGATCTGCGGAGCTAGAGCGACCGCCATCGCGAGCAAGCTCGCTCCCACAGTAGAGAAGTGTTGGTCACAAAATGTGTGGGCAACCCGAAACCCTGTGGGAGCGAGCTTGCTCCGGGAGGCGTTCCGACGATGCTTTTAAGATTTGCGAGGACTCAGAACCATCTGCGCCGGAACACTGCGTAAAATCTGCCGCTCAAGCTTCAGATCAAACTCGGGATCGAGCTTCTTCACCCGTTTGGTCAGCAAATTTGCCAGCCAAGGGTAATCATTGGTGCGCGGTGCCTGAATGCTCACGTCGCATTGAAAGTTCACCACATCGGCGGCAATGGCATCCAGTTGGCGACGCAGTTTGCCCATATCGTTGATATTCAGCACGACCGTGGTGCTTTCAGCCGTCAGGTCGATAACCTTGGCTTTTGGCCTGGCTTCGGCAGCCTTGAGGGCGGCTTCGGCTTTTTCCAGTTCGGCCTTGCGCGCCTGGGCAATCGAGCCGTTGACTCCGCCGGTCAGTGCCGGAGCCTTGGGCATCAACGCGCGGGCACGGCTCAAGGCGGTCGCGGCGGCATCCACATCACCCTTTTGCAGCACGATCTGGCTGCGGCGCAGATAGGCTTCGGCCAGTTGCCGCTGGTATTGCTCAAGGGAAGCATCGTTGGGCGATTCGGCCTGCAGGGCTGCCAATTGGTCTTCGGCAATAGCCAGTTCATCGCTGGCGATGTTTTGTTCCAGCTGTACGATGGCCGTGGCCCGCGCATCGGCGGCCTCGGTGGCCGCCGGTGGCGTGCTTTGGCAGGCGCCCAGCAGCAAAGAAAATGCGACAAGGAGCAGATAACGGGAGGCGAACGACTTCATTCCTGCGACTCTCTATTTGCGCAAAAAACGAGCAAGTCTACACCCCTCGACGGGGCAGAACAAAACTCAGCAGAAACAGCGCGGCGGCCGTCACTACAATCGACGGGCCGGCCGGGGTGTCCTTGAACCAGGACAGCGCCAGCCCGCCACACACGGCGAGTATGCCCAGCAGGCTCGCGCCCAGTGCCATCTGCTCCGGCGAGCGGGCGTGACGTTGCGCCGCAGCCGCGGGGATGATCAGCAACGAAGTGATCAACAACACGCCGACGATTTTCATCGCCACGGCGATCACCACGGCGATCAACAGCATAAGGGCCAGGCGCAATCCCGCCACCGGCAGGCCTTCGACCCTGGCCAGTTCTTCATGCACCGTGATCGCCAGCAATGGGCGCCACAACGTCACCAGCAAGACCAGTACCGCAGCGCTACCGCCAAGAATCCACGCCAGATCGGTTGGACTGATCGCCAGCAAGTCGCCGAACAGATAGGCCATCAGGTCGATCCGCACTTCGTGCATGAAGCTTAGTACCACCAGGCCCAGAGACAGCGTGCTGGGTGCGAGAATTCCCAAAAGTGTGTCGGATGCCAGCGGCTGGCGTTGTTGCAATGTCACCAGCAACACTGCCAACAGCAAGCAGCCGACGGTGACGGCAACGGTCGGGCTGACATCCAGCAGAAAGCCCAGGGCCACACCGAGCAATGCTGCGTGGGACAGGGTGTCGCCAAAATAGGCCATGCGCCGCCAGACCACGAAAGACCCCAGCGGGCCTGCAACGACGGCCAGGGCCAGGCCTGCAAGCAGGGCGTAGAGCAGAAAATCAGCCATGCTTGCAGCTATCTCCGTGAACATGGGGTTGGCCCGACGCGGGCGCCTTGACTACCGAGCCATGCAAGTCGTGGGCGTGGTCGTGATGGTGGTGATAAATCGCCAGGCTTTGTGCGTTTTTTCCGAACAGCTCGACGAAAGCCGGATCGCCGCTGACCTGTTCGGGATGGCCGGAACAGCAGACGTGACGATTGAGGCAAACCACCTGATCGGTGGTGCTCATCACCAGATGCAAATCGTGGGAGACCATCAGCACGCCGCAACCGTGACGGTCGCGCAGTCGGGTAATCAGGCTGTACAACTCAGCCTGGCCGGCCACATCGACACCCTGCACCGGTTCGTCCAGCACCAGCAGTTGCGGTTCGCGCAACAAGGCCCGGGCCAGCAATACGCGTTGCATTTCGCCACCGGAAACGCTTTGCACCGGGCTGTCGATCACCTGTTCGGCACCGACTTCCTTGAGTGCCGCCAAAACCATCGCACGGTCCACACCCGGCACCAGGCGCAAGAATCGCAGGACCGATAGCGGGAGGGTTGGATCGACGTGAAGTTTTTGCGGCATGTAACCGACCCGCAGTTTCGGCTTGCGCCATACGCTGCCGCTGTCCGGTTTCAACAGGCCGAGCACGGCACGCACCAGTGTGGTCTTGCCGGCGCCGTTGGGGCCGATCAGGGTAACGATCTGCCCCGGTTCGACGCTCAGTTCGATGTTGTCCAGCACCGGTTGCCCGGCGAACGTGACAGCAACCTGCTCAAGACGGATCAGCGCGTTGCTCATCAAGCCCCCTGGCAACCCGAGCAGAGACCGATCACTTCGACGGTCTGGCCTTCGACGATAAACCCGACATCCCCGGCGCTGGCGATGATCGCGTCGCTGATGGATTTTTGTTCGAGCTCGATGGCGGCGTGGCACCCACGACAGATCAGGAACTGCCCCTGGTGAGCATGTTCCGGGTGATTGCAGCCGATGAAGGCGTTGAGCGAGGAGATCCGATGGACCAGGCCGTTTTCCAGCAGGAAATCCAGCGCGCGGTACACCGTCGGCGGCGCGGCGCGGCGACCGTCCTGCTCGCTGAGGACCGCGAGAATGTCGTAGGCCCCCAGGGGCTTGTGGCTTTGCCACACCAGTTCCAGCACCCGTCGGCGCAATGCGGTCAGGCGCAGGCCTTGACGTGCGCACAGGGCATCGGCCTCGGACAAAGCGCTGTGAACGCAATGTGAGTGGTCGTGGGGGCGGCTGGCAATCGGTGTTTTTAGCATGAGCGGCGACGAGTTTTGTGAGAGACGTTATTATGTTACCCGTTCTCGCCTCTTCGAGTGGTCATCGTGTCCCGACTTTTTTCTATCTTTGTCGCATTTGTCGCAAGTTTTCTGCTGATCGGTTCGGCGCAGGCCGAGGTCAAGGTCCTTACCAGCATCAAGCCTCTGCAATTGATCGCCGCGGCGGTGCAGGACGGTGTGGCGATTCCCGAGGTTCTGCTGCCACCTGGAGCATCACCGCATAACTATGCGTTGCGCCCTTCCGACGTGCGCAAGGTGCAATCGGTGGACCTGCTGTACTGGATCGGCCCGGACATGGAAGGTTTCCTGCCACGGGTGCTCAATGGTCGTACGCTGCCCAGCGTCGCCGTGCAGGATTTGCCGGGCATGAAACTGCGCCGCTTCGCCGAAGATAGCCACTCCCACGCCGAAGAAGCCGACGAGCATGACCACGATCACCGCCCGGGCAGCCTGGATGCGCACCTGTGGCTGTCGCCGGTCAACGCCCGGGTCATCGCCACGAAAATGGCGGCTGATCTGAGCGCCGCTGATCCTGACAATGCCGCGCGCTATCAGAGCAACTTGAAGGCCTTCGACGAGCGCCTCGATGCGTTGGACGCGCGCCTGAAAAAACGCCTGGCCGATGTTCAGGGCAAGCCCTACTTCGTGTTCCACGAAGCTTTCGACTACTTCGAAGACGCCTACGGCCTCAAGCACGTGGGTGTGTTCAGCGTCGCGGCCGAAGTGCAACCCGGTGCCCAGCATGTCGCGGCGATGCGCGCGCGGTTGCAAGAAGTCGGCAAGACTTGCGTGTTCAGCGAACCGCCGTTGCGCCCGCGTCTGGCGGAAACTTTGGTGGCGGGTTTGCCAGTGAAACTGGCTGAGCTGGATGCGTTGGGCGGATACACGCCGGCGACTGCCCAGGGGTATGAGCAGGTGCTGGAGAAGTTGGGGAATGATCTGGCGGGGTGTCTGGAGTCGTTGTAGCCGCTGAAACAAAAAGATCGCAGCCTTCGGCAGCTCCTACATCATCGGTCCGTAGGAGCTGCCGAAGGCTGCGATCTTTTGCTTTAAAGGGCGAAAGGCAGAGGCGTATTGACTGTCTGCCGCTGCGCCAGGCGCAACTGGAATTCCATCGGATCGTGAATCAACACATCCTGCCCGGCGAACGATTCCGCGGCGATCAAACGTGACAACCAGAACCGTACGCAAGCCACCCGCAGCATGGTCGGCCACAACTCGGCTTCGGCAGCGGTGAACGGTCGCAAGGCCGCGTAAGCGCCCAGCAAGGCCCGCGCTCGCGGTCCATCGAGCACGCCATCGTCGTCCGAGCACCAGTCGTTCAAGGCAATCGCCACGTCGTAGAGCATCGGTCCGGAGCAGGCGTTGTAGAAGTCGATCAGCCCGGTCAGGTGCGTGCCTTCGAACATCGCGTTGTCGCGGAACAGGTCGGCGTGAATATTTGCCCGCGGCAGTGCCAGGATTTTTTCCTTTTGCCGGGTGATTTCTTCCAGCGCCCGTTGCAGCAGGTCTTTCTGCTCGGTGCCGAGGTGCGAGAGGAACTGCGTGCCTTCTTCCAGCATCCAGTCCAGGCCGCGATCGGTTTTGCGCTTGATCATGTTGGCCTGGGTTGCCAGGTGCAGATGGCCGAGCAACTCACCGACCTGCGCACAATGCTGCGCGTTGGCTTGCTTGATGTGCTTGCCGGCCAGGCGCGGTTGCAGCAACGCCGGTTTACCCGCCAGTTCGCGCAAGGCCACACCGTCGGTGGTGCGCAAGGCGTAAGGCACCGGCAGGTCAGCGCCGTGCAGCACGTCGAGCAGTTCGATGAAGAACGGCATTTCCTGAACCGGACCGCGCTCGACCAGGGTCAGGACAAACTCGCCCTGCTCCAGGCTGATAAAGAAATTGGTGTTTTCGCTACCGGCGGCAATCCCCTGGAAATCAAGCAGGCGGCCGAGGCCATAAGGGGCGAGAAAAGCTTCCAGCTCGGGCCGAGCCAGGGGAGTGAACACAGACATGTTTAAGCTGCCAGTACGGGCGCCGCTGTTGAGCCAGCGCCGATTAAAGTTAGGGACGACTTACCACTTAAAAATTTCCCACGCCGGAATCAGCATATCCGGGTAGTCGGAGCGGATGAAGTTTCCCTCCGAGCCATCCGCGCGCACCAGGAAATACGGCTTGCCGACTTTGGGCGTGACTTTGATCGCATACAGGAAGCCGTTTTGGCGATATTCCTGAATGAGCTTGTCCCCTTCCGTGCGGATCGTGACTTCCGGCTCCGGTGTCGGCGCATCGTCCGCTGCCATGACGGCCAATGGTGCGATTGCAAACAATCCAGCCAGCAACAGGCGATTTAGTGTGCGCATGATAACCTTGTCCCTTTGTCGTCAACGGTCCCGCTATTCTAGCGCCGGACCCGCCGAAAAGGTTGATCCTGCTCATGAGCCAAGCCCCCCTCGTCCTGGTGGACGGTTCTTCTTACCTGTACCGCGCCTTTCACGCGCTGCCGCCGCTGACCACGTCCAAAGGCCTGCCGACCGGCGCGGTCAAGGGCGTCTTGAACATGCTCAAGAGCCTGCGCAAGCAGTATCCGGACAGTCCGTTCGCCGTGGTGTTCGACGCCAAGGGTGGGACTTTTCGCGATGACATGTACGCCCAATACAAGGCCAACCGTCCGAGCATGCCTGACGACATGCGCGTGCAGATCGAGCCGCTGCACCAGAGCGTGATCGCCCTGGGCTTCCCGCTGCTGTGCGTCGAAGGCGTCGAGGCCGATGACGTGATCGGCACTCTGGCCCGCAGCAGCGCGGCGGCGGATCGTCCGGTGATCATCTCCACCGGTGACAAGGACATGGCGCAACTGGTCGACGGTCACATTACCTTGGTCAATACCATGACCGGTAGCAGCATGGATGTGGAGGGCGTGAAGGAGAAATTCGGCGTCGCTCCCGAGCAGATCATCGATTATCTGGCGCTCATGGGCGATTCGTCCGATAACATTCCGGGTGTTCCGGGTATCGGTCCCAAGACCGCGTCCGGCCTGCTGGTGGGTGTGAACGGCGGCCTGACCGAACTCTATGCGCAACTCGACATCGTGCCTACCCTGCCGATTCGTGGCGCCAAGAACCTGCCGGCCAAGCTTGAAGAGCACAAGGAGATGGCATTCCTTTCCTATCAGCTGGCGACCATCAAGATCGATGTGCCGCTGGACGTTGGGCTTGACGACTTGCAAATGGGTCCTGAAGATCCGGCCAAACTCTACGAGCTGTACACCCTGCTGGAATTCAAGAGCTGGCTGAACGACCTTGATCGCGACGCCAAACGGCTGGAACTGAGCGCTGCCGCCGAGCCTGCACCGGCCGGCGATCTGTTCAGCGAACCAGAGCCCGAAGCACCGGCCGCTGCTGCTGAAGCTGCCTATGAAACCATCCTCGATCAGACGCGGTTCGATGCCTGGCTGGAAAAACTGAAAAACGCCAAACTGTTTGCCTTCGACACCGAAACCACCGGCATCGATGCGCAGCAGGCACGACTGGTGGGCCTGTCATTCGCGGTTCAGGCCAACGAAGCAGCCTACATCCCGTTGACCCATTCCTACATCGGCGTGCCGCAACAGCTGGACCGCGACACTGTCCTGCGTGCGCTCAAGCCGATTCTGGAGGACCCGAACAAACTCAAGGTCGGCCAGCACGCCAAGTTCGACATGAACATCCTGGCCAACTGCGCCATCGGCGGCGATCAGGACAATGGCATTACCGTACGCGGCATCGCCTTCGACACCATGCTCGAGTCCTACGTGCTCAACTCCACGGCCACGCGCCATGACATGGACAGCCTGGCGCAGAAGTATCTGGACCACACCACGGTGAGTTTCCAGGACATCGCCGGCAAAGGCGTGAAACAGCTGACGTTCGATCAGATCGCCCTGGAGCAGGCCGGGCCTTACGCCGCTGAAGATGCGGATATCACCTTGCGTCTGCACCAGACCCTGTTCGAAAAACTGTCGGCCATTCCAAGTCTGGCCAGCGTGCTGACCGACATCGAAATGCCGCTGGTGCCGGTGCTGGCGCGTATCGAGCGCCAGGGCGCTTTTGTCGACGCCACCCTGCTGGGTGTGCAAAGCATCGAGCTGGGCGACAAGATGGTGGCGCTGGAGCGTGAAGCCTTCGAAATTGCCGGCGAGGAATTCAACCTCGGTTCGCCCAAGCAACTGGGCGTGATCCTTTACGAAAAGCTTGGCTTGCCGGTATTGAAGAAAACCGCCAAGGGCCAGCCGTCCACCGCCGAAGAGGTGCTGGCCAAACTGGCTGAAGACGACTATCGATTGCCCAAAGTGCTCATGGAATACCGCACCATGAGTAAGCTGAAAAGCACTTACACAGACCGTCTGCCGGAGCAGATCAACCCGCGTACCGGGCGGATCCATACCTCGTACCACCAGGCAGTGGCGTCCACCGGGCGGCTGTCCTCCAGCGATCCGAACCTGCAGAACATTCCGGTACGCACCGCCGAAGGGCGTCGCATTCGCCAGGCCTTCGTGGCCCCGGCAGGTTACAAGCTGCTGGCGGCGGACTATTCGCAGATCGAACTGCGGATCATGGCGCACCTTTCCCGGGACGAAGGGCTGATGAACGCCTTCCGCCACAATCTGGACGTGCACACCGCGACCGCCGCCGAAGTGTTCAAGGTCGAACTGGCGGACGTTACCTCCGACCAGCGCCGCAGCGCCAAGGCGATCAACTTCGGCCTGATCTACGGCATGGGCGCGCAGAAGCTCGGTAAGGACATCGGTGTCGACACCAAGACCGCCAAGGCCTACATCGATACCTACTTCACCCGATATCCCGGCGTTCGCCAGTACATGGAGCGCACCCGTGCGCAGGCGGCGGAACAAGGTTACGTGGAGACACTCTTCGGCCGTCGCCTGTACCTGCCGGATATCAACTCCAACAAGCCGCAAGAGCGCGCCGCCGCGGAACGCACGGCGATCAACGCACCGATGCAAGGCACCGCTGCGGACATCATCAAGAAAGCCATGGTTGCAGTGGATAACTGGCTGACCGCGTCTGGCCTCGACGCCAAAGTCATTTTGCAGGTGCACGATGAACTGGTGCTTGAGGTGCGTGAAGACCTGGTCGACCAGGTTCGCGATGAAATTCGCGTGCACATGAGCGAGGCCGCGAAACTGGATGTCCCGTTGCTGGTCGAAGTGGGGGTCGGAAATAACTGGGATGAGGCTCACTGAGCCTTCTTGTAGGAGCGAGCTCGCTCGCGATGGAGTGTCAGACACATCGATTTCGACTGAAATTCCATCGTCGGAACGCCGCCCGGAGCAAGCTCGCTCCTACAGAGAATTGTCGTGTTCTGCTGCGGCATAGTGCCGCGGCAGAAGGGCGCAAATCGCTTAGTCCGGAAGGCGCTTATAGTTATTTCAAAGCTATTTGAAAAAAATCTGAACTAATCTTGTGAGCCACCACTCAGAGTTACTGAATGGCTGGTGAAGCCCTTCGATGCTCCTATGTTGTGTTAAGTGTTGGCAGATATCTGGACCCCGCCCTAGCGGTCTAGAGCTTGAACCCCGGAACTTCTCCCTCCCCATATGAAGTCCGGGGTTTTTTTTGCCTCGAGAAAACTGCCTGTGGCGCACGCAGGCAGTTTTCCCGGCACTTACTGGGCCTCTACTTCGGCACCCTTGTCCGCCAGCTCCATCCATCCAGCCAGTACGGTGTAGGCATCCTCCAGGCCCATGCGTTTCGGGGCCGAAAACAGCTGGATTGTCACCAGATCACCCCAGCCCTTGCGGATTTCTGCCTGAACCTTGAGCAGCGTGTTCTTGGCCGCGCCATAGGTCAGTTTGTCCGCTTTGGTCAGCAGAATGTGCATCGGCATGCCGGCAGCCACGGCCCAGTCGAGCATCAGCAGGTCGAAATCGGTCATCGGATGGCGGATGTCCATCATCAGGATCAGACCTTTCAAACTCTCGCGACCACCCAGGTACGCCTCCAGGTGACGCTGCCAGTGTTGCTTGAGCGGGATCGGTACTTTTGCATAACCGTAGCCTGGCAGGTCGACCAGACGGCGTTCATCGTCTAGCTTGAAGAAATTCAACAGTTGCGTGCGTCCCGGGGTTTTCGAGGTGCGCGCCAGGCTGGCGTGGGTCAGGGTGTTCAGGGCACTCGACTTGCCGGCGTTGGAACGCCCGGCGAAGGCGACTTCGAAGCCCTCGTCATCCGGACATTGGTCGACTTTGGCGGCGCTGAGCATGAAGGTGGACTGTTGGCACAGACCGAGGATGGGATTCTTGAGTTGCATGGGATTTCCGATGTGGGCGGCGCCAGGAATGGGTGCGGCAAGCAGTGTCGCTTCCGTTTCAGTGACGTCAGTATATAATGCCGCAGATTTTGTGTGCGCTTTGTCCCAGCGTAGGATGAAGTTCACGAGAGCGACAGGCCTTGATTGCGCACTAGAACGCAGCACGCTCTCAACCCTGAAAAGGTCGTTTTATGACGAAATGGCTGCTAGCTGCCGGTGTCTTGATGCCGCTTTACAGCGCTCAGGCTACACAGGATCCGCAAGCTGTGTACAACCGTGTTTGTGGTGCCTGTCATTCCGGCCAACTCCCCATGGCGCCGAAAAAAGGCGATCAGGAAGCCTGGACGCCGAGGTTGGCGAAAGGTATGGAGACGCTGGTGCAACACGTGACCCAGGGTTTCAAGGCGATGCCGCCGCGTGGTTTGTGCATGGACTGCAGTGCCGAGGATTACCAAGCCATCATCCTTTGGATGAGCGAGTAAGCCCGGTCCATAACTCTTAACCCTTAGCCGTAGTTGGATTAGCTGATGAAGAAATTGATCGTGAGTCTGCTGTTGACCGTGGGCATCTCCGGCATGGCCCATGCTGCAGGTGAGGCAGTACAACCGGGTGATGCAAAAGCCGGCCAGGCCAAAGCCGCCGTCTGTGGCGCCTGCCACGGCCCGGATGGCAACAGCATGGCGCCAAACTTTCCAAAACTGGCGGGTCAGGGCGAACGTTACCTGACCAAGCAATTGCACGACATCAAGTCGGGCAAACGCACCGTTCTGGAAATGACCGGTCTGCTGACCAACCTGAGCGATCAGGACCTGGCGGATATCGCCGCTTACTTCGCCAGCCAGAAAGGCAGCGTCGGTGCCGCCGATCCGAAAGTTGTCGCTCGCGGTGAAGCCCTGTTCCGTGGCGGCGACCTGGCCAAGGGGATGCCAGCCTGCACCGGGTGTCATTCGCCAAATGGCGCAGGTAACACGGCTGCCGGTTTCCCGCACCTCGGCGGCCAGCACGCTCAATACATCGCCAAGCAACTGACCGACTTCCGCAAGGAAGAAGGCGGCCGCACCAACGACGGCGATGCCAAAACCATGCAGACCATTGCCAAGAAACTGAGCGACGAAGACATCGCCGCGGTGTCCAGCTACATTCAAGGCCTGCACTAAGGCCGACGGATCGGGCGTTGAACAGGGTGCTTGTCGCCTGCAACGTTAACGCTCGATTAATCCGCGACAGCAAGTATAAAAAGGGTGGCCTTGGCCGCCCTTTTTTGTGGCTGCTGCCGTTACACTACAGAACTCAAGCCCGCCAGGATCTGTCCGATAACAAGTCGCGCGAGGCGATAAAATTTGTCCAGGAGTGAAGCATGCGTAATCTGATCATCAGCGCCGTTTTTGCCGCTGCCAGCCTGTTCGGCATGACTGCCCAGGCCGCTGACGCCCCCGCCGCACCTTATGTCGAACTGACCAACCCTGTTCCGGTCGCCGTGCCTGGCAAGATCGAAGTGGTAGAGCTGTTCTGGTACGGCTGCCCGCATTGCTTCGCCTTCGAGCCAGTGATCAATCCGTGGGTCGAGAAGCTGCCTTCGGACGTGAACTTCGTGCGCATTCCAGCCATGTTCGGTGGCCCGTGGGACGCTCACGGTCAGATGTTCCTGACCCTTGAAGCCATGGGTGTCGAGCACAATGTTCACGCCGCGGTATTCAATGCCATTCAGAAAGAACACAAGAAACTGACCGACAAGAACGACATGGCCGACTTCCTCGCTACCCAAGGCGTGGACAAGGACAAGTTCCTTGCGACTTTCGACTCTTTCGCTATCAAGGGGCAGATCGTCAAGGCTCGTGAGCTGGCCAAGAAGTACGAAATCTCCGGCGTTCCAACCATGATCGTCAATGGCAAGTACCGCTTTGACGTGGGTTCCGCCGGCGGTGCCGAACAGGCCCTGCAACTGGCCGACAAACTGATCGACAAAGAGCGAGCGGCTAACAAGGCTGCCGCCAACTAAGGGCAGTCGCTGCCATGCGCCGATGGGGTACCGAACGCGTCGTTGGCCGGCATGATCCGCGGGTCAACGAGCATCATCTGGAGTCTACGGGCCTGCCCGTAGACAGTCGTCTGCGCTTGCTCAGCTTCAATATCCAGGTCGGCATCAGTACCGAGCGTTATCGGCATTACCTGACCCGGGGCTGGCAGCACCTGCTGCCGCATAACGGGCGTGCCGACAATCTGCAGAAAATCGGCAATCTGCTGGGCGATTTCGATCTGGTCGCCTTGCAGGAAGCCGATGGCGGCAGCCTGCGGTCAGGCTACGTCAATCAAGTCGAACACCTGGCCCAGCTCGGCGCCTTCCCCTACTGGTATCAACAACTCAATCGCAACCTTGGTCGCCTGGCCCAGCACAGCAATGGCGTGCTCAGTCGATTGCGCCCGTGGGCCATTGAAGATCATCCGTTGCCGGGGCCAAAAGGTCGCGGAGCCATTCTGGTACGGTTCGGCGAAGGCCCGGAAGCGCTGGTGGTGGTCATGATGCACCTGGCGTTGGGCGCCCGGGCGCGCAGCCTGCAACTGGCCTACATCCGCGAGTTGATTGGCGACTACAAGCATCGGGTACTGATGGGCGACATGAACACCCATGCCAGTGACCTGCTGCAAAACTCCGCGTTGCGCGATCTCGGCCTGCTTGCGCCGCAACTGGAAGCGACGTTTCCCAGTTGGCGCCCGCAGCGCTGTCTGGACCATATCCTGCTGAGCCCGAGCCTGACCCTGGAAAAGGTCGAGGTACTGGCACAGCCCATTTCCGATCACCTGCCAGTCGCGGTAGAGATTCGTTTGCCGGGTTCGCTCACGGCCGATGCAATTCCCGCGTTGAGTCCTGCCCTTCGCGGAACCTCTGAATGAGCGACGAAGCACAGCGCTGGAAAGAGAAATACCTCAAAAGCATCGAACAACAGGAAAAGCTCGAACGTCGCTGGGACGCACGGCTCGACTTGCTGCGTCGTGGGCTGGTGCGCAGCACCCTGGCGGCGGAAGGTACTGACCGCGCCGTTGACCAATGCATGAAGGAAATGCGTGAGGTCGTGCGTACCGACGACATGGACGCCGGCCTGGCCGCGCTGATTCCACGCCTGGAAAAAGCCGTGCTCGACTCTGAACAGCGTCGGGAAACCCGGGTCAGCCAGACCAGTGCCGCCCTGACTGCACTGGTCACCCAGTTGCAAACATTGCCGCTGCCACGGGATGTGAGCCGGCCACTCAAGAGTTTTGCCAGGCAACTGGAGGCGCGGGTCAGTCAGGCACGTGAGATACCCTTGCTGCTCAGCGAGTTGAGCGGCTTGCAAGGCAAGGCCCTTAGCCAGCTGGAAGCCCCGGCGGAACCCGATCGGCCTGGCTTGCTGCAACGGTTGTTCGGCGGTCGTGAAGTGGAGGAGACGGCGGCCTCAACGGTTACTTCTCCTGTGCTGGCTGCCACTGTAGCCGAGAGCCCTGCGGCGATTATCGAGTCGGCCCCGGTCGTGATTGAGCCAGCAACCTGCGAGGTATCCGCTGTTGAGCGAGCTGAGGACGAGTCCGCGCCGACTGAGCCAGCCGTGGCTTTTGCACCCCCGGCCGCGGAGCCTCAACCAACCAGTGCAGCCGCGACAGAAATCGAATCGGCCGAGCAACCCGCTCCGCAAACCTTCGTGACGCCTTCTGAGTCGGAACCAAACCCCGACGAGCTGACCGCGCAAGCATCGCCGGATAACTCGCCCTTGCCTCCGATTCCGACGGAGGGCGTGGTCGCCACCGATCAGGCGCCATCCGAACATGACATTCTCTACGCACTCCCGGACTCCCCCGAGCCCTCCTACAGTTCCGTGGCCGGTCACATCGAAGACACGTTGCTAGGGCTGCTCGAAGACCTGACATTGCCCGAACGTTATCGTCCGCAAGCCGAATCCATGCGTGATCGTCTGAAAAACGGTTTGAACTGGTACGAATTGCTGCCGATCCTCGACGACTTTGCCACGTTGATGCTGGCCATTACCGACAGCGGTCAGCATGAGTTCGAAGCCTATCTGCAACGATTGAACGAGCGCCTCGAGTCGTTCCAGAGCAACTTGCAGGCCGCCACCGCAGGGCACGCCGACAACCGTTCGGCTGCGCGACAGATGGACACGCAGATCCGCGAGCAGGTCGATGGCTTGCAAAGCAGCATGCAGGAAGCCGCGGACCTGGAAGATCTCAAGCACGTCCTGGAAAACCATCTCGAAGGCTTGCTGGGCACCATGGACCAGCACCAGAAACAGCGTGATGAGCGCGAGCAGGAGGTCGCTACGCGCTTGCACAGCCTGGCTGAGCGGGTTGCCCATATGGAGCAGGAGGCCCAGGGTTACCGTGAGCACCTTGAAGAGCAGCGTCAGAAGGCATTGGTCGACCCGTTGACCGGTCTGCCCAACCGCGCGGCCTGGAGCGAGCGCCTGGATCATGACGTCACACAATGGCGGCAACATGGCAACACGCTGCTGCTGGCCATGCTCGACCTCGATCATTTCAAGCGTATCAATGATAACTATGGGCACCTGGCTGGTGACAAAGTGCTGAAAATCATCGCCAGTGTGTTGCGCAAGCGTCTACGCGGGACGGATTTCATTGCGCGGTTTGGCGGCGAAGAGTTTGTGCTGTTAATGCCATCCACGGTGCCGGCGGCGGGGCTGAAGTTGCTGGAAAGCTTGCGTGCCTCGATTGAGGCCTGTCCGTTCCATTTCAAGGGAGAGCCGGTGACCATCACCGTGTCTATCGGAATGACGGCGTTCAGGCCGGGAGAGCACGGCGATCAAGCGCTTAAAAGAGCCGATCAGGCGCTGTATCGCGCAAAAAATGCCGGACGCAACCGCGTGGAGCCGGGCTGATCGTCAATTGTTCCATTTTGTTCGATTGCCGTCAGCCCGCCAGGCATTACGTTACACTGTTGCGTTATCGTCTTGTGTGTACTGCCTTCGCCATGAAATATTTTGCTCTGATCGCGTCACTGATTCTGCTGGCCGGCTGCGCCAGCGGTCCCCGTTTTGACACCAGTCATCCCTCAGTCAATTACGACAGCCGTGTGCAGTTCGTGGTGGTGCATTACACCAACGCCTCGCTGGAGCGTTCGTTGCAACTGCTGACCCACGGTGAAGTCAGCAGCCATTACCTGATCGGCGACGACAAGGGCGCCACCATCTACAAGCTGATGGATGAAAATGTGCGGGCCTGGCACGCCGGCGAGAGCGAGTGGAATGGCCGGACCTGGCTGAATTCCAGTTCCATCGGTATCGAAATCGTCAACCCGGGCTTCGAGGACACCCCGACCGGACGCGTGTGGTACCCCTACACCGAAGATCAGGTCCAGTCCTTGATCGTATTGCTCAAGGACATCAGCAAACGCCATGGCATAAGGCCTCGCGACATCATTGGCCATAGCGATATTGCGCCATTGCGCAAGCTGGACCCGGGGCCGCTGTTCCCCTGGAAGCGTCTGGCCGCCGAAGGCCTGGGCATCTGGCCGAACGAACAGTCGGTGGCGCGGCAGCAAATGCGGTTCGCCGGACAGTTGCCGGGCATCAGCTGGTTTCAGGCTCAATTGGCCCGACTGGGTTATGCCTCGCCACAAACCGGCGAGCTCGATGTCGCGACACGGCATGTGATAGCGGCATTCCAGATGCATTTCCGTCCGGCGCGCTTCGATGGCACTCCGGATGCGCAAACTGCAGCGCTACTTTTGGTGTTGAATCAGACAAAATAATGACGCCGCCCGACGGTGCGGGCGTTTTCCCAATCAGCAGCTATAACTCATTGGTAATACTTCGGATATTACACCATGCCTGCTGCTCGAGAGACTTTCCGTAGTTGGTTCCATCGCCCCTGGTTTCTGGGGCTGATGTCTGCTGTCTTGAGCGCAACGTTACTGATGGCCGGCAGCCTGTTCGTCGCCATTCACCAGATCGAGCAAAACGAAAGCGAAGAAATGAATGCTCAGGGTGAGCGCTTCCTCGCCCGCCTGGAACAGCTCTTCGGGCAACTACGCGAAAGCCTTGACGACCTTGAGGCGCAGCCGTTGCGCGGCTGCGATGCGGAAATGATCGCGACCTTGCAACAGGTTACGTTCAATTATCGCTTCGTCTACGAAGCCGCCTACATGGACTCCTCGCGAATCTGTTCCAATCGCCCTCGCCAGGAAGGGCTGTCGCTGAGTCGATCGCCAGACATCAAAGGCCCGACTTACAGCTATTGGCTCAACACCACCACCGAACCCGACGAAAACCGCGCCGCGCTGATGCTCGGGCGCGGGAATTTCCGGGTTGCGACCTCTCGCGGGCATTTGACCGATATGGTCGACCTGTCGCCAGGCAGCAGTCTGCTGGTGGTCCTTGACCATGGCGCGCGCGCGATTCCGGTGCTGGGCGCTTCTCAAGCCTGGCCGCCGACCGAGGCCTGGCCACCGAGAAACCGTGATGCTCTGCAGATAACCCAGACACGCCTGATATACCGCATGCCCACCGACAACCCGGAATATCAATTGGTGTTGATCAGCCCGCGTAACGGCGTGCATATCCCGACGGTCTGGTGGTGGCTGCTGCCGGCCAGCCTTGCGCTGGGCATATGCGTTGGGTTCCTGGTGTTCCTGCTGGTGCGCCAGCGGCAGTCGCTGGATGCCGAACTGACCGGCGCGATTCGCCGTGGCGAGTTGCAGGTGCTGTATCAACCGATCTTCGACCTCGATAGCCGCAACTGTGTCGGGGCTGAAGCGCTGCTACGCTGGCGCAGGCCGGACGGTACTCTGACCAGTCCCGACCTGTTCATTCCGATGGCGGAGAACACCGGGCAGATTCGCCAGATGACAGACTTCGTCCTGCAACGCCTGCTCGAGCAACTCGGCCAGTTGCTGCGTGCCAACCCGCAACTGTACATCTCGGTCAATCTCGCGGCGTGTGATGTGATGGTTCCGCGGATTGGTCAGGTGATGGCGCGGTTGCTGACCCTGCACCGTGTCGCTGCGCAGCAAATTGCCTTTGAGGTCACCGAGCGCGGGCTGGTGGATGTAGTGGTGGCCCGGGAAAACCTGCAATCGTTGCGGGATGTCGGGCACCAGGTGCTGATCGATGACTTCGGCACCGGCTATTGCAGCCTCGCCTATTTGCAAACCCTGCCGGTGGATTGCCTGAAAATCGACAAGGCGTTCATCGATGCGTTGGGCCATGACGCCGCAAGCAGTGGTGTGGCCCCGCACATCATTCACATGGCCCAGTCGCTGCATCTGAAGGTGATTGCCGAAGGCATCGAACATGAGGCCCAGGCCGAATTCCTCAGCAGTGAAGGCGTGAAGTTCGGCCAGGGGTGGCTGTTCGCCCGCGCGCTGAGCGCCGTGCAGTTCATTGAGTTGATCACCCAGGGCCGACGCCGGGCGGGCGCTGGCCGACGTCTGGATGACAAGGCGTGAAGGTGAGCTAAACGGCCAGCGCCATGTAGAACTGAGTACCTTGCCCCGGCCGGGAGTAGACGCCCATGCGCCCGCCATGCAATTGCACGATTTCCTTGCACAAGGCCAGGCCGAGCCCGGCTCCTCCCTTCTTGCGTCCGACTTGTACGAACGGCTCGAAGATCCGCCCCTGTTGACCGTAAGCGATGCCTTCGCCGTTGTCCTCGACACTGATGATGACCCGGTCGCCGTGGCGCCGGGCCTGCAAGCGTATCCGTCCGCCGGCGCCGGTGTGACGCAAGGCATTGTCGAGCAAGTTGTCGAGTACCCGGTCCAGTTGTGGCCGGTCGGCCTGTAACCGCGGCAAAGGCCCCTGCACTTCCACCAGCAGACTGATTTCCTTCTCTTCGGCCGATTTGGCAAAGCGCGATTGAGCCTGTTCCAGCAATGCTTCGATGGAACATGGCGCCAGGGTGAGTTTCTGCAAACCGTTCTGGTAGCGGGAGAAATTCAGCAGGTCATTGATCAACTGCATCAGCCGCTGCATCTGTTCATTCACGGTATCGAGCAGGTCGGCTTCCCGGGAATCCGGGGCAAAGTGAGCGCGCTCGCGGAACAATCCGAAAGCCATGTGCATGCCGGTAACCGGTGTGCGCAACTCATGGGAGGCGCGCAATACAAATTCACTGCGTACCCGTTCGAAGGCACGCTGTTCCGTGACGTCATGCAGCACCATCACGGCACCGAGAATATGTCCCTGGGTATGGCTTACCGGGGTGAGGCTATAGGTCAGTAGTCGCGACTCGCCATCGACTTCGATGCTCAGGTCCTCCGGCACCCGCTCCAGCGTGCCGCCGCGCAGCACCAGTTGTAGCTGCTCATCGAGTTCGGGGCGCTCCATCGCCGTGCCCAACCCTAGACCCAGACGATCGGATTCCCAGCCCAGCTGACGCTGGGCCACAGGGTTAAGGTGTTCCAGATGACCCTGACGGTCAATCATCAGCAGTCCGTCGTCAATGCTGTCGAGCACGGCCTGCAAACGCTGCTGACCGGCCAGCAGTTCATCGACGTTAGTGGCCTGATGCTCACGCAGCGCTTGGGCCATGATCCCGAAACGCCGGGTCAGTTGGTTCAGCTCCACCGCCGAAGAGATCGGCAGGGTGACATCGTAATTGCCCTGGCCGATATTGTCCGCCGCCTTGGCCAAAGCCTCGATGGGCTCCCCGAAGCGCCGGGCGATGGCCTGCGCGGTCACGAAGCCGACGATCAGCACCGCCAGCCCCACCAGGCCAAGCAACCCGGCAATCAGCAGCGCCTGCTCCCGGGTCTGCCGCTCGGTATCGTTGATGTTATCCAGTGCGCGCTTGTGCTCGGCGATCAGGCCATTGCGTAGCGCGTTGAACTTTTCCGTCAGATTGCCGTGGCTGCCGAGCACATTCGACGAGTCCGGGGATGTTTCATAAGCCTGGATAAAGCGCTCGTAGTCGGCCTTGGCTTTTCTGAAACCGTACTCGTCTGTGGACTGCGCTGGTTCCTGGGCGATGCCTTCCTCCAGCAGTTCGAAGTAATGCTGCTTCGAGGCGGCGAAAGCGGCGGAGTCAGGTTTCTCGCTGAGCATGAGGATCAGTTGATCTCCCAGGGTCTGACGCAGCTTGAGCCCCAGGTCCAGAGTGACGAAGTCGTTGCGGGTGGGCGCTTCCCGGCTGCCGGCCATCTGCATCACGCTGACCAGCCCGAGCAAGAGCCCGAGCAACGCGATGGTCATCAGTGCGGAGATGCTCAGGAACAGCCGGGTCCGCAATTTCATCGCCAGTTTCATCCGCTGTTGCTCACAAGTTGTACTGTTTGCGTTTGCGGTACAGCGTCGAGGCGTCGATGCCCAGGGTTTTCGCCGCTTGATCCAGGGTATCGGCGGTGGCGAGGACCGCGCCGATGTGAGCTTTCTCCAGCTCATCCAGGCTCAGTGCCGCGCCGATACGCGGTGCGTTGTGGACCGGGGTTTCGGCCATGCCCAGATGACTGATCTCGACCCGCTCCTGCGGACAGATGATGCTTGCCCGCTCGATCACGTTGCGTAGCTCACGGATGTTGCCCGGCCAACGATAGCCCAGCAGTGCTTCCCGGGCCTCGTCGCTGAAGGCGCGCGCGGGACGGGCGTATTCCTTGACGAAGCGTGCGAGGAAACGATCGGCGAGGTTGATAATATCTTCGCGGCGCTCGCGTAGCGGTGGCAGGTGCAAGGTAATGACATTCAGGCGATAGAGCAGGTCTTCACGGAAGCGACCGTCGCGGACCATGTCCTCAAGGTTGAGGTTGGTGGCCGCAAGGATGCGCACATCGGCGCGACGGGTCACCGGATCACCGACACGCTCATATTCCTTGTCCTGAATGAAACGCAGCAACTTCGGTTGCAATGTCAGGGGAAAGTCGCCGATCTCGTCGAGAAACAGTGTACCGCCGTCAGCCTGGTTGACTCGGCCCAAGGTGCTTTCGCTGGCACCGGTGAAGGCGCCGCGGCTGTGGCCGAAAAGTTCGCTTTCCATGAGTTCAGCGTTCAGCGACGGGCAGTTGATCGTGACGCAGGATTTCTTCGCGCGTTTGCTCCAACCGTGAATGGCTTGGGACAGTTCACCCTTGCCGGTACCGGATTCACCAAGAATCAGGATATTGGCATCGGTGGTGGCAACCTGGCGGGCAGTTTCGAGTACCACTTTCATGGCCGGGCTGTGGGAGTCCAGACCATCCTTGGGCTTGCGTACTTCACCTTCCAGGGCTTCCAGTCGCGCCGACAGCTGCCGCACTTCCAATTGCTTGGCGGTTGCCAGCCGCAATTGATCGGGGCTGCACGGTTTGACCAGATAGTCGGCGGCACCGGCCTGAATCGCATCCACTGCGGTGTCGACGGCTGAGTGCGCTGTGACGATCACCACCCGCATCCAGGGCGCCTGAATACGCATCTGGGCCAGCACATCGAGGCCGTTGTCTTCACCCAGGCGCAAATCGAGGAAGCACAAGTCGAAGACCTGTCGCTGCAACAGGGCTTCTGCCTGCGCGGCGCTGGTAGCGGTGGCCACGCTGTAGCCTTCGTCTTCGAGGCAATAACGGAAAGTACGCAGGATGGCGGACTCATCATCCACCAGCAGAATGCGGCCTTGATGCTCAGTGGCTGATTCCATTTTCCTACGCTCCTTAATGAATAACCTTTGTTTAGTCTCAGAGAAATCGGGCAAGTTGCATGATTGATTCTGAGCCATTCCTGTCATGGCAGGGTAGCTTTCATCCGATGTATCGCTTTGCCACCTGATTTCGCCGGTCCTTTATTGGATGCCCGGTTTCTTACAAAAACCAGCGTGTATTTCTGACATCCGCGCCCTCCTCTCAATTCAAAAAATTTACGTTTTCCTTCAAACGAATCGTGCAATACGCACGACTACGCAAGTGGCATCGTGCAGGATGCGTGCGAGGTGATTTTTTGATTGATTATAAGGTATTGAAATAAAAGGGAATTAAATCGAATCAAGGCTGGCATGCGGGCTGCAATTGTCTGGTTAACCAGGGCATTCAGAAACATACGCCCGCTATCGCATACCGACCCGAGTGGCAGGAGCTCCAGGATGAACCGTCAACGTGCCGCCCACCGGCACCTTTCGCCTGTGCATATCCAGCAAGGACTGTTCGCTGCACTGGCGCTGTTGATCACCCTGATCGGCGGCCAACAGTTTCAGCGCTGGGAGCACGACCAGCAGACTGAAACGCCACGTCTGTCGATTCAGCGTCCGACCCAAACCCATTTCCGCGCGGTCAGCAGCGGTCAGGCCGATAGCACCCTGATGCGCATGATGAGTGTCGACGAGGCCGGGCCTGTGGGTGAGATACGTCATCAGGAACGTTGGGTGTTCTAGGCAAAATTTCTGCGCAACCGATGCGCCGGGAAACGCAGCACCTCTAAACACAAGCGTAAGGAGAAATACCATGTTGAGCTGGGCCATCACATTCCTGGTCATCGCCATCGTCGCTGCCGTACTGGGTTTCGGTGGTATCGCGGGCACTGCCACAGGTATCGCCAAGATTCTGTTTGTCGTGTTCCTGGTGATGTTCGTTGCTTCCTTCTTCTTTGGCCGTCGCGGTCGAAGCTGACATGAACGGTTTGTTCAAGAAACTGGCTGCCGCCCTGTTGATGAGGCAACTGAAGAAAGATCAGAGCGGCTATTGAGTTCGCACATGAGGGAGGCCACTGCGCCTCTTTCCACCTGCGTCACCTGAGGAAGGCTGGCGCATGACCAAGGGGCCGGGACGTTCTGCCTGTTTCAGGGGCGGAGTGACCTACGGGTACAGGGGGTGCCTGCGCAAGGGCCAGGTCAGGAGAAGCTGCTTCGCAAGTTCGTCGGACCGTTATGGCTCGACGGGCTTACGAAGGGCTTGATCACGCAACACATTGAAATAGAGCGTTCGTCTCGGTGTCATCAGCGTTATCGCATCCTTGTCCTGGTTATGTCGGAAAATACTTTTCCCGGTGTTTCACCAGCGACCGTATATCGAGAAAAATCACCTTTTTTTGGCTGCGATTTTTCGCTTCGTCCTGCGGGATTCTGCTGCAAAATCAACCCTCGGCCACTGCTCGAAAAACATTCAATCTGCTCTGTGATGGCCGGTTCACGGCACTTATGCCTGCCGAAATGTCGCATTCGAACCGGTTGGGACGTACGGTTCACTAAAAAAACCTCATGCCGATTCGGCATAGGGTAGGCGTTTACAGCATTAGACGGCGCTTGCTTGCATCGGAATAGTTGCGCCTTTTTTCGCCTGCCAGAAAGCCGTAAACACGCGTTCCGGGGCACCTTATACGGGGGGAAGATGCACTAGACTTTTTCGCCACAAGCGTTCCAGTTCGTGCATCTCCCTGAGTCAAACAATAAGTAAGGGTAAAGATATGAAGAAGGCAAAGCTTAGCCTCGCCTGGCAGATCCTCATCGGTCTGGTATTGGGGATTGCAATCGGTGCGCTGCTCAACCATTTCAGTGCCGAAAAAGCCTGGTGGATCAGCAACGTCCTGCAACCGGCAGGCGATATCTTCATCCGTCTGATCAAGATGATCGTGATTCCGATCGTCATCTCCTCCCTGATCGTCGGCATTGCCGGCGTCGGTGATGCCAAGAAGCTGGGGCGTATCGGCTTCAAGACCATCATCTACTTCGAGATCGTCACCACCATCGCCATCGTGGTCGGTCTGTTGCTGGCCAACCTGTTCCATCCGGGTGCCGGCATCGACATGAGCACCCTGGGCACTGTGGACATTTCCAAGTACCAGGCTACGGCGGCCGAGGTTCAGCATGAACACGCGTTCGTCCAAACCATCCTCAACCTGATCCCGTCGAACATCTTCGCGGCCATGGTTCGCGGCGAAATGCTGCCGATCATCTTCTTCTCCGTATTGTTCGGTCTCGGTTTGTCGAGCCTGCAGGCGGACCTGCGCGAGCCGCTGGTGAAGATGTTCCAGGGTGTATCGGAAAGCATGTTCAAGGTCACTCACATGATCATGAACTACGCCCCGATCGGCGTGTTCGCACTGATCGCGGTAACCGTGGCCAACTTCGGCTTCGCGTCGCTGATACCGCTGGCCAAACTGGTGGTTCTGGTTTACGTCGCCATCGCCTTCTTCGCTTTCGTGGTCCTGGGCCTGATCGCTCGCCTGTTCGGCTTCTCGGTGATCAAGCTGATGCGCATCTTCAAGGATGAGCTGGTGCTGGCCTACTCCACGGCCAGCTCCGAAACCGTGCTGCCGCGCGTGATCGAGAAGATGGAAGCCTACGGCGCGCCGAAAGCCATTTGCAGCTTCGTGGTGCCGACCGGTTACTCGTTCAACCTCGACGGTTCGACCCTGTACCAAAGCATTGCGGCGATCTTCATTGCCCAGCTGTACGGCATCGACCTGTCGATCAGCCAACAACTGTTGCTGGTACTGACGTTGATGGTCACCTCCAAAGGCATCGCCGGCGTACCGGGCGTGTCCTTCGTGGTACTGCTGGCGACCCTTGGCAGCGTCGGTATTCCACTGGAAGGCCTGGCGTTCATCGCCGGTGTCGACCGCGTCATGGACATGGCCCGTACCGCACTGAACGTGATCGGCAACGCCCTGGCTGTTCTGGTTATCGCTCGTTGGGAAGGGATGTACGACGACGCCAAGGGCCAGCGCTACTGGAACTCCCTGCCGCACTGGCGCAGCAAGGAAAAACTGCCAGCGGGTGAAGTTTCCCGCAACTGACATAAATCCCCTGTAGGAGCGAGCTTGCTCGCGATGGTGGCAGGAGCACCGCGCATATCCAGAATGCCCGCGTCATCGTTGACGTCCATCGCGAGCAAGCTCGCTCCTACGACAAACCCCGGAGAAATCCGGGGTTTGTCGTTTCTGGCCACCCCGCTATCATTCGCGCATCTTTTGGGGGGATTTGACTGATGCTCAATGGCCTGTGGCTTGGCTTCTTCATCGTGGCAGCCGTATCGGCGCTGGCGCAGTGGCTGATCGGCGGTAATGCCGGGATTTTCGCGGCAATGGTGGAAAGCATTTTTGCCATGGCCAAGCTGTCGGTCGAAGTCATGGTGCTGCTGTTTGGCACCCTCACCCTCTGGCTCGGTTTTTTGCGCATTGCCGAGAAAGCCGGGATCGTCGAATGGCTGGCCAAGGCCCTGGGGCCACTGTTTCTGCGCCTGATGCCTGAAGTCCCGCCGGGTCATCCGGCCATCGGCCTGATCACCCTGAACTTTGCCGCCAACGGCCTGGGTCTGGACAACGCCGCCACGCCGATCGGTCTGAAGGCCATGAAAGCGCTGCAAGAACTCAATCCCAGCGCGACCGCTGCCAGCAACGCACAGATCCTGTTCCTGGTGCTCAACGCCTCCTCGCTGACCCTGCTACCGGTGACCATCTTCATGTATCGCGCCCAGCAAGGCGCGCCCGACCCGACGCTGGTGTTCCTGCCGATCCTGTTGGCGACCAGTTGCTCGACCATTGTCGGCTTCCTGTCGGTGGCGTTCATGCAGCGCCTGCGCATCTGGGACCCCGTGGTGCTGGCTTACATGATCCCCGGTGCCCTCGCCCTTGGTGGGTTCATGGCGTTACTGGCGACCCTTTCGGCGACCGCGCTGGCCGGTCTGTCATCGATCCTCGGCAATCTGACGCTGTTTGGCCTGATCATGCTGTTTCTGCTGATCGGTGCGCTGCGTAAGGTGAAGGTCTACGAGGCCTTCATCGAGGGTGCCAAAGAGGGGTTCGACGTCGCCAAGAACCTGCTGCCCTACCTGGTGGCGATGCTCTGCGCGGTGGGCGTATTGCGTGCCTCCGGTGCGCTGGACTTCGGCCTGGACGGGATTCGCCATCTGGTCGCATGGGCCGGATGGGACACGCGATTCGTCGATGCGCTGCCGACGGCGATGGTCAAACCCTTCTCCGGTAGCGCTGCCCGGGCGATGCTGATCGAAACCATGAAGACCTCGGGCGTCGACAGCTTCCCGGCGCTGGTGGCGGCAACGGTCCAGGGCAGTACCGAGACGACGTTTTATGTCCTGGCGGTGTACTTCGGCTCCGTGGGCATCCAGCGCGCACGCCATGCAGTCGGTTGTGCATTGCTGGCGGAGCTGGCCGGGGTACTGGGTGCAATCGGAGTTTGCTATTGGTTCTTTGGTTGATCGGTCCCGTCAGCCAATGCTCTGAGCGCCGCCTTGCGCTCGCCCGCCGGCAAGGCGCCGAGTTTTTCCACGGTGGCGTAAAATTGGAGCCAGTCGCCATTCTCCTGATGGAACAGCGCAGCAAAAGCCGGTACCCATTGGTCGTATAAACCAAACGGCAATAGCCGGGCATTGTTCATCGGAGCATAGATCCAGGCGTCGTAGCGCTTGTCTGCGGCCCACTGACTGTCACGCAATTGCCGGTATTCACTACGCAAGCGCTCGAACTCGGCAGCCTTGCGCTGGCGCATTTGTCCGGTTGGCAGCGGCAAGGTGTAGAGCTTTTCCAGTCGGGTGCGGGTCTTGAGCACTAGGGCAGTGAACTGGTCGCGCTGACGCGCCTGCGCATTGTTATCCGGTGGCAGTTGGCGATAGGCGCGCCATTGGCGGGTACCTTCCTGCTCGACGAAGGTGGCGAAGGACTCGTTGAACTCTGTGTCGTCCTTCACATAGACGCGTTGATGGGCCAGCTCGTGAAAGATCAGCGTGGCCAGTCGCTCGTCCCCCCAGCCCATCATCGAACTGATGATCGGGTCGTTGAACCAGCCGAGTGTCGAATAGGCCTCGACGCCGCCAACCGACACGTCCATGCCCTGCAAGCGTTGCAAAGCTGCTTCGCCACGGGCCGCACTCTGGCTGTAGTAACCGCGATAGGCCACGCAACCGGCGATGGGGAAGCAGTGGTTTACGGGCTTGAGAGAGAATTCCGGCGTGGCGAAGACATTCCAGACCACGAAGGGACGCCCAATGTCCGCGTACAAGCGGTAACTCTGGTTATCCGGCAGGTGCAATTGCTGGCTGGCGAACGTTCGGGCTTTTTGCGATTGCTCCAGGTGTGTGCGCAGTTTTTGATCGTGCGCCGGGTCGGCAATCACGCTGGAAACCGGCTCCCTGGCCCGCAGCAACTGCAGTTGGCCGCTGGCCAGTTGGTTGTAGTAGCTGACGCTGGCGCAACCGTTGAGCAACAAAAACAAAACGCCCGGAAACAAAACGCGAAAAACGCGATCAAGTAAGCCAAGGCTAGGAAGCGGCCTGATCACAATAATTCTTCCTTGGAGAGTCTTTCCACAAGACTATCCCGGCTGACTGGAGCTCCGCTATGCGCGCGTTGATACTGACAGGAGGCCTGCTGATGCTGGCCGGCTGTGCTTTTTTCGGACTACCCCGCCCTGATCCTGCGCAAGCCTGGATCGACCTGGACTCGAAGCAAGAAGATACGACTCTGCAGGCGCTGGAGGTCGATGACAAGGCCACCGACGACAAACGTTATTTTCAGGTCCAACCCGGTAGCCATGAGCTGACGGTCCGCTACCAGTTTTCGGTCCAGCCCACCAACATCGGACCTGATGCCGAACTGTTGTGGCGCGATTGCCAGTTGAACGTGAAATTCAACGACTTCAACGCGGGCGAGCGTTATCGGCTACAGGCGGGGAACATCGGCTTTCGGCCTTGGGTGAAACTCTACGATCAACAGCGAAAAGTGGTTGGCCAAGGCACGCCTGCGGGCTGTCAACACACTTGATCGGCGTTATGCTGAATGTATAACCACTTGGGACATTCATCATGTACAGGTTGATGCTGTTGCTGGCTGCCAGCATTGTCGCTGGTTGTCAGAGCCCGATGCCGCCGGCTAATCCAAAGATGGCCTGGGTCGAATTTTCCACGCCCTTCCCTAACGATAAGTTGCTGATGGCTGAACGTCTGGATAAACAACGCTTGGCCGACGGGCGCTTTTTTGAGGTTATGCCCGGCAGTCATGAACTGATCGTCCGCTTCGACTTCGAAGTACCTGGTGGCGGGGGCTTGAACATGATGAGCGGCCCTTCTGAACGCATATGTTACTTGACCATCAACTTCGATCATTTCGAAGCCGGTCAACGTTATGTGCTTGAAGGCCGCTCGATTGCCTTCATCCCTGAAGCCAGGCTTTACAATACCAAGCGGGAGATCGTTGCAGAAGATCGGGAGTCTTACTGCTTGATGTGAGGTGTCAGCGATCGTTCTTCTGGTAGATGATTTTCTTGGTGCCGTTTTCGCACGAGCCTACGACCATGTTCTGGTCGTGTACTTCGTCGTTGGTGACGATCTCAAGCGTATAGGACGTGACGCCACTGGCCTGGATCTTGGCTTCGATCTCGGCCTTGAGTTCTTCGCAGGGTTTCGGCGCTGCGAGGGCCGAAGTGGCCAGTGCGCAACAGATAACCGCCAGGGTAAGACGTTTCATGGTTGAAGCTCCTTTGACGCAGCACGCACAGTCATGGGTTTTTGCTGCTGTCATTTATTCGACCACAGTTTTAGCGGGCAAGTCTGTCGCGACACAAAAAAGATCGCGGCCTTAAGCACTTTTTGCCGAAAGATCCCGGCAGGTTGCTCAAGGCAGCGATCTTTTGTTCTCAACGAAAATCTGGCCGACCAATGTTGCTTCCAGGCTGATCTTCGCATTCCGCACCTTAGGCACCGGGCAGACCCGTCCGATCAATCTGCTTTTTTCGCGGGATTTTTTACCGGGCTATTGAAACTCGGGTATATGCCCTCATTGCATGAACACGCTTTTGGATTCGGCAGGTATTCGTTCGCAAGAACAAACCTGCACCCTCATTTGGAGAAGCAGGTTTATGAAACGACTGTCCGATATCAAGTTCTCGACCCTCGATCTGGTGCCGGTGCGCGAGAACGGCAGCGCGGCTCAGTCGCTGCGCAATTCGCTGGACCTGGCGCAGCACGTCGAGAAATTCGGTTACAACCGCTTCTGGGTGGCTGAGCACCACAATATGGACGGCATTGCCAGTTCCGCGACTTCGGTACTGCTCGGTTATCTGGCCGGTGGTACGTCGACCATTCGAGTTGGTTCGGGTGGGGTGATGTTGCCCAACCACGCACCGTTGGTGATTGCCGAGCAGTTCGGCACACTGGAAAGTCTTTATCCGGGTCGCATTGACCTGGGCCTGGGGCGCGCACCCGGTTCCGACCAGATGACCGCTCGTGCGCTGCGCCGTGAACGCTCCGGCAGCGCCGACGATTTCCCGGAAGATGTGGCGGAGCTGGTGCGCTATCTCGGGCCGCGTACTCCGGACCAACGCATCATCGCCATGCCGGGCACTGGGACCAATGTGCCAGTCTGGTTGTTGGGGTCGAGCCTGTTCAGTGCACAACTGGCCGGTGAACGTGGCTTGCCCTACGCCTTCGCATCGCATTTCGCACCGCGCTACATGCATGAAGCGATTCGGGTCTACCGCAATCACTTCAAGCCTTCAGCCGTTTTGGACAAACCCTATGTGATGCTCGGTGTGCCTTTAGTGGCAGCCGATACCGACGAGCAGGCCGATTACCTGGCGACTTCGGTGTTTCAGCGGATTCTCGCCCTGATGCGTGGCCAAAGCCTGGTACAGCGTCCGCCGGTGAAGACCATGGATGGCCTGTGGCTGCCCCATGAGAAAGAGGCCGTTCACGATTTCCTTGGCCTGGCCATGATCGGCAGCCCCCAGAAAATCCGCGGCAAACTCGAGGTCCTGATCGAACAGACCCAGGCTGACGAGTTGATTTTCACCTGTGACCTGTACGAGCATTCGGATCGCGTGCATTCCTACGAGTTGCTGGCGCAGGTCATGCGAGGCTGATACTCAAACAGCAGGCATAAAAAAGCCGGCGCCACGGCGTCGGCTTTTTCATTCTGGCGAAAATCGGCCTACTTTTTATAGACGATCACTTTGGCACCCGCTTCGCATTTGCCAACAACTTTTCCGCCGGCAGCGGCACCTTTGTCGACAATCTCCAGCGAGTAACCGGAAACGCCCTTGGCATCAAGTTTCGCTGCGATTTCGGCTTTCAGCTCTTCGCATGGCTTACCGCCCGCCAATGCGCTCCCCGCAAGGCTCAACAAACCCACTGCCAACATAAACTTCTTCATCGGTTGCATTCCCTGGTCGGATCATCGGGGTAACCAGCCGTCAGCCGGACGCACTCGTGCAGTGCTTTGCCATTCCCTATGGCATTCGGCCGGCGTGCAAGTTCAGAAGACTAGCCCAAAGTCAGCTGCTGGCAATCCGGAACCCGACTTTCAAGGTCACCTGAAAGTGCGCAGCCTTGCCGTCCCTGATGTGTCCACGGGTCTCGGTCACTTCAAACCATTCCATGTACTTGATGCTCTTGCTGGCTTCGGTCAGGGCGTTGTTGATCGCATCTTCGATACTGCTGGTGGACGAGCCGACCAGCTCGACTTTCTTGTAGGTGTGATGGTCAGACATGGCGTTCTCCTCGGCGTGTGAATTACAGCCTAGCAGTGATTTTTCCTATTTCTTCTGTTGGCTGTTCTGAGTGTGACGTTCATATTTACTGCACTTTCCCGAACCCATGAAGTCCCACTCAAAACACGCCACTCATCACCAATGCAGGAGAGCCATCATGGCCAATACCTCGTTACGCAAAGCCTCATTGCAAAGCATGGAAGCCGAGATCGAGAGTCTGCTCAAGTCTTTGGAGAGCCTGAAGGACGACACCTCGGACGAGTCGCGTAAAACCCTCAAGACCCTGAAAAGCAATGCCGAGAATGCCTTGAGGCATTCGCGCCATCTGCTTGCCGATGCCTATGAAGAGGTCAAGGTCAAAACCCGTGAAACCGGGATTGCCACCCGGGACTACGCCCAGGAACACCCCTGGACAACAGCCGGTGTCGCCGTGGGCGCATTAGGCCTGCTCGCAGCTTATCTGTTGTTCAAGCGTGATTAATCCGTCCGACGCAGCTCGTTCTTGAGCCACTGCGCCAGTTGCCGGGCGCGCCCGTCCGCGGCGCGCTTGGGGAGCCACAACGCCAGGTGCGCCGGGGTTTCACTGAAGCCCCATGGTGCAACCAGGCGACCGGCCTTCAAGTCCTCCGCCACCAAAGGTTCGGGGGCAATCGCCACGCCCAGACCCGCGACGGCGGCTTCCAGCAAGTAATACAAATGTTCAAATCCCTGACCGTACTTCAACGCCCTGGCGTCGAGGCCGCGTGATTGCGCCCAGCTCGGCCAGGCTTGCGGGCGTGAGGTGGTGTGCAGCAAGGGCTCGCTCAGCAGTGCAGTTTCCGATGCGTGCTTGAGCCGCTCATAGCCGGCGAACCGAGGGCTCATGACCGGACCAATGCATTCGCGGGCCAGCTCGAAAACCTGCATGTCCGCCGGCCAGGGTGGCTCGGCAAAGACCAGCAAGGCATCCAGCCCCGGCCTTCGCGGGTCGAGATCGCCTTCTCCGGCCGACAGGTGCAGGCGCAAATCCGGCAGGTCGGCATTGAGTCTCCCCAATCGCGGGATAAACCAGCGCGCCAGCAGGCTACCCGAGCAACCGAGCACGAATGGCGCATCGGCCGTGCTTTGGGTGAGTTCCGCGCAAACGCTGCGCAGACGCTCGAAGGCCTCGCTGCTGGCATCACGCAGGCGCAATCCGGCATCTGTGAGTTTCAGGCCGCGACCGTCCTTGATGAACAGGCTTACGCCGAGGTGTTCTTCAAGCACCTTGAGCTGCCGGCTGACTGCACCGTGGGTGACGTGCAGCTGCTCAGCCGCCTGACTGACGCTGTTCAAGCGGGCAGTGGCTTCGAAGGCGCGAAGCGCGTTCAGCGGAGGAAGGTCATGGCTCATGGGATCTGTGAGTTTTCCTGACAGGTTGTGGCGATCTTATCGGTTTTCAGGCCGGGTCGTCAGGGGTAGAGTGAAGCCCACTGTCTCTTTATGCATCACTTCACGCATTCAACTGGAGCGCCCCATGACCCAGACTAATCTGCGCAACGGCCCTGATGCCAACGGCCTGTTTGGCGCGTTCGGCGGCCGCTACGTTGCCGAAACCCTGATGCCGTTGATCCTCGACCTGGCCCGCGAATATGAGTTGGCCAAGGAAGATCCTGCATTCAAGAAAGAACTGGCCTATTTCCAGCGCGACTACGTCGGACGCCCAAGCCCACTGTACTTCGCCGAGCGCCTGACCGAGTTCTGTGGCGGCGCGAAGATCTACCTCAAGCGCGAAGAGCTGAACCACACCGGCGCGCACAAGATCAACAACTGCATCGGCCAGATCCTGCTGGCGCGGCGCATGGGCAAAAAGCGCATCATCGCCGAGACCGGCGCCGGCATGCACGGTGTGGCCACCGCCACCGTCGCCGCGCGTTTCGGTCTGGATTGCGTGATCTACATGGGCACCACTGACATCGAACGTCAGCAGGCCAACGTGTTTCGCATGAAGCTTTTGGGTGCCGAAGTGATCCCGGTGGTGGCCGGCACCGGCACGCTGAAAGACGCGATGAACGAAGCCCTGCGTGACTGGGTGACCAACGTCGACAGCACCTTCTACCTGATCGGCACCGTGGCTGGGCCGCACCCTTACCCGGCAATGGTTCGCGACTTCCAGGCCGTGATCGGCAAGGAAACCCGCGAGCAGCTGCAAGCCCAGGAAGGTCGCCTGCCGGACAGCCTGGTGGCGTGCATCGGCGGTGGTTCCAACGCCATGGGGCTGTTCCACCCGTTCCTGGACGACAAGAGCGTCGAGATCATCGGCGTTGAAGCTGCCGGTTACGGCATCGAGACCGGCAAGCATGCGGCCAGCCTGAACGGCGGCGTGCCGGGCGTGCTGCACGGCAACCGCACCTTCCTGTTGCAGGACGACGATGGCCAGATCATCGACGCCCACTCGATCTCCGCTGGCCTGGACTACCCGGGCATCGGTCCGGAACACGCTTGGTTGCACGACATTGGTCGCGTTCAGTACACCTCGGTGACCGATGACGAAGCCCTCGCCGCGTTCCACCAGTGCTGCCGCCTGGAAGGGATCATCCCTGCCCTGGAAAGCGCCCATGCCCTGGCTGAAGTCTTCAAGCGCGCACCGAGCCTGCCGAAGGATCACCTGATGGTGGTCAACCTGTCCGGGCGTGGCGACAAAGACATGCAAACCGTGATGCACCATATGGAACACTCTCAACACGAGCAATCCAAGCAGGAGAAACACTGATGAGCCGCCTGCAAACGCGTTTTGCCGAACTCAAGGAACAGAACCGCGCCGCCCTGGTGACCTTCGTGACCGCCGGCGACCCGGGCTATGACACCTCCCTGGCCATCCTCAAGGGCTTGCCGGCGGCGGGTGCCGACGTGATCGAACTGGGCATGCCCTTCACCGACCCCATGGCTGACGGCCCGGCCATCCAGCTCGCCAACATCCGTGCGTTGGGTGCCAAACAGAATCTGGCGAAAACCCTGCAAATGGTTCGCGAGTTCCGCCAGGACAACAACGAAACGCCGCTGGTGCTGATGGGGTACTTCAACCCGATCCACATGTACGGTGTGCCGCGCTTCATTGCGCAAGCCAAAGAAGCCGGCGTTGATGGCCTGATCGTGGTCGACCTGCCGCCGGAGCATAACGGCGAGCTGTGCGACCCGGCGCAGGCCGCGGGCCTGGATTTTATCCGCCTGACCACGCCAACCACCGACGATGTACGCCTGCCGACCGTTCTCAACGGCAGCTCCGGTTTCGTCTACTACGTCTCGGTGGCCGGTGTGACCGGCGCCGGTGCCGCCACGCTGGAGCACGTCGAGGAAGCGGTCGCCCGTCTGCGCCGCCATGCCGACCTGCCGATCAGCATCGGTTTCGGTATCCGTACCCCGGAGCAGGCGGCATCCATCGCTCGCTTGGCTGATGGTGTGGTGGTGGGTTCGGCATTGATCGACCAGATCGCCAATGCGGCAACCGCGGATCAGGCAGTCGACGGTGTATTGAGCTTGTGCTCGGCGTTGGCGGACGGCGTGCGTAAGGCCCGCGTCAGCTGAGGGTAAGATTGTCCATGAGGTTCTGCAGGGGATTGTGTACTGACGGATCAGCCACTGGGCTGAACACTGAACCCCTGTAGGAGCGAGCTTGCTCGCGAAGGCGGTGTATCAGTCAACATGGATGTTGAAACTGATGGCCTTTTCGTCGGATCGCCGCCCGGAGCAAGCTCGCTCCTACAGGATTTGGGTCAAGGCAACTCTATTCCGCCTGACGCCTTGTGCAGTTTGCGCAAGTGCTCGCCAATCTGTTTCACGTTGGCCTCATTGGCAGCCATTTCGGCGGCACGGCCCGGTTCGAGCAACGCTCTCACTTCCTTGTCCAGATCCCCGGACAGTGCCAGGAGCTGCTTCTGGCGCTGGCTGCTTTCCGATTCCAGATGCTCCCACTCGCTCGGCTGTGGCAAGCCATAACCGTTGGTACCCAGCAGCTCCGCGGGGCGGCTGAGGAAGCCACTGTTGGCGAGAATGTCCTTGAGCGTCTCGTTGGCCTTGTCCATGCCGCCATTCTTCAGCTCGCGGGCGCCCAGATAACGCTGTTTCACTTCATCCTGGGCCAACAGCAACTGTCGACGAAAACTCGCTTGCTCCAGCAGAAGCAACGCCGCACTGGTGCGCAAATCAGCCTGGTCGAACCATTGCCGACGCTCCGAGGCTTTCAAGTCGAGCCAGTCTTCGACGGTTTCCTGTTTGATCGGCAAGTGCTTTTTCAGGACTTCGAACATGGCCTGATAGCGATCGCGGAAGGAGTCGAAACGATAACCCAGGCGCAGGGCTTCCCGTGGATCGTCCAGCACACTGGTGTCCGCCAGTCCTCGGCCCTTGAGCACTTCCAGCAAACCGTTGGGCATGATGTTGTCGAGTCCAACCAACTGCGGGTTGTTGGTCCCGCCACGCAGCAATTTCAGTTCTTCCACTGCGCAGTTGTTTGACAGGAAGAAGTAGTTGCCGTCGTAGCTCCAGTGCATCTCGGCGGCACGTCCGACCACGTCTTCAATCTCTCTGCGCGACAGGTTCAGGGGCACGGAGGCCAGGCTGCGCAGTTCGGTCTTGGTGTATTCGTCGATGACCTGGGACAGCGGCAGGATAAACAGCCGCGACGGGTATTTACCGACCAGGCCATCCCAGCTCGACAGCTGTACGTCGCCGACGAAGGCGCGGTACGACAGCACCAGATGCTGGTCCAGGTCCAGTCGACAATCCGGTCCGCGTGGTCGGCCCGGTGCGCAGATCACCAGGCGCAACATGCTATGGCCCCAGCGGCTGAACAGGTTCTGGTTAGCTTCGGCCAACAGATAGTCAACGGCATACACCCGCTCCGGATCGACCTGGCCCAGAGGTGTCTTGGCGAAGTCGTTGCCGGCATTGAGGAACGCGAAGGTTTTACTGCAGGTGTTTTTGGCGGCAGGCGCCCAACCGAAATGTTCCTTGTAGTAGCGGTACAGCGCGGGTCGACGGCAGGCGTAGCTCGGGTCGAGGAGGAAATACTCCATGTTCACCGCAACGAATTCCTTCGGACTGCTTGTCTCGTAGATGTCCGGGCTGCGGGCAATCTGGCGATTGTGCTGTTCGCGTTCGCCACGACGACCTACGTATTGCTGCCAGCCGGCGAGGTCGAGCAGGCGTGGATCATCACTAAGGGTAAAGCGCCGATCCGACTGGCCCCGGCATTGGTCGGGAATGCCAACCAGCCCTGAGCTGTTGTTACGCTGAGTGCAGCGTTGAATCAGCTTGCGTTCGGCATCCGGCCACAGGCGTGAGCGATCGTAGATGTGCGTCAGCTCGTGCAATACAGTGGCCAGCATTTCCCGGCGCACAGTGCCATGGGGGCGATGGGTTTTCCTGGTCGCGGCGCTCCCGTCGGTAAGGCCGGCCAGCAGGTTGCGGTTCAGATCGAGCTCGGACACCAGCGATGCCTGACCGTAGGCGTTGCGTGGCATGTCATCGGTCCAGCCAACGTCGATGCGTCGATCGAGTCGCTCGATAAAGCGTGGCGGCAGTGCCTGCATGGCTTCATCGAGCAAGGCCTGGCTGGCTTGCTGTTGTGCGGGCGTCAGACCTTCGGTCTTGAGCTGTAATTGAAGGCCTGCGTGGGCCGTGTTGCCGAGCAACAACAGAGCCCCGGCCAGCAGCCAGGCGCCTGGACGCTTCACAGTGCGAGGAGGGCTTCGGCGAGATCCTGGTCACTGGCGTCACGGGCTTCCGGCACGCGGGTGCGCAGCAAGTCGAAAGCGGATTCCAGGTGAGCGCCACGAATGTCGCCATTGCTGGCAACGAAACTGGCGGCGTCGTCCTGGGCTTCGCGTACGATTTTCGAGTCGCGAATGGACGTAGTGGTATCGGAAGTGAAATCGAGGGTGCGCTGGGTGGCGCGGATCAGCATGTTACTGGTGGCAACCAGAGTATGTGCCTGGGCCACATCGGCCAACAGCAGCAGGCCTAAGGTGGCAGCAATCAGCGGGTTACGCATGGAACGACTCCAGAAAAACAGGGATAACTATTGGACGAGAATTGCTTGTGCCAGTTCAAGGTCGCTGGCATGAAGTTTTACCTGGGTTCGGCGCAGATACTGCAGGGCCGACTCCAGTCGTGCGCCTCTCAGTTGGCCGTCACTGGCAATGAATGCCGCAGCGTCATCCTGGGCGGCGAGCAGCAGTTTATGGTCGAAGGGGGCGCTGGTCACCAAACTTGTGGCGTAACCGCTGGCGACGATGCCTTGGGTGGACAGGTTGAAGGCGTCATAAGCGTGGGCTGATCCGCAGCAGCCAAGGGTAAGAAAGACTGGAGCGATCAAGAGACTTGAAGGAAAGCGCATGAGACTCGACAGTTGAAAACGGGTCCCAAGGCTAGCGCAAGGCCCGATCTAGAGCCAGCGTCGAAACATTGGGACACGCCGGGCGTGCCCCATGTCTGTGCAGTCGTTTAGATCGTCAGGATCGCTTGCGCCAGCTGGGCGTCGGTTGCGCTCAGCTGTGGTGCCTGGCGGTGAATGTGGTCGATGGCGCTTTCCAGTTTCACGCCGCGGATGGAACCTTCACTGGCGACGAAGCTGGCAGCGTCGTCACGGGCTGCGAGGACGATTTTGTCATCCTTGAACGACGACGAGATGACGTCGGAGGTCGCATCGGATGTGGCTTTGAGCGCGTTGACAACAGCGTCGGTGGTCACGATGAAGCTGGATGCGCTGGCATTGGCTGCCACGGCAAACAGGGCAGCAGCGCTGAGCAGACGGAGACGGGACATGGGTAACTCCTTTTGGTAAACCAATTGAAAAATGGCGCAGTGTCTGCAAGGTCAGACGCCAAGCGCCTGGCGCTCGCCACGTTATGGCTTGATATTAGGCCTGAGTGTGTCAGTTCGAACAGCCCGTCATGCAAACAGACGGTCAGCGCCAGAACGGTTTGTCCATCTCATTGACGCGGTCGGCGTGGCTGATACCAAGATCCGATAGCTGATGATCATTGAGTTGAGCCAGTAAACGTCGTGTTCTCGCTCTTTCGAGACTAGCGAAGAGTCTTGTTGGCAGATCTCTGACCCAGTTCAGGCGAGGTCTCGATTGAACCGATGATGTGGAAACATCCTGTAAAGAATTCATGGCGCGATCCCTGTCCTGATAAGTAGAGGGGGCCATGCTGACACCGGCCGGACATCCGCTATAGACACACTGCGACGATATTGTACTCGTCCAGTTTGTATTTTTTGAAAACTGTACTGGTATTCAGGTTCCCCTACTGTAAGACCGAATTTGACAGGCCAAAACGACAAAACCCGTCGTGGTTTCCCACGACGGGTCTTGTTTTTTCAATTCGGGTTGCTGGCGGTGGACCTTAAGGTCAGAGCCAGCGACGCTAACTTAGCGCCAGAACGGCTTGCTCAGCTCTTCGTAGCGTTGTGCTTCGCTAATCCCGGCGTCAGCCAGCAGACGCGAATCCAGGCGAGCCAGTTGATGGCGGCTGGTGATGCGGCGCTGCCACAGCATCAGGTTGGCGATAACGCGCAGAGGCAGGGAAGCCTGGGTTTTTGCAGCAGTGTCTTGAAAGAACAGATCGGAACTGAGTGTACGTTCCATGGTGGTCATCCTTCCGCTTATGGCGGGATTAGGTAGTGGTTTAACTGGTACCCATGATCCTCTCGTTTGCCTAGTCTCTGTAGATACAGTTCATCTGTATTGTGAGGGCTCAGTTAACTGTTTATAGGGGGTGTACTGGTCTAAATTGAGGCAACTGTACCTGTCTGCACTATTAAGGTGCAAAATTGCTGTTTTTGTTCGATGGAGTAGGAATTTTCCCTGAGAAATGACCGGTACAGCAGTACAGTTTTTTTCATATTGCGAAGAGACAAGAGCAAGCTGACGAAAACGTGTTTGCGCCAGCTGCTATCTGTACCAATTACTTCTTCAGCATTTGCCCGGTTTCTTCCAGGTTGATGTGCCAGCTCAGGGCGTCACGCAGGATGTGCGGGGTGTGTCCGCCGATTGCGCACGCGGTGGTGAAGTAATCATTCAGCGCCTGGCGGTAATCCGGGTGCACGCACTTGTCGATGATGACCCGGGCACGCTCCCGGGGTGCAAGGCCTCGCAAGTCTGCCAGGCCCACTTCGGTCACGAGGATGTCGACGTCATGTTCGGTGTGGTCAACATGGCTGACCATCGGCACCACGCTGGAGATCGCACCGCCCTTGGCGATCGACTTGGTCACGAACACAGACAGGTGCGCGTTGCGCGCGAAGTCGCCCGAGCCACCGATACCGTTCATCATCCGCGTGCCGCAGACGTGAGTGGAGTTGACGTTGCCATAGATGTCGAACTCCAGTGCCGTGTTGATTCCGATGATGCCAAGGCGGCGCACGACTTCAGGGTGGTTGGAGATCTCCTGCGGACGCAGTACCAGTTTGTCCTTGTAGCGCTCCAGGTTGCCGAACACGTCGGCATTGCGCCGGCTCGACAGGGTGATCGAACTGCCCGACGCAAAACTCAGTTTGCCCGCATCGATCAGGTCGAAGGTCGAGTCCTGCAGGACCTCGGAATACATCGTCAAGTCTTCGAACGGTGAGTCGATCAGGCCACACATCACCGAGTTGGCGATGGTGCCGATACCGGCTTGTAGCGGGCCGAGCTTGTTTGTCATGCGCCCGGCTGCCACTTCCTGTTTGAAGAAGTCGATCAGGTGGTCGGCAATGGCCTGGGTCTCGGTGTCCGGTGCCAACACAGTGGAGGGCGAATCAGCCTGGTTGGTGACCACGATGGCGACGATTTTTTCCGCTGGAATCGGGATGGCGGTGCTGCCAATGCGATCGTCGACCTTGACCAGCGGAATCGGTGTACGGGTCGGACGGTAGGTCGGGATATAGATGTCGTGCAGACCTTCGAGGTTCGGGTTGTGCGCCATGTTGATCTCGACGATCACGTGCTTGGCGAAAATCGCGAAGCTGGCCGAATTGCCGACCGAGGTGGTTGGCACTATATGCCCTTGCTCGGTGATCGCCACGGCTTCAATCACGGCAATGTCCGGCAGTTTCAATTGCTGGTTGCGCAATTGCTCCACGGTTTCCGACAAGTGCTGGTCGATGAACATGACCTCCCCGGCATTGATCGCCTTGCGCAGGGTGCTGTCGACCTGAAACGGCATGCGTCGCGACAGCACACCGGCTTCGGTCAACTGCTTGTCGAGGTCGTTGCCCAGGCTTGCGCCGGTCATCAGGCTGATCTTCAGCGGCGTGACCTTGGCACGCTCGGCCAGCGCCTGGGGGACGGCCTTGGCTTCGCCGGCGCGAGTAAAGCCACTCATGCCGACGGTCATGCCGTCCTCAATCAGAGCGGCAGCGTCGGCAGCACTCATCACTTTGTCCAACAACGAAGGCAGGCGAATACGGTCACGGTACATGGGTTGTTATCTCGGGCAACAGGTAGCAGGACGTGCAGTCTAGTGAATTGCGCCTGCTTCTGTCCCGCTACCAAGGTCGCAATCGAGGCGTCTATTCCGGGGCTTTCAAGCAAAACACCGTTACCGGATCGGTAACAAAAGAATGGTTTGTCCGACGATTTGCGCAAACAAAAACGCCCCGACGAGTCGGGGCGTTCCGTGTACCGCAGAGGGTTAGTCGACAGCCTTGACCATGTCTTCGATGACCTTTTTCGCGTCGCCGAACACCATCATGGTCTTGTCCAGGTAGAACAGCTCGTTGTCCAGGCCGGCGTAGCCGCTGGCCATCGAGCGCTTGTTGACGATGATGGTCTTGGCCTTGAACGCCTCGAGGATCGGCATGCCGGCAATCGGCGATTTCGGGTCGTTCTTCGCCGCCGGGTTGACCACGTCGTTGGCCCCCAGCACCAGCACCACGTCGGCCTGGCCGAACTCGGAGTTGATGTCGTCCATCTCGAACACCTGGTCGTAAGGCACTTCGGCCTCGGCCAGCAACACGTTCATGTGGCCGGGCATGCGACCGGCCACCGGGTGGATCGCGTACTTCACGGTCACGCCGCGATGGGTCAGCTTCTCGGTCAGTTCCTTCAGCGCATGCTGGGCCCGCGCCACCGCCAGGCCGTAGCCCGGCACGATGATCACGGTGTCGGCGTTGGTCAGCAGGAAGGTCGCGTCGTCGGCCGAACCGGATTTCACCGGACGGGCTTCTTTCGCACCCGCCGGGCCGGCCGCCTCTGCGGTATTGCCGAAGCCACCGAGCAGCACATTAAAGAAGGAGCGGTTCATCGCCTTGCACATGATGTACGAGAGGATCGCACCGCTTGAGCCGACCAAGGAACCGGCGATGATCAGCATCGAGTTGTTCAGCGAGAAGCCGATACCCGCCGCGGCCCAGCCGGAGTAGCTGTTGAGCATCGACACGACCACGGGCATGTCGGCACCACCGATCGGGATGATGATCAGCACGCCGAGCACGAAGGCCAGGGCGAGCATCACGGCGAAGGCGGTGTAGTCGCCGGTGAGCATGAAGGTCACGCCCAGGCCCAGGGTGGCCAGGCCCAGCAGCAGGTTCAGCTTGTGCTGGCCGCTGAACTGGACCGGGGCGCCCTGGAACAGGCGGAACTTGTACTTGCCCGCCAGCTTGCCGAAGGCAATCACCGAACCGGAGAAGGTGATCGCCCCGATGGCGGCACCGAGGAACAGCTCCAGGCGGTTACCGGCCGGGATTGCGTCACCGAGTTGCGCAACGATGCCCAGCGACTGCGGCTCGACCACGGCAGCCACGGCGATGAACACCGCGGCCAGGCCGATCATGCTGTGCATGAAGGCGACCAGTTCGGGCATCTTGGTCATTTCCACGCGCTTGGCCATGATCGAACCGGCCGTGCCGCCGATCAGCAGGCCGACGATCACGTAGACGATGCCGTCGTGCGCCAGCTCGGAGCCCAGCTTGTAGATCAGGCCCACCGTGGTGAGGATCGCCAGGCCCATGCCGAGCATGCCGAACAGGTTGCCGCGGCGCGACGTGGTGGGGTGCGAGAGGCCCTTGAGCGCCTGGATGAAGCACACCGAGGCGATCAGATACAGGGACGTAACCAGGTTCATGCTCATGCTTGCTGCACCTCAGCCTTGACGGCGGCGGCCTTGGCAGCCGGCGCTTTGGCCGCTTTTTTCTTGAACATTTCCAGCATGCGCCGGGTCACCAGGAAGCCACCAAACACGTTGACCGCGGCCAGGGCCACGGCCAGGGTGCCCATGGTCTTGCCCAGTGGGGTCACGGTCAGCGCGGCGGCGAGCATGGCGCCGACGATCACGATGGCCGAGATGGCGTTGGTCACCGCCATCAGCGGCGTGTGCAGGGCCGGTGTCACGTTCCAGACCACGTGGTAGCCGACATAAATCGCCAGCACGAAGATGATCAGGTTGTAGATACCGTGAGAGATCAGCATGTCTTCCATTGTTTTTATCCTCAGCCGTTCTTGCGCACGATCTGGCCGTCGCGGCACATCAGGCACGCGGCGACGATATCGTCTTCCAGGTTGATCACCAGTTGTCCGTCTTTATCGAACAACAGTTTCATGAAGTCCAGCAGGTTGCGGGCGTACAGCGCCGAGGCATCGGCCGCCACGGCGCTGGCCAGGTTGGTCGGGCCGACGATGGTCACGCCATGTGCGACGACCACCTGGTCGGCCACGGTCAGCGGGCAGTTGCCGCCCTGGGCGGCCGCGAGGTCGATGACCACCGAGCCCGGTTTCATCTGGGCCACGGTTTCTGCACTGAGCAGCGTCGGTGCCTTGCGGCCGGGAATCAGCGCAGTGGTGATGACGATGTCCGCCTGCTTGGCGCGTTCGTGCACGGCCGCGGCCTGGCGCTGCATCCAGCTGGCCGGCATCGGGCGGGCGTAACCGCCGACGCCGACGGCGCATTCACGTTCTTCGTCGGTCTCGTACGGCACGTCGACGAACTTGGCGCCGAGGGATTCGATCTGCTCCTTGACTGCTGGACGCACATCCGAAGCCTCGATCACCGCCCCCAGGCGCTTGGCGGTGGCGATGGCCTGCAGTCCGGCCACGCCGGCCCCCAGGATCAGCACGCGCGCCGCTTTCACGGTGCCCGCCGCAGTCATCAGCATCGGCATGAACCGCGGGTAGTGATGCGCGGCCAGCAACACGGCTTTATAGCCGGCGATGTTGGCTTGCGAGGACAGCACATCCAGGCTTTGCGCGCGGGAGGTGCGCGGCGCCGCCTCCAGGGCAAAGGCGGTAATGCCGCACTCGGCCAGCTTGGCGATGGTTTCGTTGCTGAACGGGTTGAGCATGCCCACCACTATGGTGCCGCTCTTGATCAGCGCGAGCTCACTGTCGCTGGGGGCGACGACTTTGAGAATCAGCTCTGCACCAAACGCATCGTTGGCGCTGCCAATGCTTGCGCCTGCCGCTTCATAGGCACTGTCGACAACGCTGGCATTAATGCCGGCGCCGCTTTGTACAGTGACCTTATGGCCCTGGCCGATCAGCTTCTTGATGGTTTCCGGGGTTGCAGCAACCCGTGTTTCACCGGTCTGGGTTTCGAGAGGAACACCAATGTGCACGTCAAATCTCCTGCGTGATCTTATTGAGTAAACCCATGCACTGCGGATGGTGCGGCTGGGGCGGCCGATCAGCACGATCCCGCCAAATCAGGGCGGGGCGCGGCATTTTGCAGGCGAACTTTGTGCCCTTCAAGGGATTATGACGGGTGACGGAAAATTAACTACAAGTCACCCCGTGACCGAATGTCGCATCCAGGTGGCTCGATCCCTTGTAGACCGTGCTTTTCAAGGATTCTGGCTGAAATTGAAGAATTTACACATCGGCCGTATGAATGATGTGGCATCGCTTCGAAATAGTGGCGCAAAGCCGCGTGGTCAGGCGCTTGTGGAACGTTTGTACAACTTTTCGATACAGTTTACTGGTATGCGACAAATACGTACATCTGTAGTGCTTTACATTTGTTGACTACGAGGTCAAGTATCGTTGAGGGGCCTTTATCCTTCTAGGTTGTAGCTGTGCGCCTGATTTACCAGCCAGTCACGAAATGCCCTCAAAGACGCGGATTCGACCTTTCGCTCAGGAATCATCAGGTAATAAGCCTTGATGCTGGACAGTGCTTGCGGGTTGGCGATCACCAGGTATTTCTCTTTCAGCTCACGTTGAATCAGGAACGGCGGGATCAGGGCAATGCCCATGTTGTGCATGGCTGCCTGGGCGAGCATGGAGAATAGCTCGTAGCGGGGGCCTGTCATGTCTCGAGGGACATTCAGGTGTTGGGAGTCGAACCATTGGCGCCAGGCATAGGGGCGGGTGGTCTGTTGCAGTAGAGGCAAGTCGGCGATTTCGCTAGGCGTCAGACTGGTCTTGTTCCCGAGCAGGTTGAGGCTGCAAACCGGCATCGGATTCTCACCCATTAGCCTGTGGGACTCTGTACCGGACCAATCCGCATCACCGAAGTAGATGGCGGCATCAAAATCAGTGTCGGCAAACAGGAACGGTCGTGTGCGGTTGGTCAGGTTGACCGTCACTTCCGGGTGCTTTTGCTGGAAGTCCTTGAGGCGCGGCAGCAGCCATTGGGTGCCGAAGGTCGGAACAACTGCCAGTTCGATCACGTTGGTGCCCTGCTGGCCCATTACGGACAAGGTGTCGCGTTCAACTGCATCAAGTTGAGTGGCGACCCGGCGGCTGTAGGAAAGACCGGCTTCCGTCAGCTTCACTCCGCGCCGCGAGCGTCGGAACAGTTCCACGCTGAGGAACTCTTCAAGGCTGGCGATCTGTCGGCAAATCGCCCCTTGGGTCAGCGAAAGTTCCTGGGCGGCCTTGGTAAAGCTCTCATGACGCGCCGCAGCCTCGAAGCTGATCAGGGCGGTGGTGCTAGGTATCTTTCTGCGCATGTACGTCAACCTCACTAATACATCGCATAAAGGCTCTTTTGCGATGTTTCGGAGTGAGAAATTAGCACAACAGTATGCAAAATCCTCGTTTGCCGTGGCGCCGATCCGGGCCTAGGATCAGTCCACGTTATTTGACCCGATTCGAGAGGACACACTCATGGGCGGTAAAGCTAGCTTCAACTGGATCGATCCCCTGCTGCTGGATCAACAGCTCACTGAAGAAGAGCGCATGATTCGCGACACAGCTGCGCAGTTTGCTCAGCAGAGTCTTGCGCCGCGCATTCTTGAGGCTTTCCGTCATGAGAAGACCGATCCGGCGATCTTCCGCGAAATGGGCGAAGTTGGCCTGTTGGGCGCAACCATCCCCGAGCAGTACGGCGGTAGCGGCCTGAACTATGTCAGCTATGGCCTGATCGCCCGTGAAGTCGAACGTATCGACTCTGGCTATCGCTCGATGATGAGTGTGCAGTCCTCGCTGGTGATGGTGCCAATCAATGAATTCGGTACCGAAGCGCAGAAGCAGAAGTACCTGCCGAAACTGGCGTCGGGCGAGTGGATCGGCTGCTTCGGCCTGACCGAGCCTAATCACGGTTCCGACCCGGGCGCGATGATCACTCGTGCACGTAAAGTGGAAGGCGGCTACAGCCTCACCGGCAGCAAGATGTGGATCACCAACAGCCCGATCGCCGATGTGTTCGTGGTCTGGGCCAAGGACGATGCCGGCGACATCCGCGGCTTCGTTCTGGAGAAAGGCTGGAAAGGCCTGAGCGCTCCGGCAATTCACGGCAAGGTTGGCCTGCGCGCATCGATCACCGGTGAAATCGTCATGGACAACGTGTTCGTGCCGGAAGAAAACATTTTCCCGGATGTCCGTGGCCTGAAAGGGCCTTTCACTTGCCTCAACTCGGCACGTTACGGCATCGCCTGGGGTGCGCTGGGTGCGGCCGAGTTCTGCTGGCACACCGCTCGCCAGTACACCCTGGATCGTCAACAGTTCGGCCGCCCATTGGCCGCCACTCAGTTGATCCAGAAAAAACTGGCCGACATGCAGACCGAAATCACCATGGCGCTGCAAGGCTGCCTGCGTCTGGGTCGCATGAAGGATGAAGGCACCGCGGCGGTCGAAATCACTTCGATGATGAAGCGCAACTCTTGCGGCAAGTCCCTGGACATCGCGCGCATGGCTCGCGATATGTTGGGCGGCAACGGCATCTCCGATGAGTTTGGTGTCGCGCGTCACCTGGTCAACCTGGAAGTGGTGAATACCTATGAAGGTACGCACGACGTCCATGCGCTGATCCTCGGTCGTGCGCAAACCGGCCTCCAGGCGTTCTATTAAGGAGAACGTCCATGGGCGCGCTATCGCATCTTCGGGTACTGGATTTATCGCGGGTGCTGGCCGGGCCTTGGGCCGGGCAGATCCTGGCTGACCTTGGTGCCGAGGTGATCAAGGTCGAACGCCCGGGTAACGGCGATGACACGCGCGCCTGGGGGCCACCGTTCCTTAAAGACGCTTATGGTGAGAACACCAGCGAGGCCGCCTATTACTTGTCGGCCAATCGCAACAAGCAATCGGTCACCATCGACTTCACGCGCCCTGAAGGGCAGAAGCTGGTGCGAGAGCTGGCGGCCAAGTCAGATATCCTGATCGAGAACTTCAAGGTCGGTGGTCTGGCGGCCTATGGTCTGGACTATAAATCGTTGAAGGCGATCAATCCGGATCTGATCTATTGCTCGATCACCGGGTTTGGTCAGACTGGTCCTTACGCCAAGCGTGCGGGCTATGACTTCATGATCCAGGGGCTCGGCGGCCTCATGAGCCTGACGGGGCGACCTGAAGGCGAAGAAGGTGCGGGGCCTGTGAAGGTTGGCGTGGCGCTGACGGATATCCTGACCGGTCTGTATTCGACTGTCGCGATCCTGGCTGCGCTTGCGCATCGGGATCATGACGGCGGTGGTCAGCATATCGATATGGCGCTACTGGACGTACAGGTGGCTTGTCTGGCCAACCAGGCAATGAACTACCTGACGACAGGCAATGCGCCTAAACGTCTGGGCAATGCTCATCCGAACATTGTGCCTTATCAGGATTTTCCTACGGCGGATGGCGATTTCATCCTTACCGTCGGGAACGATGGGCAGTTTCGCAAGTTTGCGGAAGTGGCCGGGCAGCCGCAGTGGGCGGACGATCCGCGTTTTGCCACGAACAAGCTACGGGTGGCAAACAGGGCTGTACTGATTCCGCTGATCCGCCAGGCAACGGTGTTCAAGACTACCGCTGAATGGGTGGCGCAGCTGGAACAGGCTGGCGTGCCATGCGGGCCTATCAATGACCTGGCGCAGATGTTTGCCGATCCTCAGGTCAAGGCACGCGGGTTGGCTATCGAGCTGCCGCATGCGCTGGCCGGGATGGTGCCTCAGGTGGCGAGCCCGATTCGACTGTCGCAGACGCCGGTGGAATACCGTTATGCACCTCCGTTGCTGGGTGAGCACACGCTGGAGGTTTTGCAACGGGTGTTGGGCCTGGATGCCGGGGCGGTGTCTGCACTCAAGGCATCGGGCGTTCTCTGATTGGTCTCTTCTATATAGAGGGGCGTTTCGGCTCCTCTATATAGGCCCCCTTCGGGGCTTTTGCTGCTTTCTGCAGCTTATTGATAGAGAATCTAAATCAGTGCTTGACGGCAGATTCTGGAGGCCTATAATTCGCCCCACTTCCAGCGCAGTCGAAACGGAAAACTCCTTGGTAAACAATGAGTTACGCAGTTTTCGGCAGCAGGTTGCTTCAGTTCATCGAAGCCAAAAGGAAGTTGAAAAAGAGGTGTTGACAACAGCGAGTAACGCTGTAGAATTCGCCTCCCGCTGATGAGAGATCTGAAGCGCAAGTGGTTGAAGTTGTTAAGGAAATCCTTGAAAACTTCTTAAAAAATCACTTGACAGCAAATGAGGCTGCTGTAGAATGCGCGCCTCGGTTGAGACGAAAGCTCTTAACCAACCGCTCTTTAACAACTGAATCAAGCAATTCGTGTGGGTGCTTGTGGAGTCAGACTGCTAGTCAACAGATTATCAGCATCACAAGTTACTCCGCGAGAAATCAAAGATGTAACCAACGATTGCTGAGCCAAGTTTAGGGTTTTCTCAAAACCCAAAGATGTTTGAACTGAAGAGTTTGATCATGGCTCAGATTGAACGCTGGCGGCAG
>NZ_JAGYGN010000030.1:0-70714 GCF_019947515.1 Pseudomonas sp. A-B-19
TACGGGCCAGCTGGAAGGCATCAACAATCGAATCAAGGTCATTAAGCGGATGGCGTACGGTTACCGGGACAGCGAATTCTTTTTCATGAAGATCAAGAGCGTCTTTCCCGGTAATCCGTGAAGAACCAAAGAAAAGGCCCTGTCCATCACTGGCGGGCCTTTGAAATTCGTGGGCTATTAGCTCACGACACCTCTCACGACCCGCCTCTGGCGGTCGTGGTAGTCGTGGTCAAGGCAATTCGTAATTGATTCATGGGGCTGACAATAGCTGCGCAGTACAGGGTTGGCAAGTGAGCACTACGAGCATGAAGGCTGATTGAAGTATCGATCACTGTCCGCCCCTGAGCCGATAGCTGCCTGTCATGCCGGTCCACTTCCGTCCAATAGCTTTGGGATGCGCTGTTAGCGAGGTTCGCGGCTGCCTGCTAACCACATCAGCACATTCAAATTGCATCGGATTTCACCCCCTGCACCACGGGAAACCCGCGCAGCTTGGCCGACCACGTCACCATCAGCGTGGCCACCAACAGCACCAGTAGTGCAGGAGGGAATGCTACTACGCCGAGTCGGTCGAGTAGCAGACCTCCCACAATGCCCCCGCCAGCAATTGCGGTGTTCCAAGCAGTCACGAGCATGGATTGTGCGACATCTGACGCATCGCCAGCAGTTTGGGCCAATGCCGTTTGAAACAAGGTTGCGGCGCCGCCAAAGGCCAATCCCCACGCGCCAATCGCTACGAAAACGGCAACGGGTTCGGTGGCCGCCATACCCAGCACTATCACTGAAATCCCAAACAATGCGGTACTCGCCAGGGTCAGCGCGCGCAGGTACTGGTCGATTAACACCCCAACAATCCAGATGCCCAGCAGCGATGCGACTCCGAAGACCAGCAGTACTACATCCGTCTGCGCTCCCAGGCCGGCCACTTGCAGAAACGGGGCGATGTAGGTGTAGAGAATGTTGTGCGCAAGGACGAACGCCAGTACCACGAAGAGCACGGGGCGAATGCCACGCAGTGTGAATACATGACGCAGCGACAGCCGTTTTTCTTCAGCCTTTGCGGCGAAGTCCGGCACGTTGAAGCGCACCCATGCCATCAGCAGCACGGCCAGCAAGCTCATGATGCCGAAGCACATGCGCCATCCCAGGACGTTGCCCAGAAAGGTTCCGGCCGGGATGCCCAACGAGAGCGCCAGGGGTGTGCCCACCATCGCAATCGCGATGGCGCGGCCTTTGCGGTGTTCGGGCACCAGGCGCGCGGCATAGCCGGCCAATAACGCCCACAACAGCCCCGCCGCAACGCCGGCCAGAAAGCGCGCCGCGATCGTCAACGTGAAGCTGGTCGAAAACGTCGTGACCGTGTTGGCAATGGCAAATCCGGCGATGGCAGCGAGTAGCAAGGGACGGCGACGAAATCCTTGTGTGGCCGCCGTTAACGGCATGGCGGCCATTAGCGATCCAACGGCATAGGCGGTGACGGTTTGCCCGACCCACGCCTCGGAGACGGCCAGCCCCTGTGCCATCTGCGGCAGAAGACCCGCCGGCAGTGCCTCGGTAAGGATGGTGATGAAGGCGGCCATTGCCAGCGCCAACAAGGGTCCATAAGGCATGCGATCCTGCACTTGCGAGTTCATTGGCCTGGCTCCGCGACGGCGTATACCGCGTCCCGCAGGTCGGTTACGAACCGTCCCGACATGCCCTCGTACAACGTGTTGGTGAAGGCGACGACACTCAGCTTCTGTTGTCGATCCACACACCACGAATGGCCATAGGCGCCACCCCAACGCCAGGTGCCCGGCGACTCGGGGGTGACCGCCAAGGCCGGATCGCGCAGTACCGAGAACCCCAGACCAAAGCCGAACCCCGGTGCAGCGGGCAGTTCCCGGCCGCCGGTTTGATCGCGTGCCATCTCCTCGACGAGTGCCGTGGACAGCAGCTCACCGCCGCCGCGCCGCAATGTTTCAAGGAGGCGCAGGAAGTCCTCGGCTGTTCCGGCCATGCCGGCACCACCCGACGCAAACGCCTGCGGGTTGAGGATGCGCGCGGACAACTGACGTGAAAGTGTGCCCGTGGAAAAAGCGATTTCGGGGAGGGTCATGCGCAGTTCCTTCTGAGAGTGGAGAGCCCCGCCACGATAGAAAGTCTGGGATTAAAGAAAAACTGGGGTAGAGTTCCATTTTATGCGGAGCAGAATGTCCGCAATGGAGGGCAGCATGGACAGCTTGAACGGCTTTGTGGTGTTTGTGCAGGTCGCTGAAAATCGCAGTTTCGTTGCGGCTGGCCGAATGCTGGGGGTGTCGGCGTCGGCCATCGGCAAGAGTGTGGCGCGGCTGGAAGAGAAGCTCGGTGTTCGCCTGTTTCACCGCAGCACGCGCAGCGTCACGCCGACTGCCGAAGGCATGCTGTTTCTGGAGCGCAGCCGTCGGATTCTGGCCGAAATCGAGGCGGCTCAACTGGAACTGTCGCAAGCCAGCGCCGCTCCACGTGGACGCTTGAGGGTCAGCCTGCCCTTGGTCAGTTCGCTGGTACATCCGGTGCTCGGCGACTTTATGCGTGAGTACCCGGCCATTGAATTGGACCTGGACTTCAGCGACCGCCTGGTCGATGTGATCGAGGAAGGTTTCGACGTCGTGGTCAGAACCGGCGCGCCTACGGATTCGCGTTTATCGGCGCGTAAGCTCGGTTCATTCCGTTCGTTGCTGGTCGCCTCGCCGGACTACCTGGCAGTGCGTGGTACGCCAAAAGTACCAACCGATCTGCTGCAACACAGCTGCCTGCACTACCGTTTCCCCAATAGCGGCAAGCTGGAAGCCTGGGCCTTGCGTCGTACTGCCGAGGAGCCCGAGTTAGCCTTGCCCATTTCGATGATCTGCAACACCATCGAAACCCGTTTGTGCTTTGCCTTGCGGGGACTGGGCATCGCCTACCTGCCGGAGTTCTCGGTCAGGCAGGCGCTCGCCGAGGGGCAGCTGTGGAGCGTTTTGCCAGAGCACACAGAGCGCAATGGCGAGTTCCATTTGCTCTGGCCTGCCAGTAAACACCCTTCTCCCAAGGTGCGGGTATTCGTCGACTTCCTCTGCGCCCGGGTTTTTCCGGGGAGAAACGGGACGGATTTATTGTCACTACTCTAAACGTCCGCCATGGCCGATTTCTGCCCTCGACGACCGGCTGAAATCGACCAGAAGTGGTTCACATCTGTGCTTCACAAACACGACTTTCAGGCGCGCTTGGGGAGCTTCCAGTTCGGGCGGATGAAGTGGCATGTGTAGCCGTTCGGTATACGCTCGAGGTAATCCTGGTGCTCCGGCTCCGCTTCCCAAAAAGGTCCCGCCGGTTCGATTTCGGTGACAACCCGACCTGGCCACAGGTGTGAAGCATCGACATCGGCAGCGGTGTCCTCGGCGATGTCGCGTTGCTGTTCGCTGAGGTAGTAGATCGCCGAACGGTAGCTGGGGCCCAGGTCATTGCCCTGACGGTTGGGCGTGCTGGGGTCGTGTATCTGGAAGAAGAACTCAAGGATCTGCCGGTAGCTGATCACGGCAGGGTCGAAGTCGATCTCGATGGCTTCGGCGTGGTTGCCATGGTTGCGGTAGGTGGCATTCGGCACATCGCCGCCGGTGTACCCGACCCGCGTGTACAGCACACCGGGATAGCGCCGCAGCAGATCCTGCATGCCCCAGAAGCAACCTCCGGCGAGAATGGCAGTTTCGGTTTGTCTGGTCATGGTCTGTCGTTCCTCTCGGAGGCGTTGGGTATAGCCTTTGTTATGAGGGCGTGTTGGCCAATTCCAAGGTTTCGCGCAAATTCTTGATCGATCATTGAAAATCGCAACGTGAAAAACCACAACACCAGGGCAGCCGCGCTGATCGAGGCACCCAGCAGGCTCACGGCTATCCAGCCCCAAAGCGCATAAACCTGCGTCGCGGCGGCAGCTCCCAGTGCACTGCCCACCGAGTAAAAGCACATGTACGCGCCGACCATGCGACTTTGCGCGTCGGGTCGTGCCGCAAAGACGAAGCTCTGGTTGGTGACGTGTACGGCCTGCACGGCGAAGTCGAGCAGGACCACCCCGCAAACCAGGGCGATCAGTGACGTTTGCGCAAACGCGATGGGCAACCAGGACAGCGTCAGGATCGCCAGCGAAATGCCGGTCACGCGTTGCCCCAAACCCTGGTCTGCCCAGCGACCGGCTCTTCTGGCAGCCAGGGCACCGGCGACGCCGGCCAGGCCAAACAGGCCGATGACCGTGTGTGAAAGCGACAGCGGCGGGGCGCTCAATGGCAGCACCATGGATGTCCAGAGCACGGAAAAAGCGGCAAAGATCAATAAGGCCAGAAGACCCCTGATGCGCAAGACCGGTTCAGTGATGAACAGCATGAAGAGCGAGCGGATGAGTGCCGGGTAGGTGTATCGATTGCGTGGTGTCACTGCGCAAGGCAAGACTTTCCAGAACACTACCGCGAGGGTCAGCATCAGTCCCGAGGATACGAAATACACCGCGCGCCAGCCCGCCAGATCGGCGATCAGCCCGGAGGTGAATCGCGCCAGAAGGATGCCCAGGACAATGCCACTGGTTACGGTTCCCACCGCCTGGCCACGCTGCGACGGTGTTGCCAGCACGGCGGCATAGGCCACCAGCACTTGAACCATCACGGCCAGCAATCCCACAACGATCATGGCCCCCAACAGGGTCAACCATTGCTGTGCTGCGCCGACCCCCGCCAGCGCAATCGCGGACAGCAGCACTTGAGTCAGAATCAGCCCTTTACGGTTCAACAAGTCACCCAGCGGGACGATGAACAGCAACCCCAGCGCGTAACCGACCTGGGTAGCCGTCACCACAAACCCGATCATCGATGAGGCCACGCCCAGGCTCCGGGCCATTGAGTCGAGTAAGGGTTGTGCGAAATAAACGTTGGCGACTGCCAGCGCGCAGGTGACCGAAAATAAACACGTGAGTGATGGAGAAAGCCCCGAAGCCGGAGTGACGAAAGGCTGGGTGGTGGAGTCGGCATCTGCTGTCACATGAGCCTCCGTGGCGCTAAACTGGTTTCAATTTAAAACTCGATTCAATTGTTGCTGAATCAGGTTTCAAATTGCAACCACATTATTCAAGATTGGACGACAGGCTTGGCAGCCCTTATCCAGAAGGTAAACACGATGGTCGAAGACGCTTCATCGCACAGCAGCGAATGCCCGGTAGCACGAACACTGCAAGCCATTGGGGATCGATGGTCGCTCATGATCATTCGCGACGCGTTTGACGGCATTCGCCGATTCAGCGAATTCCAGAAAAGCCTGGGGGTGGCCAAAAACATCCTCGCATCGCGCCTGAAAGCGCTGGTTGAGGTCGGTGTGTTCGACGTTCAACCTGCTTCGGATGGCAGCGCCTACAAGGAGTACGTCCTGACGGAGAAAGGACGGGAGATTTTTCCGGTGGTGGTCAGCATGAGGCAATGGGGCGAACGTTTCCTGTTCGCCCGGGAGGAGACGCGTTCTGTGTTGCTGGACAATGCGTCCGGTCAGTCCCTGATGCCGATTGAAGTTCGCTCCTTGAGCGGCCAAAAACTTGGGCCGTCCGACTGCCACAGAGTGAGAGTGGTTGCCGACGAGTCGTGAATCGACTAGAGCACCCGCAAGCGGATGCCCCCTGCGCCGAGTTTTGTCCCTGGTCAACTGTGAGCGATCAGAACCCGTTCATCCACTTCTTCAAGAACATCGCGATGGCCGGTGATCCGCTGCAAGTTGCGGCCTTCAGTGCCGATCGACCGCTCGCTGCACCTGACTCAACAGGTGATCGACATCCTCGGCAGTGGTGGCGAACGAGGTGACAAAACGAACGATGTTGGGTCCCCAGCGATCATGGTAGAAGCCGAACCCGGCTTTGAGCAGTGCTTCGATGATTGCCGAGTCCAGGCGACAGAACAGGATGTTCGCCTCGGTGCCGCCGAGCACGTCAACGCCGCTCAGGCCAGTCAGGCCTTGCGCCAGGCGCTGGGCCGCAGCGTTGGCCTGGCGTGCATTGCGCAGCCAGAGGTCGTCGGTCAGGTACGCATCGATCTGTGCTGAAAGGAAACGCATCTTGGAAAAGAGATGGCCTGCGCGCTTGCGCCGGTAATTCATTTGGGCTGCGAGCGAGGTGTTGAACAGGACGATGGCTTCCGCCGCCAGCGCACCATTTTTCGTGGCACCAAACGAAAGGGCATCCACCCCGGCCTTCCACGTCATCTCGGCGGGGGAGCAACCCAGCGACACCAGGGCGTTGGCAAATCGGGACCCATCCATGTGGAATCCAAGGGAAGATGACTTGCAGACGTCACCGATGGCTGCGATCTCGTCCAGGGTGTAGAGGCTGCCGACTTCAGTGGCCTGGGTGATGCTGACGCAGGCGGGCTGAGTCGTGTGCACGTCGCCGACTTTCTCGCGAGTCCGCTCGCGCAGTCGAACGATGTCCAGCTTGGCCGCCGGTCCGTCGACGGTCATCAGCTTCGCACCGTTGGAAAAGAACTCCGGCGCGCCGCATTCATCGTTGTTGATATGACTGGCCGGGTGGCAATGGATGTTGCCCCAGGGCGGCGTCATCGTGCTCAGGCACAAGCCGTTGGCGGCGGTGCCGGTGGGCACCAGAAAGACCTCCACGTCACGCTCGAAGATCTCGCAGAACTTGCGCTTGACCTGCGCCGTCAGCTCGTCGGTGCCATAGGGGCTCGCCTGGGCCGTGCTGTGTTTCACGATGGCTTGTGTCACCTGCGGCGATGCGCCAGCGATGTTGTCACTTGAAAAACCCAGCGCGGGCGGTCTGTTTGTTTCACCGTTCATCATCCATTTCTCGGCTGCGCAGGCGAAGGTGTTTCGCCCGTATTGGCGCATCCTATGGAGAGGGACGGTTGTCGCGCTTGTAAAAAATTGACGGCTGCCTGATGGCCGAAGCCCTATGTCCTGTAGCGCGAGGGTGCGACGCCGAATGCCTGTCGAAAGGCGCGGTTGAAATGGCTTTGATCGTAAAAACCGACGGCGTGGGCGACTTCGACGATCGGTTGCCCGCTGCGTGATAGCAGGCCACAAGCCCGTTCAAGACGCAGGCGAAGCAGCCAAGCGTGCGGCGTCATGCCGATGGTCCGCTTGAACTGTTTAAGGAACGGGAACCGGCCTAACCCGCACAGACTGGCGAGATCATCGAGGGTGATTCGTTGATCGATGTGGCTGAAGCAATAGTCCCTGACGCGAGACCATTGCAGGGGGGATAGCGTGCCCGTAATCGTTTCGGGCCTGGTCGCCCGTGACTGGCTCAACAGGTGTTCAAGGAGGGTGATCCATTGCGTCTGTACCGCCAGGCTGCCTGGCCCAACGGCCTGCTGCATCGCGTTATGCAACCCGCGCAGGTTACCGGCAAGCCTCGCGTCTTCCAGCAACACACTGGTCAATTCAAGCTCTCTCGGTTGACCGCTGATCTCCTCGGTCAGACTCGCGACCAGCGCCTGGGACAGACGGAATGTCTTGAGCGTATAAGCGTCGCCGCCCTCGGGCACACCATCGTGGATCTCACCCGGCGGCATCAGGGCAATACTTCCCGGACCTAAAAGAAACGACTCGCCGTTGGACCGATGACGCTGGACGCCTTCGGTGACAAAGCCAATGTGGAGATCGAGGTGGTAATGGCGATCGAAACCGGTGTCCACAAAGCGAGCGGAACCCAGCACCAGACCTGGTACTTCGGATACGTGATGGTACTTGGCATGCTCAGTCATGAAACCCGTTCAACAATCGGCGAGGAGGGCGGGGGACTGCAAAGTCTAGGGCCACCAGCGGTATAGATCCATGGGCATCGACTGTCGCTCGCTACGGATGCACCTCTGGTGCGCCCGAGGCATTCAACTTCTCGATCACCAGGTCGATGAAGGCCGATACCGCAAGCGGCAACTGTCGGCGGCTTGGATACAGCACGTTCAGGCCATAACCTTTGGGTTGGTATTGCGCCAGCACCGGGACGAGCACACCGGCCTGAACGTCGAGCCTGGCCATCACCGGTGGCAGTAGCGCGATGCCGAGGCCGGCCACGGCGGCCCTGCGCAGTGCCTGTGCAGTATTGCCACTGAAGCGCCCACTGACTTGCACTTCCTCCTCACCCTGCGGGCCGATCAAGCGCCATGTGGCGTGGCCGCCGGGTTGCGCGAAGATCACACAATCGTGGTTGACCAGGTCCTGCAGCGTGCGGGGTGAGCCGTGGGCGGCAATGTAGGCGGGGCTTGCGACCATGCCGACGCTACGCGGGTCAAGGATCTGACGACCGATAAAACCGGAATCGCGCAAGGCGCCGCCGCGAAACGCGACATCGATCTGCTCTGCGATCAAGTCGGCCTTCGCATCGCTGAGTATGAAGTCCAGCCTCACGCGTGGATACGCGGCGAGAAACCCGCTCACCCAGTCCATCTGGAAGAAGTCGAAGAAGTCGGCTGGAGCCGCCACACGCACCAGGCCATTGGGCTCGTTACTACCCGTTATCAACGCCTGTCCGGCTTCGAGCAAGCCGTCGACTGCGCCTGCGCAACGCTCATGGAAGTCCTGGCCTGCGCTGGTGAGTGTGAGCTTGCGAGTGGAGCGTTGCAGCAGCCGAGTGCCCAGGCGTGCTTCGAGCTGCTGGATGCGGCGACTCACGGTATTGGGCGGCATGCCCAGGCGTCGCGCCGCCTCGGCAAAGCTGCCGCAGCGCACTACCTGCACAAACATCGCGATGTCATTGAGGTCGAGCACGGCGGGAATTCCTGATGTCGGTGGACGAGTGCAATCCGATTGTATCGACTAATCAAGCAATCGGTCCCGCTCTATTGTTTGAGGTATCGGGCCGCGAGGCTTCCCACTTCGAGTGATCATGATGAACCTTCAGCAACCACCTCACATCGCAACGGACCCTGGCGCTGCACGCGAAGCCGGAACCCGCCGCGCAATCGGCTATCGCACCACAGGCAGCGGGCATGGCGCTATTGTCCGGCTGATGGGTCCTTCGGATCTCGGTCATTTGATCAAGCCGTTCGTTTTCCTGGATCTGTTTGAAGGTGAGAGCTCTTTCATCAACGGCATGCCGATGCACCCGCACTCGGGGATCGCCACCGTCACCGTCATCACTGAAGGCAATTTGCGCTTTGAAGATGCGGATTCGGGCACGGGGATGATTGACTATGGCGGTGTCGAATGGATGCGGGCAGGAGGCGGGGTGTGGCACGGCAAGGAAATGTCGGTAGGCACTTCGAAGCGGATTCAGGGTTTTCAACTGTGGGTTGCACTACCGCCTGAGTTGGAGAGCGCCAGTGTCGACAGTCAATACCTGGAGTCAGGCGTGATGCCTGAAATCGGGCCGGCGCGGTTGATTCTCGGCACGTACCAGGGTGTCCAGAGCCCGGTCCGTGCCCCCGTCGGAATGAATTATCTGCTGGTCACGCTAGGTGCCGGGGAGTCCTGGACTTATGTTCCACCTGGCGAACATCAGTCGTTGTGGTTGAGTGTCAGCCGCGGCGCTTTGTCTGCACCAGGCCTGGTCAACGCAGGAGAGATGGTCATCTTCGAACCAGGCAACGGCGCCGTGACGCTCAAGGCGCTGCAAAAAGATGCGGTGTTCGTGATCGGTTCAGCGGCACCTCATCCCTATGATCTGGCGCTGGGAAATTACTCGGTGCACACCAACCCGCAAGCCTTGCGTGCGGGGGAGGCGAAAATTGCCGAGATTGGCGTTCGGTTGCGCGAGTACTTGAAAAAGCCCAATGGGTCAGCCAGCGTAGCGGTATTCAAGTAGCCCCTGCCCCATGACCCATGGCGGCGCGCCATTCGAGTCAGGATTGTGCGCAGCCATGGATCATGGGGGGTGTGCAACGTCCAGTCGCCGCCACTAACTTTGTGGCACCACCCGCGCGTCGTTTCCGGAACCCTCGACATAAACGTTCATGCCATTTGTCAGCCCCGGGTTGATCGGCTGGGTCACCTGAACCAGTACGCCGCTGTGGGTGCGAACGATGATCTGTTGTGCATCCATGGGCTGATCATATTTTTTCTTTTCGACGTAGTTGCCGCCCGCCGCGCCAGCGAGGGCACCGGCGACCATCGCCACATCCCGGCCGGTACCGTGGCCGATCAGGCTGCCCAGGGCCAGACCGCCAATACCCCCCATGATGGCGCCGACACCGCTATCGTGATTGGTCTGCATCTGGGTCTGTGTAATCTGCTCGATTTTCCCCGAACGAATTTCCTTCTCGCCAGCACCTCCGCTCCCGGCGCCAACCGCGGCACAGCCGCCAAGCACTAGTCCAAGAAACGTAACCGTCACCCAGGAAGCGATAGTTTTCATCGTCAAACTCCATTTTAAGAGGAAGTGGATCATGCAAATGCATCCACTCACGTTAGACGAAAAAGCCTGATTCGCTCGGTTGTTTGGCTGCGCAAAGCGCTTGCCTGGAAGGGGCAGTGGTGCAAGCGTCTGGACCGCTTGAGCCGATATAGCTTGAACGCAGTCTTATATTCCATAAATGCAGTACAAACTACTTTGTTAGTGCGTTTTAATCTATTCAGTATTTTGAATCGATTGGAGCATTCGTCTGTGAACACTAAGGCGCTTTTACCTTTTGGCTTGGCATTACTGGCTACATGCTCGACGGCTAGGGGTGAAGCTGATACAGAACCGTCTTGAACGCCACTACGGCAAAGGTTTCAAGCATCAGCGCTGACCCACCCGCTCAATGACTTTTACAGGTACTACGATGTCCGATCCAAAACCTTTGTTGTTTGCGTTATACGAGCAAGCCAGTGTTGGCTGTGGCGGCGCGCCAAGCCTCTGGACGCATCCGGCTGACGAACGACTGACCATCAACTCGCTGGGTTACTGGTCGAACCTGGCACGCATCGCTGACCAGGCTCATCTCGACATGCTGTTTTTCGGTGATGTGCTGGGTTTCTACGATGTGTTTGGCGGTAATGCCGACGCGGCGATGAAGTGGGCGGTGGAGGCGCCGGCCAACGATCCGTTGATGATCATCCCGGCATTGGCCGCCGTGACGGAAAACCTCGCCTTCGGCGTCACTGTCACCACCAGTTATGAACATCCCTTCACCCATGCCCGGCGCTTCAGCACGCTGGATCACCTGACCAATGGGCGGGTCGGCTGGAACATCGTCACCTCCTACCTGACCAGTGCCGCTCGCAATTTCGGCCTGGAGCAGATGATCAAGCACGACGATCGCTATGAACGCGCCGATGAATTTCTCGATGTGGTTTACAAGCTCTGGGAAGGCAGCTGGGCAAGCGATGCCGTGGTGGCCGACAAGTCTCGCCAGATCTATGCCAAGGGCGATCGGGTGCGACCGATCAATCATGTTGGCGAGCATTACCGGGTGGCCGGGCCGCATTTGACGTCCCCGTCACCGCAACGCACACCGTTGCTGATCCAGGCCGGTTGGTCAGGCCGTGGTCGCGAGTTTGCAGCCAAGCATGCCGAACTTATATTCATCGCCAAGTCCAACCCGCTGGAGATTCGCCAGGGACTGGAAGACATATGGACGCAGGCCAGGGCACGGGGGCGTCACGCCGGGGATGTCAAATCACTGACCGTGCTGCGCATCGTCACGGCCAGAACCGAGATCGAAGCCCAACGCAAATATGATGAATTGCAAAGCAACTACCACTTGCAGGCACAACTGGTCAGTTATGCCGGTGATACCGGTATCGATATCAGCCGCTACGCGGACAGCGACGCGTTGTCCACTCACACCGAAGGCATGACCTCCTATGTGATGCGTCCCGATGGCAGTGGCAAACCCTTGACCGCCGGCGATGTCAAACAGCGCTTTGCCAACGTTACCCGGGGCAGTGATCTGATTCTGGTGGGAACGCCGCAACAAGTGGCCAACCGGATCGAAGAGCACGCCCGTATTTCCGGCACCAGCGGCTACATGCTCAACCCGCTGATCAGCCCGGGCAGCCTTGAGGACTTCGTTGAACTGATCATTCCCGAACTGCAAAAACGTGGCTTGTATCGCACCCAGCCACAGAGCGGTACTTTCCGTTCGCGGTTACGGGACGATGGCGTCAGCCATTTACCGGATTCTGCCTACGGAGCCTCATTCCGCTTTGACAAAGGTTTTCAGGACGGGACATCTTGAAAAAAGGGGCTCTCCAGGGGGAATGCCAATCAGTTAAGGGATCGACCAGCGCTGATTAACCTGTGGCGAGGGAGCTTGCTCCCGCTGGGCAGCGAAGCGGCCCCAACAAATGGGCCTGCTACGCAGTCCAGCGGGACGGTGCGGCGATCCGACAAGCTCCCTCGCCACGGGTTCAGTGTCTCGGCTTAACTGACTGGCATTACCCCTGGAGAGCCCCTTTTTTGAGCAAATGTCCTGATCAGAAATATTTGAGCCATTCGATATCGCGACGGCGTGCCTTCAATGCCGCGAACCAGCGCACGGGTAAATACAGGGATAAAGCCAGGAGCACCGCCGTCAGCCACACCACCCAAATGCTGTCGAAACCGAAAAGAACTCCCTGGTTCAGGCCGAATAACGCCACGCTGACCAGATACAGCGCCTTGAGTACGTAAAGGTGCAGCAAGTAGAAGAACATCGGCGCCGCGCCAAAGACGGCCAATGCATTGACCCACTTGCGTTGTTGCGCCCGTTCCAGGGCACGTAGCAGCAACAGGCCCATGCCCAACGTCAGCAAAAGGAACAGCAGGGAAGGTGGGTATTTTGTGATGTTGAAGACGCTCATGAGGGTTTGCGTGAGGCCTTCATGGGCGACCCAATGCGCCTCGCCATAACCATTGACCGCTCGCAATGCGACAAACCCGATCAATGCCCCGGCCCCTGCAAGCAGCAAAGTGCGTTGACGTTTGGCGGCCGAAACCTGGTCAGCAAACCATGGGCCGATACTGTATCCAAGAGCGATCACACCGATCCACGGCAGTACGGGATAAGAGGTGCGCAGACGCAAGCCGTCGGAGAGTTCGATCCAGCCGCGATCATGCAGAATCGCCCAAGGTATATGCATGGGCGAGCCTGCCGCGAAGTGCACATTATCCAGCAGGTTGTGCCCGGCCACGATCACCAGGCCCAGGCAGCACAGAATGGGCCTGGGCAACCAGACCAGTCCGGCCAGGGCAACCATGCAGATGCCAATGACCCAGATCACCTGCATGTAAATGGCCGCAGGCGGGAACTGAAACGTCCAGGCGAAACTCACCAGGGTGAATTCCAGCAGTACCAGCAACAGACCGCGCTTGAATAAAAAGGCTGACACATCGCCCTTGCCCCGGTGCTTTTGGCCGTACAGGCAAGCGGAAAGTCCTGTGAGCAGTATGAAAACCGGCGCACACAAATGGGCAAGTGTGCGGCTGAAAAACAGCGCCGGCTCAGTGGATTCTATGTCCATCGGGTCTGTTACCTGACGGTGCAAAAAGAACGTTTCGCGCACGTGATCCAACAGCATAAAGAGGATGACCAATCCCCTCAGGGCATCAATGGACAGAAGGCGTTGGTTCAAGCGTGTGATGGGCGGGATGTGAGCGGAGATTGTCATCGAATGTCGCAAGCAGGGAGTGGATGGTTCTGCCAGGGGTGACTGACAGCGTATGCTTTCTGTAGTTATAACATAACACTTTCGCCAAGAGCGACCGCCTGATTGCGTGATAGCCGTCTACCAAAGGGTTCCCGCTGACGGAACCTTCGCGCGTCGCCTCATCCTGAATCACCTCCCGGTGTTCGATCATCACGCCATCCTCGAGACGCAGGCTATCGACCGCGACCCGGTTCACCGGCTGGCCGAGGCCAGTGAAGCATCTCCACTTTTCTACGCGCCAAAAGACGTGTTAAAAAATGTTATTGTTAAAAAACACTTCACATAATCTGATCACTGGTAGATGATCTTCATCAGCCGGTATGACAACCTGATAACACGACAAAAACAGGATTGCCTTGATGTTCGATGAGATCCCGACTCACGTCCTGAATCACAGCGCCCCTCGGCTGGCTTATCCGCGTGGTCCTGATTCTGTCTACCGCTGCCTTATTCACAACGCGGCCAACGTCTGTGCCTTGCAGTCGTTCAAGCAGTCGCTGCTTTCCACTGGAGTACCCCATGAATAACAAGAATGTCGGTGTGGTCGGTCTGGGCGCGATGGGGCTGGGCATTGCCCGCTCGTTGTTGCGCAGCGGTTTTAATGTGCATGCCTGTGATGTGCGCTCTGCCGTAACAGAGCAGTTCGCCGGGGAGGGCGGTGTGGCTTGCGTGTCACCGTCGCACATGGCCGCTGAGTGTGACGTGATCATCACCGTGGTGGTCAACGCCGAGCAGACCGAGACCGTATTGTTCGGTGAGGGTGGGGCCGTGGCCTCTCTGCGGCCGGGCAGTCTGGTGATTGGCTGCGCCACTGTCGCTCCGACTTACGCCGTGGATCTGGGTCAGCGCCTGGCAGCAAAGGGCCTGCTGTATCTGGATGCACCGATTTCCGGTGGCGCGGCCAAGGCTGCCGCTGGCGAGATGACCATGATGACCTCCGGCCCGGCCGATGCCTATGCCAAGGCTGAGTCGATCCTGGCCGGCATGGCCGGCAAGGTGTATCGCCTGGGCGACGTCCATGGCCTGGGGTCGAAGGTCAAGATCATCAACCAGCTTCTGGCGGGTGTACATATTGCCGCTTCTGCCGAAGCCATGGCACTGGGCCTGCGTGAAGGGGTCGATGCCGATGCGCTGTATGAGGTGATCACCCATAGCGCCGGTAATTCCTGGATGTTCGAAAACCGCGTGCCGCACATTCTCAAGGCTGACTACACGCCGTTGTCCGCCGTGGATATTTTCGTCAAGGACCTGGGCCTGGTGCTGGATACCGCCCGGGCCAGCAAATTCCCGCTGCCGCTGTCGGCCACCGCCCACCAGATGTTCATGCAGGCTTCCAGTGCCGGCTTCGGTCGTGAGGACGACTCGGCGGTGATCAAGATTTTCCCGGGCATCGAATTGCCGACTGCCAAGCCTGAGCCTGTTTGAGGAACACCCCATGACTACCTCCACCGCACGCCCGCTATTGGGCTGCATCGCCGACGATTTCACCGGCGCCACGGACCTGGCCAACATGCTGGTGCGCGGCGGCATGCGCACTGTGCAAAGCATTGGCATCCCGAGCGCGCAAGTGGCTGCCGGGCTTGATGCCGATGCGATCGTCATTGCCCTGAAGTCGCGCACCACACCGGTCGCCGAAGCGGTCGAGCAGTCCCTCGCGGCGCTGGCCTGGCTGCGCGAGCAAGGCTGCGAGCAGATCTTTTTCAAGTATTGCTCGACGTTCGACTCCACCGCGGCCGGCAATATCGGCCAGGTCAGTGAAGCACTGCTGGGCGCACTGGGTAGCGACTTTACCCTGGCGTGCCCGGCATTCCCGGAGAATGGCCGGACGATCTTTCGCGGTCACTTGTTTGTACAGGATCAGTTGCTCAGCGAGTCGGGCATGCAAAACCACCCGCTGACGCCGATGACCGATGCCAACCTGGTTCGCGTGCTGCAAGCGCAGACCCGCCTGAATGTCGGCCTGTTGCGCTACGACACCGTTGCCCGCGGCGCTGAGCAGGTGCGGGCGCGCATCGCCGAGCTGAGGGCCCAAGGTGTCGGCATGGCCATCGCCGATGCCTTGTCCGACAGCGATCTGTATACCCTCGGTGCCGCCTGCGCCGATCTACCGTTGTTGACCGGTGGCTCGGGGCTGGCTCTGGGCTTGCCGGAAAACTTCCGTCGTGCCGGCAAGTTGCGCGATCTCGACGCCTCGAAACTTCCGGCGGTGCCCGGTGGGGAAGTGGTTTTGGCCGGCAGCGCTTCGATCGCCACCAATGGACAAGTGGCCGCCTGGCTCGAAGCCGGCAGGCCAGCTTTGCGGATTGATCCGTTGGCCCTGGCAGCGGGGGAACCGGTAGTGGCGCAAGCCTTGGCCTTCGCCCGTGATAACGCGCAAACCGTATTGATCTACGCCACCTGCTCACCGGAGGAGGTCAAGTCGGTGCAACAGCAACTGGGCGTCGAGCAGGCTGGCAGTCTGGTGGAAAACGCCTTTGGCGAAATTGCCCGGGGTCTGCGCCAGAGCGGTGTGCGCCGCTTCGTGATCGCCGGTGGGGAAACCTCGGGCGCTGTGGTCCAGGCGCTGGGCGTGCAACTGCTGCAAATCGGCGCGCAGATCGATCCGGGTGTTCCCGCGACGGTCAGCAGTACTGACGAACCACTGGCGCTGGCACTCAAGTCGGGCAACTTCGGTGGCCGGGATTTTTTCAGTAAAGCCTTGAATCAACTCGCCCGGGCTGGAGGTGCACAATGAGCTGCGCAATGAGTAACGAAAACGCATTGCGCGAAGAAATCTGTGAGGTTGGCCGCAGCCTGTACCAGCGTGGATACACCGTTGGCAGCGCCGGCAATATCAGCGCACGCCTGGATGACGGCTGGTTGATCACGCCGACGGATGTGTGCCTCGGGCGCCTGGATCCGGCAACCATCGCCAAGGTCAATCTGGCCGGCGAATGGGTGTCCGGTGACAAGCCTTCGAAGACCCTGGCACTGCATCGCCAGGTCTATGACCGCAACCCGAATGTCGGCGGCGTGGTGCATACCCACTCCACCCACCTGGTGGCGTTGACGCTCGCAGGTGTCTGGCAGGCGAACGACATTCTGCCGCCGCTGACGCCATATCAGGTGATGAAAGTCGGGCATATCCCGTTGATTGCCTACCAGCGACCCGGTTCGCCGAAGGTTGCCGAACAGGTCGCACAACTGGCCAACAGTGTTCGCGGGGTGATGCTCGAGCGGCTTGGGCCGGTGGTCTGGGAGAGTTCGGTCTCCAGGGCCAGCTACGCCCTGGAAGAACTCGAGGAAACCGCGCGACTCTGGCTGATGAGCAATCCCAAGCCGCAACCGCTGAATCAGGCGGCGCTGGACGAACTGCGAGAGACCTTCGGTGCGCACTGGTAACGCGCGGGCGTAATACGACAGATCCATAACACAGGCGCTGCCCGGGAGACGCACAGGGACTCTCGACGGCCCCGGCTTGCCTGAAAAAACAATAACAACAGGAAACCCAGGTATGACTTACCTTCACTGCGGCATGTCCAGATCCATCGGCTGTACCCTTTCACTTACCCGGCGTGGAGGGTTTGTGAAATGAGCCCGTTAGTCCTGCTGATTACTGCCGGGGTGGGCATCGCGCTGTTGCTGTTCCTGGTGCTCAAGTACAAGTTCCAGCCCTTCGTGGCCTTGATGCTGGTGAGCATTCTGGTGGCGCTGGTGGCCGGGGTGAAACCGGCGGATCTGGTCGCCACTATCGAAGGCGGCATGGGCAAGACCTTGGGCCATATTGCGATCATCATTGCCCTGGGCGCGATGATCGGGCGGATCATCGAGCTCTCCGGCGGTGCCGAGGCGTTGGCCAAGACCCTGATTACCCGTTTCGGCAACCGGCGTACGCCCCTGGCGTTGACGATTGCCGGCTTCATGGTCGGGGTGCCGGTGTTCTTCGAAGTGGGCGTGATCATCCTGATGCCGCTGGCCTATGGTGTTGCCCGAACTGCGCGTAAGCCGCTGTTGGTGTTTGCGTTGCCGATGTGCGCGGCGTTGTTGACTGTCCACGCCTTTCTGCCGCCACACCCGGGCGCAGTGGCCGCCGCCAGTCAACTGGGCGCGGACCTGGGCCGCGTGCTGATGTTCGGTCTGCCGCTCACCGCGTTCCTTTGCTATGTCGGCTACCGAGTGGCCGGGCGCATGACCCGTCGGGTGTATCCGATGACCGACGATATTCGTGCGGAAGTCTATGGTCCGCATGTCACTAACGAGGATCTGCTCGCCTGGTCCAACGGCAACGGCAAGAGCGCTGAACGAGCGGCAGAAGCGGTGTCACACATGGGCCTGGAAGAGTCCGTCAGCAGCATCGTTTCCAAGTTGCCGCCGGCGCCGGCGCCAGGGTTTGGCTTGATCGTCAGCCTGATCGCGCTACCGATCATTCTGATTCTGCTGGGGACTCTGTCCACCTCGCTGCTGCCGGCCGAATCGGTCCTGCGCGGCATCATGACCGTACTCGGCGCGCCGCTGGTGGCGCTGCTGATCGACACCTTGCTGTGTGCCTGGCTGCTGGGTTCGCGTCGGGGCTGGAGCCGCACTCAGGTGTCTGACGTGATCGGTTCGGCCTTGCCTGGTGTGGCCATGGTGATTCTGATTGCCGGTGCCGGCGGTGTGTTCGGCAAGGTGCTGGTGGACACCGGAATCGGTGCCGTGGTCTCCGATATGCTGCGCACCACCGGTCTGCCGGTCCTGGCCCTGGGCTTTCTGCTGACCATGCTGTTACGCGCAGTGCAGGGCTCGACCACGGTGGCGCTGGTGACCACTGCCGGCATCATCAGCCCGCTGATTGCGACTCTCGGTCTCACTCCGAATCACATGGCCCTGCTGTGCCTGGCCATGGGCGGTGGCGGGCTGGCCATGTCCCATATCAATGATGCGGGCTACTGGATCTTCACCAAGCTGGCCGGGCTGAATGTGGCCGACGGTTTGCGCACCTGGACGGTATTGACCACCTTGCTCGGCACCTTGGGTTTCTGTATTACCCTGTTGATCTGGCCTTTTGTCTAACCCTTTATCTGAGGAGCTACCATGCCTCGTTTTGCTGCCAACCTCAGCATGCTCTACCCGGAACATGAGTTTCCGGATCGTTTCGCTGCCGCCGCTGCCGATGGTTTCGAAGCGGTGGAGTATCTGTTTCCCTACGACTACAGCGCGCAAGAACTCAAGCAACGCTTGAGCGACAACGGCCTGGTACAGGCACTGTTCAACGCGCCGCCCGGTGATTGGGCGGCGGGGGAGCGGGGCACGGTGTCGTTGCCCGGCCGGGAGAGTGAATTTCGTAGCGGGTTTGATCGCGCCCTGGAATACGCCGCTGTGCTGGGCAATTCACGCATCCATGTGATGGCCGGGTTGCTGCCATCGGAAAGCGATCGCCCACGGCATCACGGCGTGTACCTGGAAAATCTCGCCTATGCCACCGCCCAGGCGGCCAAGGCAGGCGTCACCGTATTGCTCGAACCGATCAATACCCGAGACATGCCAGGCTTTTTCCTCAACCGCCAGGACCAGGCCCAGGCCATCTGCAAGGAAGTGGGCGCCAGTAACCTCAAGGTTCAGTTCGATTGCTACCACTGCCAAATCGTCGAGGGCGACCTGGCCACCAAACTGCGTCGGGACTTCGATGGTATCGGCCATATCCAGATCGCCGGCGTGCCGGACCGGCATGAACCGGATCTGGGGGAAGTCAATTATCCCTATCTGTTCGAGCTGATCGACCAGTTGGGTTATGACGGCTGGGTAGGATGCGAATACCGGCCGCGAGGCAATACCTCTGCCGGTTTGCAGTGGTTGCGCGACTGGAAGACGCGCCAGGCGCTATAGAGGAGGGCGGCGACGGGCCCCGCCGGAAGCAGGAGCCCGTCGTTTCACGCCGGTGTATGGTCAGCCGGCAGCAACAGTTCGACACCCTGCTTGCGGATGCCATCGGCCGCGGCAGGGGTCAATGCGTCGTCGCTGAGGATGATGTCGAACTGCTCGAGTCCGGCGATCCTGTACATGCTGAAGGTGCCGTACTTCGAACTGCTGGCCACCAGCACCACCTGCGCAGCCGATTGCATCGCGGCTTGCTTGACCTCGACCTTCAGCGCCGAAGGCGTGGTGAGGCCGCGACGCAAATCCCATGAGCTGGTCGATATGAACGCGATATCGGTGACCACCTGACGCAAGGTGGCAACCGCCAGGCCGCCCACGCAGGATTGATTGGAGTGATCCAGCTGCCCGCCGGTATGAATCACCGTGACATGGGGGGCATCGATCAGCGCCTGGACAATGCCGAAGTCGTTCGTCACCACGGTCATGCCGGACAGCGCCTTGATGTAGGGGACAATTTCCAGCGTGCTGGTTCCCGCATCCAGGTAAACCGACATGTCGGCATGCAATAACCGGGCGGCGAGCCTGGCCATGGCCTGCTTCTGCGGCAACTCGACCACCGCCTTGGTCTGATGGCTGGGCTCACTGTGCAGCTGGCTGGCAATCCGCACCCCACCCGTTACCGAATAAGCACGACCTTCCTGCTCCAGCAACGCAATGTCGCGGCGTATGGTCATGTGCGAACAGTCGAACATTTCCATCAATTGATGAACGCTCAGCACCTGATGCTTGCGCAACTGGCGCAGCATCAATTCACGGCGCTGTTCAGGGATCATCGGTGCGCCGCTTTCGGCGGCGATGTCCTTTTGACTAGCCATTCGGGCTCCAGAATGAAGAAATCCGCAGACAGGGAAGGCGGGGAATCATAGTAGCGAATCTGCGGCCGGATCAGTAGCGGGAGGAGATGTCGGGCCCATTCTTCTTTCGCTAAAACGGACTGGGGCTGGAGGATATCGCCATTGCCAATGAGCTTTATCCGTTGCATATGAAGAGCAACTGAGTAGAGGTTCAGAAATCGTTCTGTCTATTTCAGCGTAATAATAAGGTTCTTCACGCAATTCCGAGGAACACATATAACGAAATATCTGTAGGGGCTGCCGAAGGTTCGGGCCGCGTTCGGACGATCTTTTGATCTTGCTTTTGCGATCTGGAGATTGCTGAAGATCAAGATCAAAAGATCGCAGCCTTCGGCAGCTCCACAGGGGAATGCGTGCACCACCAAACAACGAGGTCGAGCGTTAGCTCACCTCGCGGTGCCGTTGCGGTGCACGCCCCCACGTGAGGCCGCGCACGGCCATGGATGGCCGATCGCGGCGGGCCCTGTAGGAGCTTGCTCGCGAAAAACCTGAGAGCACCGCGGGGTGTCAGGCTCCCCGCGTCATCGTTGACCTCCATCGCGAGCAAGCTCGCTCCTACAGGCTCTTCCAAGTGACCCGCCGTCAGGGCGGAACCCTAAGTGGCCGTTACCGCAGCAACGAATATGTACACCAGGAAGAAAATGCTCGGCTGTCAGTTGCCATCGCTGGCAAGTCGGATCGCCGCACCGCAGTTTCTACAGGTATCGGTGCTCCCCGGGATTGCATAAAGAACCAATAATAAGCCGGGGGATGGAAACATCCCCCCGACCTATATTCGGGAGGGTGCCATGGCAGCTGTTACCGATACGCTCAAGCTGTTTCTCTGCGGCGACGTCATGACTGCCCGCGGCATCGACGCCGTACTGCCGCATCCTGGCGATCCGCGGCTTTACGAAGCTTACGTCAAGAATGCCGGCGATTACGTCCGGCTGGCAGAACGCGTCAATGGTTCGATTCCCCGCCCAGTCGATTTCACCTATGTCTGGGGCGCTGCGCTGGAGGAGTTCGAACTTCGCCAGCCACACGCACGCATCATCAATCTGGAAACTGCGGTGTCCCGCCGCGGACGACCGGAGCCAAAGGGCATCAATTACCGCATGAGCCCGGAGAACTTCCCGGTCATCAGCGCAGCCGGCATCGACTGCTGCGTGCTGGCCAACAACCATGTGCTGGACTGGGGGGCAGCCGGCCTGGCCGATACGCTGGATACCCTGGCGAGCAATGGTATATGCAGCGCCGGCGCCGGGCACAACCGGCAATCTGCCGAAGCGCCCGCCGCGTTGCCGCTGCCTGGCGGGCGGCGCTTGCGGGTGTTTGGCCTCGGCGCACCCGACAGCGGCATAGCGTCGGACTGGGCCGCCACGGATCAGCGCGCGGGCGTCGCGCGGCTGGAGGATCTGTCGATGCAAAGCCTGCGCCCTGTGGCCAAACGGATTCTCGAGGGCAAAAAACCGCGGGATCTGGTGGTCGCCTCCATTCATTGGGGCGGCAACTGGGGGTTCGATATCCCGCGCGAGCAGCTCCGGTTCGCCCATGCCTTGATCGACGAGGCGGGAGTTGATGTGGTGCACGGGCATTCCTCGCACCACGTCAAAGGCATCGAGGTGTACCGCGAACACCTGATTCTCTATGGCTGCGGTGATCTTCTGAACGATTACGAAGGCATCGAGGGCTACACAAACTTTCGTGGCGACCTGGGGCTTCTATACTTTGCCTCGCTGGACCCGGGCGGGCACCTGCAGTCGCTGGACTTGATACCCACCCGCCTGCGGCGCTTTCGCCTCTGTCGCGCCGAAGGAGATGACCGTCAATGGCTGCACGACACCCTTTCTCGCGAGTGTGCACGCTTGGGCAGCAGCATCCAGCCGGGCGCGAAAAATGCCTTTGAGTTGCGTTGGTGAGCCCCCTTGGCGACTGCGCGTGATTGCTTCGGGCGGCGTTCCGACGATGGACTGAAGGACGGCGCGTTTATTCAGAAAACACGCGTTATCGTTAACGTCCATCGCGAGCAGGGGCGCAGCGTTTAGGTATTAAGCCCGAAGCCTTACATCGTCAGTTGCTGAAGGCTGCAGCAGCGAGAACAGGTTCTTGGGATCCTGCAGCTCTGGCACCAGCTGAATGTCGCTGCCGATGTCGAGCGTTCTTGCAACATCCAGCACATAGCGCAGGGCGGAGTAATCCTCGATGGCGAAGCCGACCGAGTCGAACAAGGTGACTTCTTCGGCATGCTGGCGACCTTGAGTCTGGCCATCGATGACTTTCCAGAACTCGATAACCGGTGAGTCGGCGGGCATCTGCTGAATTTCCCCTTCAATGCGGCTTTGCGGCTCGTACTCAACCATGACCCGCGCACGCTCCACGATGTCCCGGTGCAGTTCGGTCTTGCCGGGACAGTCGCCGCCCACTGCGTTGAGGTGCATCCCGGGCTCGATCATCTCAGGCGTTAAAATCGTTGCGTAGGCCTTGTCGGCCGTGACCGTGGTCACGATATCGGCACCGCGTACCGCTTCTGCGACGCTTTTGGCAACCGTCACCTGTATGGCGGGGTAGGCCCGCAGGTTGGCTACCAGCTTCGCCGTCGCGGCAGGATCGATGTCGAAGAGACTGATTTGAGTGATGCCCAACAATGTATGAAAGGCCAGGGCCTGAAATTCGCTCTGTGAGCCGTTGCCGATAAGTGCCATTCGGCGACTGTCCGGTCGGGCGAGGTAGCGGGCCGCGAGTGCGGAAGTGGCAGCGGTGCGAATAGCCGTCGTCAGGGTCATTTCACTCAGTAACACAGGCTTGCCGGTATCGACGTCGCCCAGCGCACCAAAGGCCATGACCGTCAGCATGCCATTGTGGGTGTTCTTTGGATGCCCATTGACATACTTGAAGGCGTAGAGCGCTGCATCAGACACGGGCATCAGCTCGATGACGCCCTCGGGTGAGTGGTTCGCCAGGCGCGCGCATTTTTCGAAATCCGGCCAGCGTACGTAGTCTTGACGGATGTACTCGGCCATTTCGATCAGGCAACGGGGCAAGCCTTTTTCCTGGACGAGGCGGCTCAGATCATTGACGTCGATGTAACGGGTCATATTGGGTTCCTTCGGGCGATTTTTTTTGGTGTGCCGGTCCGGACTATTGTCGAGGCAATGCAGAGAAGGTTTCGGCCAATACCGGCCCGGGATACAGCAAGAACAGTCGAAAAACAGCGAGTGCACAGCGCAATCGGCGAAGTGACAGTTACCGCAATCTCGTCATGCAGATGAAGAAGGCCGCAGAGACAAGCACATGCCTGTGCCGCTTCCTTCAAGCGCAGACACAGTGACTTGCCGCGACGACAGAATCGGCTGTGAAAGCCTTTCGTTCAGCGCAGGCACGCTGTTTGAGCCCGGGGTTACGACACCAGCACCCTCCCGGCAATTGGCATTCTGACGGTCCGTTTCAAGGGCTTGTCGATCGCCGCTTGAAATGGAGCGCAACTTCGACGACTGGCAACTTCCAGTCGAAAACAACAACAAAAAACGGCTGCGGCGAAGACCGCATCGACTCTCTGCCCCTGTCAAAAAGTGTGGTCCGACGCAGGCGCCGGATCGCGATAAATCCAAATAATCCGGGACTCAAGAAGATGAACATCAAATGGCTGACTTTGCCGGCACTCGCGTTGCTGTGCTGCACCACAGGCGCCAGTGCCAAGGAATGGAAGGAGCTGCGATTTGGCGTCAACCCAAGCTACCCACCCTTTGAATCCACCACGGCCGATGGCGGGGTCCAGGGCTTCGGCGTGGATCTGGGCAATGCAATATGTGCCGAGCTGAAGTTGACCTGCGTGTGGGTCAGCAATGACTTCGACGGACTGATTCCGGGGCTCAAGGCCGGTAAGTTCGATGCCATCGAATCGTCGATGACCGTGACCGACACGCGCAAAAAACAGATCGACTTTACCGATCGCCTGTACGCCGGACCGACCGCCATCGTCACCCGCAAGGATTCCGGACTGCTGCCGACCGCCGAGTCGCTGCGCGGCAAAACCATCGGTTACATGCAGGGCACGATTCAGGAAACCTACGCCAAGGCCAAACTGGGGCCCGGCGGGGTGAAACTGCGGGCCTATCAGAACCAGGATCAGGTCTATGCCGACCTGGTATTTGGCCGTCTCGATGCGTCGATCCAGGACAAGCTGCAAGCGCAGATGAGTTTCCTGACCTCGCCACAAGGGGCGGACTTCCAGAACAGTGAAGGCATCAGCGACCCGTTGGTGCCGGCAGAGATCGCCATTGGTGTGCGCAAGGACAACGAAGAGCTCAAAGGCATGCTCAATGCCGCCATCAAGGCCCTGCACGACAAGGGCATCTATGCGCAGATCCAGCAGAAACACTTCGGTGACCTGGACCTCTACAACAACTGATCCTCGCGCCCCGGTCGCTGTGCTGCAGCTATCGGGGCGCATCAAGACAGGTGACTGGCGTGAATTCCTTCCTGAATCTGATCGGGGTCGACCTTTCGGCCCTGCAAGGCTATGGCCCTTTGTTGCTGCACGGCACCTGGGTCACCCTCAAACTGTCGGCGCTCGCGCTTGTGGTGAGCATGGCGCTGGGGCTGCTTGGCGCGGCGGCCAAGCTGTCGCCGCTGAAGCTGTTGAATCTGCCGGCGACCTTTTACACGACGCTGATCCGTGGCGTGCCCGACCTGGTGTTGATGCTGCTGATTTTCTACAGCCTGCAAGGCTGGCTCAGCGCCCTGACCGAGGCCATGGGCTGGCCCTATATGGAAATCGACCCGTTCGTGGCCGGGATCATCACCCTGGGTTTCATCTACGGTGCGTATTTCACCGAGACCTTTCGCGGGGCGATTCTGAGTGTGCCGCGCGGGCAACAGGAAGCCGCGGCGTGCTTTGGCCTGAACCGCTGGCAACGCTTTCGGTTCGTGGTGTTCCCGCAAATGATGCGTTTCGCCTTGCCGAGCCTTGGCAACAACTGGCTGGTGCTGCTCAAGGCCACGGCGCTGGTATCGATCATCGGTTTGTCGGACCTGGTCAAAGTCGCGCAGGAGGCCGGCAAAAGCACGTTCAATATGCTTGATTTCCTGCTACTGGCCGCCGCGCTTTACCTGCTGATCACTAGCGCTTCGAACTACGTTTTGCGCATGCTGGAACGGCGCTACAACCAGGGTGTACGGGGGATGGCGCGATGATCGAGTTGATTGCCGAATACTGGAAGCCCTTTCTGTTCAGCGACGGCGAGACCCTCACCGGGTTGGCGATGACCCTGTGGCTGCTGGTGGCGAGCATTGCCATGGGTTTTTTCCTGTCGTTGCCCCTGGCGATCATGCGTGTCTCGCGCGTGGGGGTTTTGCGTTGGCCGGTTCAGCTGTTTACCTACGTCTTTCGCGGCACGCCGTTGTATATCCAGTTGCTGATTTGCTACAGCGGGATCTATGGCATCGCTGTGGTCCGTTCGCAGCCATTGCTCGAAGCGTTTTTCCGCGACGCCATGAATTGCACTTTGCTGGCGTTCACCCTCAACACCTGCGCCTACACCGTGGAGATCTTCGCCGGAGCGATCCGCAGCATTCCCTACGGTGAAATCGAAGCGGCGCATGCCTATGGCCTCAGTGGCTGGCGCCTGTACCTGCAACTGATCCTGCCTTCGGCGCTGCGCCGCGCGCTGCCTTACTACAGCAACGAAGTGATCCTGATGTTGCACGCGACTTCGGTGGCGTTTACCGCAACGATTCCGGACATCCTGAAAATCGCCCGGGATGCCAACGCCGCGACTTTCATGACGTTTCAGGCCTTCGGCATTGCCGGTCTGCTGTACCTCGTGCTGTCGTTCGGGCTGGTCGGTGCGTTCCGCCTGGCTGAGAAACGCTGGCTGAGCTTCCTGGGCCCGGCCCACTGACTTCCATTCTTTATCCAGAGCGGCGCCGATAAGTGTGCCGCTCCAGGAGTATTCGCATGTACAAACTCACCGTTGAAAATCTGTATAAACGTTTTGGTGACAACGAAGTACTCAAGGGCGTCTCGTTAAACGCGAGGGCAGGGGACGTGGTGAGCATGATCGGTGCCAGCGGTTCGGGCAAAAGCACCATGCTGCGCTGCATCAACTTTCTGGAACGGGCCGACGAAGGCGCCATTGCCCTGGATGGCGAGCGAGTGCTCACCCGTCAGGGCATCGGTGGCATGCGCGTTGCCAATCCAAAGCAGTTGCAGCGCTTGCGCACGCGATTGGCGATGGTGTTCCAGCATTTCAATCTGTGGAGCCACCTGACCGTGCTGGAGAACATCGTGCTGGCGCCGTGTCGAGTCCTGGGCATGAGTCGCAAGGCCGCCGAAGAAAGCGCGCGGGCGTACCTGGACAAGGTCGGCCTGGCGCAACGGGTGGCCGATCAGTACCCGGCGTTCCTGTCGGGCGGGCAGCAGCAACGGGTGGCGATTGCCCGTGCCCTGGCGGTGGAACCGGAAATCCTGTTGTTCGACGAGCCAACCTCGGCGCTCGACCCGGAACTGGTCGGTGAAGTGTTGAAGGTGATTCAGGCGCTGGCCGAAGAAGGCCGGACCATGTTGATGGTGACCCACGAAATGGGGTTTGCCCGGCAGGTCTCAAGCCAGGTGTTGTTCTTGCATCAGGGGCGGGTCGAGGAGCAGGGCGATGCTACGATACTCGACCGGCCAAACAGTGAACGTTTGCAGCAATTTCTATCGGGTCGTTTGAAGTGAGGCAAGGCGTACATGGCGGATATCCGCGATCTGTCGATCGTGCTTGATCGTATCGATCAGGCGATCATTGAAGTGTTGCGCCACGAAGGGCGCATCACCTATCAGAAGTTGTCCGAGCGCGTGCACCTGACCCCCAGGCCCTGCCTGGAGCGGGTACGCAAGCTGGAACAGCTCGGGGTCATTCGCGGCTATGGCGCGATTCTCGATGAGAAGAAACTGACGCCGGGCTTGTCGCTGCTGGTGCTGGTGGCGTTGTCGAACCAGAGCGGACGCGCGGCGCAAAAGGCCTTCGAAGCCAAGGTCCGCGCCTGCCCGCAGGTGCTGGAATGTCGCCTGATCAGCGGCGCGTTCGACTACAGCCTGCGCATGCGCTGCCGTGACATGGAGCATTACCGGGTGTTGACCGAAGTCTGGTTTGACGACCCGGATTTGCACATCGACAAACTGGTCAGCCACCCGGAGCTGGCGATGGTCAAGACCAGCATGGAGTAAGATCAAAAGATCACAGCCGGCGGCAGCTCCAGGAAGAGTGTTTACACGGTCCGTGTAGGAGCTGCCGCCGGCTGCGATCTTTTGCTTTTCAGCGCCCGCCGAATCGGCTGGGCAATCGGGAATCTTCAGCCGTTTTCATCAGCGCAACAGCCATTATCAACCGGGTTTTTCCCGCTTCGAAACAGACAATGAGCCTCTCTCGACCCTCATTGAGTCTGTGCCCATGCAAACCACCAATACGCTATTAATGATTCGCCCGACACGTTTCTCCTTCAATGAGGACACGGCGGCGAACAACCGTTTCCAGCGTCCGGCAACCGTTGCCGAAGACGTACAACTCAAGGCCCTTGCCGAGTTCGATGGTTATGTTGACGTGTTGCGTCGGCACGGCGTCGAGGTCCTGGTGCATAACGATCGCGAAGCGCCGCATACCCCGGACTCGATCTTCCCCAACAACTGGTGGAGCAGCCACCCGGATGGCACCCTGGTGCTGTACCCGATGCAGGGCCACAACCGGCGTCTGGAGCGGGACAAAGGTGTACTCGACGGGTTGCTGGGTGAATACCGGGTCGAGCAGGTGCTGGACCTGTCCAGTCTCGAAGAGCAGGAGGTTTTCCTGGAGGGCACCGGCAGCATGGTCCTGGATCGGCAACAGCGGATCTGCTACGCCGGGTACTCGACTCGCACCCACGCCCGGGCACTGGATCGGTTGGTCAGTCATCTGGGCTATGAGCTGTGCGCATTCAACGCGGTGGACCGCCAGGGCGTGGCGATTTATCACACCAATGTGATGATGAGTGTCGGCACCCGCCTGGCCGTCGCTTGCCTGGCGTCCGTGGCCCATCCGGGTGAATGTACGGCGCTGCGTAACCGACTCGAATCCAGCGGCAAACAGCTCATCGACTTGAACTGGGCGCAACTGGAGTCCTTTGCCGGCAACATGCTGCAAGTGCACAACGCCGCGGACGAGCCGCTGTTGGTGATGTCGCGCACCGCCTGGCAATCCCTGGACGCCGATCAGCGTCGCTTGATCGAAACCCACACCACGCCGTTGCCGGTGAACATCGACACCATCGAGCGCATCGGTGGCGGCAGCGCGCGCTGCATGCTGGCCGAAGTGTTCCTGCCCAAGCGTTCGTCCAGCCGGGAACAAGCGAGATGATCGTCCGCCAGAGTTTCGCCCGCACTTGGGTGACCAGGTCATTGCGCAAATGCGCGATTATTGAGTTCCAGCGAGCTATGGAATCGAACGATACATGCACTTTTATAAAGCGCTATGCGTAACAACGTGCACCAGTCGGATGCGCCGCAAAGCGCTTTCGCCTGCGGTAGCTCCCGCGTTTCGAATGGTTGTCCTTGACCATTCACCTTCCCTGGACGTCGGCTGACACTTGCCGAAACGGGCCTGGACAGCAGTCGCCGTGACAATCCCCCCTGGCTCGAGATTCCGTGTTTGCAGGTAGTTGAAGCCTCTCTGTGGCTGACTGGCACAAAGGCTGCAAGACAGACATCAGGTCCACCTGGAACGCATTCGTGTGGACAGCCCCCTCGGTCAACGACGATCGATTGGCCGGACAGGTCGTGGGCAGCATCGGTGGATCAGGCATAGACGTCTGGTTTCAACACCGCAAAAGAACAGGCAAAGACGCCTGGAACCGCAAGGTTTCAGGCGTTTTTTTTTGCTTTTAAAACCGTGATTGGCTCGGGCTGGGTGCTTTCTATGAATTCCAATGTTGCCACGTTGAACAAGATGCAAACGCTGATCGTGATCGGTAATGGCATGGTCGGACATCATTGTGTCGAACAACTGATCGAGCGGGGGGCGCTTGACCATTACCGGCTGCACGTCTTCAGTGAGGAGCCGATGCGTGCCTATGATCGTGTGCATCTTTCCGAGTACTTCTCCGGTCGCGATGCCGAGTCGCTGGCGCTGTCCGATGCGTCGCTTTACCAGACGCCCGGCGTTACGCTACATCTGGGTGTGCCGGTATTGGAGATCGACCGCGTCCGTCGCCAGGTGGTCACCGCGCAAGGTTGCGTCACGTATGACAAATTGGTTCTGGCCACCGGGTCTTATCCGTTCGTTCCGCCAATCGAAGGCGCCGAAGGTCAATCGCGCCAGGTCTATCGCACCCTGGAAGACCTCGATGCCATTCGGGCTGCGGCGGCCAATGCCCGGCGCGGTGTGGTGGTCGGCGGTGGCTTGCTGGGTCTGGAAGCCGCCAACGCATTGAAAAGCCTGGGCCTTGAAGCCCACGTGGTGGAATTCGCGCCGCGCTTGATGCCGGTACAGCTCGATGACCTTGGTGGCCAGGCGCTCAAGGCGCAGATCGAACGGTTGGGCGTCGGTGTACACCTGTCCCGCGCCACTCAATCGATCAGCGCGGGCGAGCAGTACCGCTATCGCATGAATTTTGCCAACGACGAATTCCTCGAAACCGACCTGATCGTGTTTTCCGCCGGTATCCGTGCTCAAGACGCGCTGGCCCGTCAATGCGCGCTGCAGATCGGCCCGCGCGGTGGCGTGGTGATCGACGACACGTGCCTCAGTTGCGACCCGAACATCTACGCCATCGGTGAATGCGCTTCATGGAACGGCAGCCTGTTCGGCCTGGTCGCGCCGGGCTACCAGATGGCGCGCAGCGTCGCGGCCCGTCTGTGCAACGAAGTCGCCGAGCCGTTCACCGGTGCCGACATGTCGACCAAGCTTAAGCTGCTGGGGGTGGATGTCGGTTCCATCGGCGACGCCCACGGCAACACCCCGGGCGCGCGCAGCTATCAATTCATCGATGAAACCAGCGCCAGCTATCGCCGACTGGTGGTGGATGCCAGTGGCAAACACGTGCTCGGTGCAGTGCTGGTCGGTGATAACAGCTACTACGACACCTTGCTGCAATACATGCAGAACGGCATCGCCTTGCCGGCAGAACCCGCCAGCCTGATTCTGCCGTCCTCCGAAGGCGCGCCGACCCTGGGCCCGGGTGCGCTGCCCGAGTCGGCCACGGTGTGCTCATGTCACAACGTCACCAAAGGCTCCATCTGTTCGGCCATCGACGGCGGCTGCACCGACCTGGGCCAGCTCAAGTCGCAGACCAAGGCCTGTACCGGCTGCGGCGGTTGCGCCGGGTTGCTCAAGCAAGTGTTCGAGCATGAGCTGATTGCCCGTGGCGTCAGTGTCGACAAAAGCCTGTGTGAACACTTCGCCTATACCCGTCAGGAGCTTTATGCGCTGGTGCGGGTAGAAGGGGTGATCACCTTCGAAGAACTGTTGGCCAAGCACGGCCGTGGCCACACCGGTTGCGACGTCTGCAAACCGGCCGTGGGTTCGATTCTCGCCTCGTGCTGGAACCAGCCGATCATGGACACTTCGCTGGTGCCGTTGCAGGACACCAACGACACCTTCATGGCCAACATGCAGAAAAACGGCACCTATTCGGTGGTGCCGCGTATCGCCGGGGGCGAGATCACCGCCGACAAGCTGATCGCGATTGGCGTGGTGGCGAAGAAATACGACCTCTACACCAAAATCACCGGCGGCCAGCGCATCGACCTGTTTGGCGCACAACTGCATCAGTTGCCGGACATCTGGGCCGAGCTGATCGAGGCGGGTTTCGAAACCGGGCACGCCTATGGCAAATCGACCCGCACGGTGAAGTCTTGCGTGGGCAGCACCTGGTGCCGTTACGGCGTACAGGACAGCGTGAAAATGGCCCTGACCCTGGAGGATCGCTACAAGGGCCTGCGTTCGCCGCACAAGCTCAAGTTCGCGGTCTCCGGTTGCACCCGTGAGTGCGCCGAGGCGCAGAGCAAGGACGTGGGCGTGATCGCCACCGAGAAAGGCTGGAACCTCTACGTGGCCGGTAACGGCGGCATGCGCCCGCGCCACGCCGAACTGTTCGCCACCGACCTGGATGATGAAACCCTGATCCGTTACATCGACCGCTTCCTGATGTTCTACATCCGCACCGCCGACAAGTTGCAGCGCACTTCGGTCTGGCGCGAAAGCCTGGAGGGCGGCCTGGATTACCTCAAGGACGTGATCATCAACGACAGTCTGGGGCTTGGCGCGGAGCTCGAATCGCAGATGCAATTGGTGGTCAACCGCTACGAATGCGAATGGGCCAACGCCCTGAAAGACCCGGAAAAACTCAAGCGCTTCCGCACCTTCGTCAACGATCAACGCCCCGACCCGGACATCCATTTTGTCCAGGAACGCGGTCAGCGCCGGCCGATCATAGCCGCTGAACTCCACCTTATCCCTGTCATCGAGGAGATTGCCTGATGAGCCAGTCCAATACCCAGCGAGCCGATTCTGGTTCCTCCCTGATCAAGCCCCAAGCCTGGCAAACGGTGTGCAGCCAGGAGGATCTGGTGAGTAACTCCGGCGTCGTCGTCTGGCTCGACGGTGCACAAGTGGCGCTGTTCTACCTGCCGGCTGCCGAAGGCAAGACCCTCTATGCCGTCGATAACCATGACCCGCAATCCGGGGCGAATGTCATCGGTCGCGGCCTGATCGGCAGCATCAAGGGCGATCTGGTGATTGCCTCGCCACTCTACAAACAGCATTTCCGCCTTGAAGACGGCAGTTGCCTGGAGTATCCGCAACAGCGCCTGCGGGTCTGGCCGGTGCGCCTGAACGCAGGTCAGGTAGAGGTCGCAGTGGCCTGACCCCGTGGATTTCGCCGGGGTCTGAGCGCTCATTCAATTAATGACGTATGCCAGGCGCCGGCGGAGTCGATGATCAATGACAAACAGTATCGGAGGCTTTTATGAAAACAGCCGCACAACTGCTGAAACTCAAGGCCGTGCAGAACCGGCGGGTGCATAGCATCGCGCCAGACCAGACGGTGCTTGAAGCGTTGAAGATGATGGCGGAAAAAAATGTCGGTGCGCTACCCGTCATGGAGAAGGGGCAGGTGGTCGGCGTGATCAGCGAACGCGACTATGCGCGCAAGGTCGTTCTACAGGGGCGCTCCTCGGTCGGCACGCCGGTGCGGGCCATCATGAGCGCGCCCGTCGTGACCGCTGACAGTCAGCAGAGCATCGAGCGTTGCATGGCGGTCATGACCGACAGTCATCTGCGCCATCTACCGGTGGTGGAGGGCGACCAACTGATTGGCCTGTTGTCGATTGGTGATCTGGTCAAGGAAGCCATCGTCGAGCAGACCGAGCTGATCCGGCAATTGGAGCATTACATTCGCGGGCATTGAAACGACCGGGGGCAGGGGGATCGAGGGCTTGTGGCTTGGAGAGTAGAGCCGTCTGCTACATCTGAAAAGTTCCGGTTAATTGCGAAGTAATCGAGCTGTCGCACTGACAAAAACCAGCAAAACAATCACGCAGCCAAGAGCGAACGACAAGGTGCTCAGATGGGCGACCGCCCCGATAAATACGGGACCGATCAGAATCCCTGCGTAGCCCATCGAGATGACAGCGGGGATCGCTACTGCCTGTGGCATACGTTGCTGGCGGCCCACGGCGGTAAAAAGCACAGGGACAATGTTCGAGCAGCCAGCCCCGACCAGGGCATAGCCGACCAAGGACGCGGGCCAGCCGTCGATTCCAAGCGACACAATCATGCCCGCGGCTGCGCAAAGCCCGCCAAGTGCAACGACGCGCACGCCCCCCAGTTTGCTGACGATGGCGTCCCCCGTCAGGCGGCCCACCGTCATCGCAGCGGCGAAGGATGCATAGCCCAAACCGGCGATGCTCGGCTCTAACCCTCGGTTTGAAACAAGGAAGACTGCGCTCCAGTCAAGCATCGCACCTTCTGTGAGGAAGACGATGAAACAGAGCACCCCTAAAAACAATACGATACCCCTGGGCACCGCGAACATTGGTCCACCCCGTTCAGTGCCATAAGTCAGCAAAGCAGGGGCTGCCTTGTAAAGCGCTCCCAAAACGGTGGCAACGATGCAGAGCGCCGCAATCAGTGGATCCAGCCCTAGGGTCAATAAAGCGGTCATGGCCCCGGCGCCCACTATGCCTCCGACGCTGTAAAGGCCATGGAAGCCGGACTGAAGTGCCTGTCCGCTGTTTTTCTCGACGATGACGGACTGTATGTTCATGGCGCAATCCAGCATGCCCATGCTGGCGCCGAAGATAATGACAGCGATGACCACACCCGGCAGCCACATCAGGGTGCTCAACAGCGCAAGAGCGGCACACAAGACAATCGTCGCCCAGATTACGACCGGTCGGCATCCATAGTGTGCAGTGAGATACCCGGCGAAGGGCATGGCCACAATAGATCCACCGCCCAGGCCAAGCAGCAGCAACCCCAGGCCACCATCGTCCAGGCCGGCGCGTGCTTTAACCAATGGAACCAGAGGCGCCCAAGCGGACATGAGTAAGCCCGCGATGAGGAAGGCAATGCGTGTAGACATCCGCTCGCTGTGGTTGGCCGTGGGTATTAACACCGGCGATGGCGCGTTCATGATTCTCGGTAATCCTTATCGACGATGCCAGCCATCGGTTACTCGGCTCAGGCAGTGCGGGGTTCGTATGTTTTTCGCGTGCCCGGGTTTCGAAACTTAGCGCCTGCGCTCATACGTGGCTCTATAACTGCTTGGCGCTACACCAAAGAAGTCGCGAAAGCGCATATGGAAGTTGGCGAAACTACAGAAGCCGGTCGCAATCGCGATATCGGTGATCGGCCGATTGCTTTGCAGAATAAGCTGTCGCGCACGCGTCAAGCGCAGCTCAAGGTAGTAGCGCGTGGGCGTGGCACCCACGAAACGGCAGAAGCGCCGCTCCAATTGTCGTCGGGAAATGTTCACACATTCAGCCAGTTCGTCGATCGATAGCGGCTCTTCGATGTTCTTTTGCATAAGTTCCAAAGCGAGCTTCAGGGTTTGTGGCAAGGTGGGGTCAGAGTCAACGATGACAGTCGATATCCCGGAGACTTCAGCGGCTTGATCGCAACCGAGTATTTCCTCGACAGCGTGGGTCAGCGACACGCCTTGTTTAGCGGAGATGAGCTCCAGCATCATTCGTAACGAACTGCTGGCGCCGGCGCAGGTGATACGGTTTCTATCCAATACGTGAGTCCGACAAGTGACCAGGACTTTGGGGAAAACATCCTCCATCATCGCTCGCCCATCTGGATGGAAAGCACACTCGACACCGTCCATCAACTGAGCTTCGGCCAGAAAAAACGCACCATTCCACAAACCGCCCATGGTCGCACCAAGAGAGGCGACGTTACGTAGCTTGCGCCGTAATAGCGGGTCGCTGATCAGCTTCACTCGCAAACCACCGGCGACAATGAGAACGTCGATACGATCCGGTAGTTGGGATAACTCCAGGTCCGCTGAAATGGCGATTCCCAGATCGCTCATCACAAGACGGTTCCTGATGCCGACCGTCAACACCTCAAACGCCGGTGTCTCGCTAATCAGGTTAGCGGTCACCAGGGCGTCGATAGCGCCGGTGAACGACATCATCGAGAAATTGTTCAAAAGCACGAAAGCTACACGAGTCACCGCCTGCGGCATTAATGGTTTCTGCGCCGTATAGGAGTACCCCATGTTCTTGTCTTTAAGCACGCTCTCGAATACGAATGGCATAAATCCTCTTTGACACCTTTACCAATAGCTACGAAACCATTGCGCAATCTAGACAGCGGTTTTTGGAGCAGACAGCAATAAATCAAAGAATGCCTGGCAGTCATCGCTCTCAGGCAGTGCTTCAACACTGTTCTTGATCGCATTGCTGAGGGTGGATCCCAAGCTGTCATCGGCCAGCAAATGATATTTAGCCGTGAGTTCGGCACTCGACATAGGGTTGCCGGGGTCGCCCTTGGCCGTCGCGGTTGGGCTCGTAAGACGCGTGCCGTCTTTGAGGGTAACGGTGACGCGGGAGAGAATTTCCTCCGGAAACCTGGCGGACAGGTCGGGCGCCTCATGAAGGGTTATCTTCGCGCTGATGTTCAAGATGTCCGGCGCATGAATGGAGTCCCCGGTGACCTCTTTTGGCCCCAGCTTCCCGCGAACGATCAAGGCAGCGAGCGGGAACGCCAGCGCATACTGGGCCTCATCCGCGTTCTTCGGAAAATGCCCCTGCAAGCACACAGACTCGTGGAATGTCTCGACATCGATGGTCTCGATCAACTCAGCAGTGATGACTGGATGTGCTCGCATCAAATCGGTCATGGCCGTGAGTGCCGGTTGCGCCCAGCGACATACCGGCCACGGTTTGAAATATTGCTCGTCGATCTCCCAACGGGTTCCGATGTCCTGCCAGAAAGTGGAAATCTCTAAAGGTTCAACGGTGGCGGCTGGAGCGCCCGTGACACCGAGCTGTGCCATCAGTAATGCGTTCAGTCCGGCATACGCCCCGGCGCCGTGGGCATCACGCAACATCGTCGGAAAGCTCACCAGGCGCATCATCGGGCACCTGGGGCCAAAGTATTCCGCGATACCCAGCGCATGACGGAACGTCGTTTCATCAAGCTTCAGCAGGCGAGCACCGGCGCAAACGACCCCGATCCCGGAAAAGGCACCTGAGGCATGGTATTCCGGGGCCGTGGCCATCAAAGCCTGGCCCGCCCGCAAGGCAGTCTCGTAACCGATGCACAGTGCGCTGAGCAATTCCTCGCCGCTGATGTCTTTGCCCTGACGGCGATACGCGTCTACCAATGCAACAATGGCCGGGACTACGGTCGCACCCGCATGCCCCTTGGAGGTGAAGTGACCTTCATGTGCATCCAGGCTATCAACGCAGAAGCCGCCGGCATACGCGGCGCCCAAGGGATGTACGGCTCTGCCGTCGAACCAGAGGCGGCTGTACAGCTTGTTGGCAGAGTAGTGGGTGTCAGCGTAGGTTTTGAGCATCACGCTGGTTTGATTGTCGCGAGCACCGGCGGCCACGCCAATGATGTCGAGCAGGCAAGTCTTGACCAGCTCGCGTGTATGCAGGGGCGCGTCCTTGTAACTGAAATTCTGGACGAATGGATACAACTGCATTTCATGATTCCTGAATGATGAACGCCGAAACGAATGAAAAAGTTGCCCGGGGAAGGGCAACCTTTTATGCAGATTTAAATGAAGGGACTAATTTTTTGCGGTGGCGCTATTAGCCGCGGCTCGTGCGTCTGCCAGCCAGCTGTCGTATTTCGCGCGATGGCCCGCGATCCATTCTTTGGCGTGCCGGGTAATGTCAGCCGCACTTTTTTCACCGTTGTGCATTTTCAGATTTTGCGCGCTTTCATCGTCGGTAGTGATCTGCATTTCAGACAGGAACTTCACGGCCGCCGGATTTTTCTCGGCGAACTCTTTGTTGATGACCGCTTTGACACTGTCTACCGCGAAGCCAAGGTTTTTACCATTGAAGGTAGTGTTGACATCGTTTTTGCCACCGGGAAGATCCGTACGCGGCACGGTTAACCAAACAACATCTTTACCTTCGACCAGAACACCGGAGATCCACTGAGGTACCCAGGTGTAATAGAGAATCGGCTTGCCTTCTTTATAACGAGCAATGGTGTCGGCCATCAGGGCAAAATAGGAGCCCTGGTTATTTGTGACGGTTTTTTCCAGGCCATAGGCTTTCATATGGTGGGCAATGATCAGCTCACAGCCCCAGCCCGGGTTGCAACCTGTCAGGTCGGCTTTACCGTCGCCATTGCTATCGAACAGCTTGGCAATCTCTGGCTTTTTCAAATCATCGATAGAAGTGATGTGATGCTCGTCAGCCGTTTTCTTATCGATCATGTAGCCCTGTAATACGCCCGGCATAATAGCCCCGGTTTTCACCATCGTCTCATCGCCGCCGGCCTTCTCGTAGAAAGATTTGTGTAGCTCCTCCCACAGATGAACCGAGAAATCAGCGTCACCATTGGCAATCGCAATCATCATGGTGGAGTACTCGGTTTCCTTGGGCGTCTCAACGTCATAGCCCAGTTCCTTGAGACCCGCCATTGCAATCTCTCCGCGGAATCGCTCTTCGGCGATTGACGGGAAAATGGGAGTGATCGATACCCCTTTCCCGGGCAACTGCGCCGTGGCGGCGGATGCGAAAACAGGGGAAACCGCTAGTACTAAAAGCGCCACAGAGTGAATGAATTTCTGTTTTATTCCGAATGTTGTGAAGTTCATTATCGTTTGCCTTGGATGGATTAAAGAAGTTGGCATTTCTTTTGGTTCACGACGCGCCGCTTAGCGGAGTTAACTTTCTTTGGGACTGACTTTTATTTGCGTAACAGTGTTTTTTCTCTTCAGGCGATAAATGACACCCGCCGGGCCTGTCTGGTACCAGTGCTCGCCTTTGGTTGCCCTGTTACTGCGTTCGCCCATTGCCTGGGTCAGTCGGTCGAGGAAAATCGCCAGTAATACCAGCCCCAATCCACCGACGGTTGCCAAGCCCATATCAAGGCGGCCGATCCCGCGAAGTACCATCATCCCCAACCCGCCAACCGAAATCATTGATGCGATCACCACCATGGAAAGTGACAACATCAATGCCTGATTCAGCCCCGCCATGATCGTCGGTGCAGCCAAAGGAAGTTGAACTCGCCTCAGCATCTGGCGTGGGGTGCATCCGAAAGCCCGGGCGGCCTCAACCTTGTCTTCCGGTACCTGGCGAATCCCCAGATTGGTGAGCCTGACCAGTGGTGCTACCGAAAAGATGATCGTAACCAGCACCCCCGGTACGTTGCCGATACCAAACAGCATCACCACCGGTACCAGATAAACAAAAGCAGGCAGTGTTTGCATTGCATCGAGCAGCGGCCGCAGAAGCATCTCCAGTCGGTCACTCCGGGCACACAGGACACCCAGCGGTATGCCAATCACGGCACAGAAAAACAGTGAAGTGAGCACCAGCGCGAGGGTGATCATGGCGTCATTCCATACGCCGATCACGCCTAAGAGGGTGAGGGTGACGAGGCAAAGGATTCCTGTCTTTTTCCCTCCTACCTGCCAGCCGAAGAGTGTCGCAACAATAATGAATATTGATGGAGGAATAGCCAACAATCCGAACTGAATACCATTGAGTACCTGGTCGATTGGCCATCTGATCGAGCGAAATACCTCGCGGAAATTATGAACCAGAAAATTCAGGGCAACTTCTACCCATTGGCCCAAAGGGACGTTGATGGATTGGAATGGGTCTAGAAAATTGAATTCGTTCATGTCATTACCTGAATGTCCTTGCCTGGCTAGCCAGCAAATAGAGCCTGTTAGTGTCGGCTCATTGTCTGAAGCAGCAGGCTCTTGGAGATCGTGCCTTTGAACACACCCTGGCGATCCAGCACGGCAACTGGATTAACGGCATCGGCAACAATGTGAAAGACGTCCTGCAGGAGTACATCGTCGCGCAGCGTAGGCGTGGATTGATCCACGGCGTACGGATGCTCTGCACAAATCCTGGCAACATCGCCAGCCTTCAGGATCTTCGAGGCATCGAAACCTTTGAAGAAAGCCCTGACGTAATCGTTCACCGGGTTGCAAAGCAGCTCTTGCGGGGTACCGATCTGTACTACCCGGCCACCCTCCATGATCGCAATGCGATGGCCGATGCGAATCGCCTCGTCAATGTCATGGGAGATGAAGATGATGGTGCGATGCTGTTCTGCCTGCAGGCGGATCAGTTCGCCCTGCATTTCGTGGCGAATCAACGGGTCGAGTGCTGAGAAGGCTTCGTCCATCAGCAGGATGGCCGGGTCGTTAGCCAGCGCTCGGGCCAGGCCTACCCGCTGTTGCATACCGCCGGACAGTTGGTGCGGATAGCTGTAGGCGTGGCCATCGAGCCCCACCTGTTTGAGTGCCTCGAGTGCACGTTTATGCCGTTCACTTTCCTCGACACCCGAGATTTCCAGACCGAAAGCAACGTTGTCGATCACACTCATGTGGGGCATCAGGGCAAACGACTGAAACACCATGCTCATGTCTTTGCGACGAACGCTGAGAAGATCGGCATCCGACAGACCGGTAATTTCCTGCCCGTTAAGATGGATCGTTCCGCAGGTTGGCTCGATCAGTCGATTGAACAAGCGGACCATCGTCGACTTCCCGGAACCGGAAAGCCCCATGATGACGAAAATCTCTCCACGTTTTACGGAGAAACTGGCATCAAAAACGCCAACGACTTGACCGGTTTTGCTGAAAATTTCACTTTTATCAGCACCGCGAGCCAGCATCTCCATCGCGAGTTTTGGCTGACCACCAAAGACTTTGTAAATGTTTTTTACCGAGAGTATCTCGTCACCAAGACTCATAACCCCTCCTGCTGCAATTATGATGTAAGACCAAGAATTCAGGTGTATGTGTCTTGATCAGTTCAGACGGTGCTTGTGGGGGCAGTCAAGCTGGGAGAAAGGTTGGGAAATAGTCATTGTGACCATCCTCTTTATTATGTGATGTTTATTATTTTTGTTTTATCGGCGCTGAATTAAGCAGTACCGTTGGGAACCAAGTTATTACCTAATAGAGTCAGCGTCTAACAACATTTCTTCCAGCCAATCAATAACGTCATGTTATCAATCATTTAATTATGTCAATTTGCGACTGCGGCAGTGCCAGTTGCGAAGAGGAGTGCGGCTGGGCCTGTCTTAGACCCTGTGTTTGAGCTACGCTCCAGTGTAGGCTCCAGGTGGAACACTCTCGCCGATCTCGTCCCTAACGGCCCTCCGAAGGGCCCCGAACCGGATATTCAATACTCTAGGTTATGGTTAAGCACATCGATCCAGACATGACACTGCTGAAAATGCCGTCTCTGAAAGCAGTGAAGTCATTCGTCGCCGCCGCAAAATATCAGAGCTTTACGCGTGCGGCAGAAGCACTGTGCGTTACTCAAGCGGCAATCAGCCGTCAGATTCGAGAACTTGAGGCGTACCTTGGGGTGGATCTATTCAAGAGGGTGGGGCGAGCAGTCGAATTGACGGAAGCCGGAACCATTTTTTTTGATGCGGCACAGATATCTTTCGTCAACATTTCCCAAGCGGCGGAGCGCATTCGCACCAACAATGCAGGCAAGCGCACATTGACGCTTTGTTGTTCTCCCGCGTTTTCAGCCCTCTGGCTCGCAGCGAAGCTGCCGGGGTTTTTTACCAAAAACGCAGATATCGACCTCAATCTGGTCACCACTCAAAACTTTTTGTCGATGGAGCCAGGTGTAACTCCGGACATCTTCATCACCAAAATGGCCAGGATTCAGGATGGCTATCGCAGTTATCCGTTGTTTCATGACGTCATCTACCCGGTGTGCACGCCTCGTTACAAAGAGGAGCACCCTGAGCTGTCCAGCCTGGAAGCACTACGCGACGGGGTTTTGCTGAACCTCAGTCCCTATGGCAGATCCCAGGTAGCGGAGCACGTTGACTGGGGCGTTTGGCTGGCTTATCACGATGTCGATATCGAGAAACGCCCCCACGACAGCCCTCACGTTTTCAACGCGAACGACTACAACCTGGTCATCAGCATGGTGTTGACCCATCAGGGAGTAGCCCTCGGATGGAATCACCTGGTTGCAAACCTGATCGAAAACGGCACGCTGATTCGGCCGATCGAAGAAGAAGTGGTTCTCCATGAAAGTCAGCACTATCTGACCTTTCGTGAAGACCGGATCAATGACGACGCCTGTTGCCGGCTACGCGACTGGATTCTCGCCCAGTTTTCCTGAGCTGTCTGGAAGACAGGAGTACTGACTGAGCAGTGATTCGGGGTGCGAGGAGGGGAGAAGTCTGGGTATGCCGGTGGTGATCATTCGTGGTTCTCACCACCGGCAGTTTTGCTCTTAGCCGACAGATCTCAACGGGATCGTGTCATTGAGTTGCTCAAGCATCGTTTTGCAGTACCAGTCATCAAACTGGCACACACCGATTTCGCTAGCCACCGACAAAGGGCCCGGCTCGTAAGCAGGAGAGCTGACGCCGACCTGTGCGCCTTCAACCAAGGTGCGATCCTGGTCATTGGTTGCAAGCCAAACCTTGGTCAGGCGATCGATGTCGTAGTCGACACCTTCCTGCGCGTCCTTCTTGACGATCCATTTTGTAGTGACCAACGTCTCGCCCGGACCGATGGGCAAAACGCGGAAGCTCAGCGCGTGATCGCCCAGAAAGTGGTTCCAGGTTGATGGGTAGTTGAAATAAAGCAGCGCACCGATGTTGGCTTCGCCGGTTGTGTCCAAGCGACCGGCAACCGCAGGCTTGCCATCCATTGTGTAGCTGACGGCACCGGAAAAAAGGGGGATGCGCGTCATGCGGAAGCGACCGTCTTCGTCCATGACCAATCGGCTGGGCAGGCCTGCCGCTTCGCAGCGATCCCAGTGCTCTTTGAGTTCGAGATCCTCGTCGCCGCCGGCGCCGCCCACTGATGGGTTGTCGACGAATGAGTGCATCAATTCCGGGTGAGTGAAATCGCAGTGGTAACACTCGCGGTTGTTCTCGAAAACCAGTTTCCAGTTGCCTTTCTCGATGATGTTCGACTCAAACGCGACTTTGCAGTCGTCCAGGTTATGAGGCGCAACGAAAGGCGTCAGAGACTTTCTGAACGACGAAAAGTCAGGTGCCACATCAGCGACGCACACATAGATGTAGGTTTCGACGACCTCACAATGCACGGTTTTCAACCCATGCTGAGACTTGTCGAAGTCCTCCCCCATGTTTCCGGCGAAAAGTAGCCTGCCATCCAGCTCGAAGGTCCATTTGTGGTAAGGGCACACCAGCTTGGCGACCTTGCCGCTAGCTTGCGGGCACACCTTGGAGCCGCGATGACGGCAGGCGTTGTGGAATGCACGAATCTGCTTGTCTGCGCCACGGACGATAGCGACAGGGTAATCGCCGATTTGCAGCGACAGGTACTGACCCGTCTTCTCCAGCTCAAATGTGTGCCCTGCGAAGATCCAGCTTTTGTGCCAGATCTGTTCCAGATCCTGCCGGTAAACGTCTGTATCGCTATAAAGGGCACCTGGCAGCGCATGGTCAGGCTTGCGCTGCGCGATAAGATTTGAAACTGCCGATTTAGTGCTCACGGTCAACACACTCCAAAATACCAAAGGGACGACAAAAGACCATTGTTTGCATCAATCTCGAAATTGGGTAACGCCATTTCGCCGGTAAAATATCGCTGTTGTAAAGACTACGTCTGCAATCACACCCCAACAAGAAACTTTTACGCTTATCAATGCATAAACAAATGTTATCGATCGATAGCGTAGCTTTAAAGTTCTATACATAACCAATTGAATTTAAAGTATAAATATTTTTCGACTCTGTGCGCTATATCGCTTTAAAGATGTCTGCGCGAGGAAGAGACGCTATTGACCACTCTATTGCCCCATGCCAGTCTGGATTCAACAGCTAACGGTACTTAGTCAGTAAAACAACCTCTGGCGATCTCGTGTTTGAGCATTGGGAACTGCCCCGTGAAAACATGGAATTTTTTATCGCGCCTCAAGGCAAAAAAGCTGACGCGCTCGTTGATCTTCCACCTAACTCGCATTCGGAGCATTCATCTTGAAATTTGAAGGTATTTATACGCCAGCAGTAACTCCTTATAACTCTGATGGAGACATTGACTGGAATGTGTACTCGGAAGTTTTGGAGTCGCTGATTGAGGCGAAGGTGCACGGCATTATTATCGGCGGGTCGACCGGCGAGTACTATGCGCAGACTTCGGAAGAACGCACCGAGTTGGCGGCCTACGCCAAAGATGTGATCGGCACTCGGGTGCAACTGATCGTCAGTACCGGGGCGATTCGCACCGAAGATGCGGTTCAGTACGCCAAGGACGCCAAATCGATCAAAGCGGATGCGATTCTCGTCACGTCCCCGCCTTACGCGCTGCCAACCTCACAGGAAAACGCGATTCACGCGCTCACTATCGATCGCGCAGCGGACTTGCCGATCATGCTTTACAACTATCCGGGGCGCATGTGCGTTTCGATGGATGAAGAATATTTCACACGTGTCAGCCAATCGAAAAACGTCGTAGCCATCAAGGAAAGCTCCGGCGACATGGGCCAGGTGCATATGCTGGCCCGGCAGTTCCCCAACATCGCCTTGTCCTGCGGATGGGACGACCAGGCCCTCGAGTTTTTTGCCTGGGGCGCCCGCAGTTGGGTGTGCGCAGGATCCAACTTCCTGCCCAAGGAACACGTTGCGCTTTATGAAGCCTGCGTGATCGAAAAGAACTTCGACAAAGGCCGCCAAATCATGTCGGCAATGATGCCGCTGATGAATGCCCTGGACGGTGGCAAGTTCGTGCAGTCGATCAAGTACGGCTGCGAAGTTGCCGGATTGAAAGTCGGTAACGTGCGCCTGCCATTGCAGCCACTTGAAGCGGACGAAAAGCAGAGTTTCGCGTCGGTCATTACTGAACTCAAACGTAACGTAGCCAACATTACTTCGGGAGCCAGCCATGGGTGATCTTCTGAGCAAGGCCGAATATGCCGCTCTGGCCAAAGACATTTCGTTGCCATCCAGGGCGTTCATCAATGGCGCGTTCAAGCCCGCGATCTCCGGCAAAACCTTCGCCACGAATAACCCGGCAACGGGTGAGTTTTTGACCGACGTCGCTGCTTGTTCGTCCGAGGATGTCGACTTCGCGGTGAGCAATGCTAAGGAGGCCTTCGAGGATGGACGCTGGAGATCGATTTCTCCCAGGGAACGCAAAGCGGTTCTGTTGAAGTTTGCAAACCTGCTTGAAAGCCATCAACACGAACTGGCCGTCCTCGAAAGCCTCGACAGCGGCAAACCGGTCAGTGAATGTCAGTTGGTCGACATCCCGGACACCATCCACACGATCCGCTGGCACGCAGAACTGATCGACAAGATTTATGACAACACCGCCCCGGTGGGCAGCGACGCGCTGACCATGGTGGTCCGGGAGCCGATCGGCGTGGTGGGCTGCGTATTGCCCTGGAACTTCCCGCTGCTGATGCTGGCCTGGAAAATCGGCCCGGCGCTCGCTGCAGGCTGTTCGGTCATCGTCAAACCTGCCGAACAAACCTCGCTGACCACGTTGCGCGCCGCTCAGCTGGCGTTTGAAGCCGGGATACCCGCCGGTGTCCTCAACATTGTGACCGGCACCGGCAAAGACGTCGGTGAGCCGATTGGCTTGCACAACGATGTCGACATGGTGAGCTTCACCGGCTCCACCGCGACCGGCCGCCGTTTCCTGCATTACGCCGCCGATTCGAACCTCAAACGCATCGTCCTTGAGTGCGGCGGGAAAAATCCGGCCGTGGTGATGGACGATGTCCAAGACCTGGATCTCGTCGCTCAGCATGTCGTCAACGGTGCGTTCTGGAACATGGGCGAAAACTGCTCCGCGACGTCACGTCTGATCGTCCACGCGTCTGTTAAAGACGAGCTGCTGGAGCGCATGGGCGCCTACATCCGCGAATGGAAAATGGGCGACCCACTCGATCCGCAAAACCGCGTAGGGTCGCTGGTCAGCCCTGAGCATTTCGCAAAAGTGAAGTCGTACCTTGAGCACGCCGCCGCCGGAAAGCTTGAAGTGGTTTACGGTGGTGCGACCAAGGACGGTGCCTTCGTAGAGCCGACCGTGATTGACGGTGTCGGTCGAGACAACCGTCTGTTCCAGGAAGAGATCTTCGGCCCGATCCTTTCGGTCACCACATTCAGTTCGATCAGCGAAGCCATTGCCCTGGCCAATGACACGGTGTACGGCCTGGCGGCCTCGGTTTATACCGGCAGCCTGCGGCGGGCGATCAAGTTGTCGCGGGAAATTCGCGCCGGCATCGTCACCGTGAACTGCTTTGGTGAGGGTGATGCATCGACGCCATTCGGCGGCTACAAGGAGTCGGGCTTCGGCGGTCGGGACAAATCCATTTTTGCCCATGACCAGTACACCGAAATCAAAACAATCTGGATCGATGTGTCTGATCGGTCGGATGAAGAGACCGAAAAATGAGCACCCATACCATCAAGCGCCTGCCGGTAGACACCGGGGTTTCAGGTTGGGAGGCGATTTCCGCACGCACTGCGCCTGTCCGCATGCTCGATGGAAATGTGACGGCGGATTGGCTGATTATCGGTGCCGGTTTTGCCGGCCTGTCCGCCGCTCGCAGACTTTCACAGTTGCACCCGGGTGACAGCATTGTTGTGGTCGATGCTCATGAAGTCGCCAAGGGGCCGGCGGGCAGGAACTCGGGTTTCATGATCGATGTGCCGCACAGTCTGTCATCGGGGGAATACTCCGTGGCGAGTGAGTCTGCAACGGCGCTGGAGATCACCCAAAATCGTTTTGCGATTGATTTTGCTGCGCAAGCCGCACGCGAGTACGGCATGTCCGCAGAGACCTTTGACCCTTCAGGGAAGATCAACGCTGCCGCCACTGAGCGGGGATTGAAGCTGAACGTCAATTACGCCAGATCCCTTGAGCGCATTGGCGAAAAGTTCGAGATGTTCGATGCCGTGCAAATGCGTGAAATCACCGGGTCTACCTATTACCAAGGAGGGATCTATACCCCCGGCGCTGTGTTGATTCAACCTGCACAATACATCAAAGACCTGGCAGCAGGGCTGGAAGGGAAAATCACTCTCTTTGAGCGCTCTCCAGTTATTGAATTGTCGAAGCAGGGTAGCGGCTGGATCGCTCGATCTCATAACGGGACGGTGCGCGCCCCCAAGGTCATTCTTGGAGTTAACGGCCACATTGAAGACTTTGGTCATTATCGGGGACGCCTGCTGCACGTCTTTACGTACGCCTCCATGACGGCCGCGTACAGTGATGATGCATTCAAGAAAGACGTGCCGGGCAAAGCCAGGTGGGCCTTGTTGCCGGCTGATCCAATGGGTGCGACTGTTCGTAAAATCTCTACGGACGGTCTCTCGCGTATCGTCATCCGGACAAAATTCACCTATGACCCGAGTATCCAGGTCACCCCAGAACGTGTAGCGGCGGTTGCCAGAGAACAGCGACATTCTCTGGATGCACGCTTTCCCGAATTGAAATCCACTGCGTTGGAGTTCAGCTGGGCCGGCCGTCTGTGTTTGAGCCGTAACAGCGCCGCTGCATTTGGCGAGATCGAAGAAAACCTGTATTCGGCTTGCTGCGAAAATGGGTTGGGAACGGTCAAGAGCACTCTGGCAGGTGTAATGGCGGCGGAATTGGCTTCGGGTATACGTTCTGATTTTCTGGAAAGTATCAGTCACGCACCAGGACCGAGCAGGCTTCCCCCCCAAATAATAACGAAGCTGGGCGTCAGTTCGGTCATTCGTTGGCATGAGTTTTGGGCCGGGCGAGAAGGTTAACAAGTTTAAGTTGTCGGCTTTTCCTATAAGGCTGTTTAAAAATCACTTGCTTCAGCACACAGAGCTTTCTCAGGTTGATGTGCTGGTCGCATGCGGCTTTGTTTCACCGAGCCATTTCAGCAAATGCTGCAGCCCGTATTTTGGTCACCGGCCTTCGAGCGAAACACGGCTAGTGAACCAAAGAACGCCTGACCAATCCTTTGTGACGGAGGAGGGCATGACCGAAGTGCGATTGAAGAGCGATCAAACAAAAAATACGGCGTACTTGACTACGCCTACCGTTGCCGCGGGTCCAGGGGTCACAAGGCCCCAACTCGGGATTTTTTTATGCCTGCTTTCAATGCTTATCTTTGCGAGCCAGGATGGAATAACCAAGGTGCTTGTCAAAGACCTCCCGGTTGTCCAGATGGTCATGGTGCGTTATTGGGTGTTTGTCGTTTTTGCCCTCGGATATGCCGCCTACCAAGGTAGGTTCAAGGAACAGTTTCGGAGCAAGCACCCTTGGCTGCAAATCATTCGAGCGCTGTTAGCCGTGGGTGAAATAGTACTGTTCGGAGTCGGGCTGCGCTATTTAGGCCTGGCTGAAATGCACGCTCTCTATGCGGTATTCCCTCTGATGACTCTGGCATTGGCGGGGGGGCTGCTGGGAGAGTTTGTCGGGCTACGACGCTGGATCGCGGCTGCCATAGGGTTCACCGGGACACTGATCATCCTGCGACCAGGTGCGGGCGTCTTTGAACTCGCAGCGCTGATTCCCCTGCTGTCAGCTCTGGGCTTTGCAGTATTCAATGTACTGACGCGCCGAATTAGCCAGCACGATTGCTTTGCGACGAACATGCTTTTTATGGCAAGTGCGGGTGCCCTGACGATCACCTTTGTGGGGCTGCCCGCATGGGTTTCTCCGACGCCGGTCCAGGGCCTCTTGATGGGGATCCTGTCATTGACAGGAGTCGTCGCTCAAATTCTCCTCATTCAAGCACTGAAATACGCGACCGCTTCTACCCTGCAGCCTTTCAACTATGCGCTTCTGGTCTTCGCCACTTTGATTGGTGTGATCGTCTTTGCCGAGCGCCCTGATACCTGGGTGGTTGTCGGCGCAGCGTTGGTGATTATCGGGGGGCTGTATGCGATTAAAGCGAAGGCGTGAACGTACCTGCGCCAGCAAGCTGGCTCCTGCGTGATGAACCAAAAAAAAGCGTGGGGCACGCTCCCTTGTAGGAGCTGGCTTGCCAGCGATGGTCGATAACGATAACGCGTGTGAACTGGATAAACGCGGCGTACTTGAGTCCATCGCCAGCAAGCTGGCTCTTGTAGGAGCTGGCTTGCCAGCGATGGTCGATAACGATAACGCGTGTGAACTGGATAAACGCGGCGTACTTGAGTCCATCGCCAGCAAGCTGGCTCTTGTAGGAGCTGGCTTGCCAGCGAAGGTCGTTAACGATAACGCGTGTAACCTGGATAAACGCGGCGTACTTGAGTCCATCGCCAGCAAGCTGGCTCTTGTAGGAGCTGGCTTGCCAGCGAAGGTCGTTAACGATAACGCGTGTGAACTGGATAAACGCGGCGTACTTGGGTCCATCGCCAGCAAGCTGGCTCTTGTAGGAGCTGGCTTGCCAGCGAAGGTCGTTAACGATAACGCGTGTGAACTGGATAAACGCGGCGTACTTGGGTCCATCGCCAGCAAGCTGGCTCCTACAGTTTCCCGGAATTGCGTGAAGAACCATAAAAAAAGGCAGCTCAAAGCTGCCCTTTTCCCAACCGGCTTCTCAGGCTGCGCTAAACAGCTTGTGCGGATCCATGACGAATTTCTTCGGCACCCCGGCATCGAACTCGTGGTAACCGCGCGGCGCGTCGTCCAGGCTGATCACCTGCACGCCGACGACCTCGGCAATGTTGATCCGGTCCCACATGATCGCCTGCATCAGCTGACGGTTGTACTTCATCGTCGGGGTCTGGCCGGTGTGGAAGCTGTGGGACTTGGCCCAGCCGAGGCTGAAGCGGATGTTCAGGCTGCCATGTTTGGCGGCTTTGTTGACCGCGCCCGGGTCTTCGGTGACATACAGACCCGGGATCCCGATATTGCCGGCGACTCGCACCACGCCCATCAGCGCGTTGAGCACGTCGGCCGGGGCCTCGTGCTGCGCGCCGTCATGGCCGTGGCCACGGGCTTCGAAGCCAACCGCATCGACCGCACAATCGACTTCCGGCTCACCGAGCAGGTTGGCGATTTGCTCGTGCAACGGAGTGTCCTGGGTCAGGTCGGCGATCTCGAAGCCCTGGGCCTTGGCATGCGCCAGACGCAGCGGATTGACGTCGCCGACGATCACCACCGCCGCACCCAGCAGACGGGCGGAGGCGGCAGCAGCCAGTCCCACCGGGCCGGCACCGGCGATGTACACCGTGCTGCCAGGGCCGACACCGGCGGTCACCGCGCCGTGGTAGCCGGTCGGCAGGATATCGGAGAGGCAGGTCAGGTCGCGGATTTTTTCCATGGCCTTGTCGCGGTCGGGCAGCTTCAGCAGGTTGAAGTCGGCATACGGCACCAGCACGTATTCGGCCTGGCCGCCAACCCAGTCGCCCATGTCAACATAGCCATAGGCACCGCCGGGGCGCGCCGGATTGACCGTCAGGCAGACGCCGGTGTGCTGTTCCTTGCAACTGCGACAACGGCCGCAGGCGACGTTGAACGGCACCGAGACCAGGTCACCGATCTGTACGTTTTCCACGTCACGGCCCTTCTCGATCACCTCGCCGGTGATCTCATGACCAAGCACCAGCCCGACCTGGGCCGTGGTCCGGCCACGCACCATATGCTGGTCGGAGCCGCAGATATTGGTCGAAACCACGCGCAGGATCACGCCATGGTCAATGCGCTTGCCACGTGGGTCTTCCATTTTCGGATAGGGGATGGTCTGCACCTCGACCTTGCCTGCGCCGAGATACACGACACCACGATTACCAGACATGCTTTCACCTCGCTTTTGTTGTTGTGAGAACACGGCCCTTGTACTGCGAAGGGGCGCGCGGCCTTACAGTGCGGCGGTATATGTCTTGCGTTTGCGTGTGATGCAGAATTGGCTGGAAGTCACCTTCCAACCACGTGTTATTGCAGTCATCACATCAATCCTACGCCTGGTATCAGCACTCTGCGAGGGCATTTGGCACCCACTCACCACCTGTTTCCAGGCATGCTCCGAACAATCGCCTCGCGTCGGTTCCGATGCTTGCTGGAGGTATGCATCCCTTCGTGCCCAATGCGTCTATGATTCAGCCTGGATCTTCCATGAGGACGCAGTCCCCTGAGTTTCCATGGATTCAGGGGCTAACCCCGGACGATAGGAGCAAGCGCGATGATTGCGCACTGGAGTGGTCAGGTAGCGCTTGTCAGTGGCGCTGGTAGTGAGCGAGGCATTGGCATTGCGATTGCAAAGCGACTGGGCAGCCTGGGCGTCAAGTTGATAATCACAGGCAGCAGCGCTCGCATTCATGATCGGGTGGAGGAGTTACGAGCCGCAGGATTTGAAGCGCAAGGGCGTGCGGCGGACTTGAGTGAAGAGGATCAAGTCCTTGAACTGACGACCTGGGCCGAATCGGTATGGGGGCGAATCGATATTCTGGTGAACAATGCCGGCATGGCCGCCCAAGGTCATCCGGAGCCTTTTGCCGATCTGGCGGACATGAGTGTCGATAGCTGGAATCTTTCAATCGCTCGAAATCTGACAACCGCCTTTCTGTTGACCCGTGGAATTTTGCCGGGGATGCGTAACAGACACTACGGCCGTATCGTCAATGTCAGCTCCACGACGGGCACTCGGGCCGGTAACCCAGGAGAGGCGGCTTATGCTGCGGCCAAAGCCGGGATGGTCGGTATGAACATGAGCCTGGCCCTTGAGGTCGCGCGCTATGGAATCACTGTGAACTCGGTCGCGCCGGGTTGGATCGCCACAGGATCAAGCACCCCAGAGGAAGTGAATGCAGCGAAGTATGTTCCGGTTGGCAGGGCTGGTCGCCCGGAAGAAGTGGCCGCTGCCGTTACGTTCCTGGCATCACCTGAGTCCAGTTACATTACCGGGGAGTTGCTGGTGATCGATGGTGGCAATTGCCTGATAGAGAACAAAGCGCCCAAGTAATCAATGCGTTGCCCGCCGCAAAATTTTGCAGCGAACCAGAGTCTGGCTCCGCGCAACCTGCAACGGAGAAGGGTGAGTGACGCCCTCCGTCGCAGGGGGAGCTGATTCGAGATCGAGTGTCTCGAAAATGTACGCCTATGTACATGCCGTGTACGCCAAAGATCCTGGGGTGTACAGTGTCGAAGAATTTTCAAATAAAGGTGCACCCGAATGTCACAGACAGGAAGGGCGAAAACCAAAGCGCAGGACGCAGGCTGGCGAGGCTCCGTCGATGTCTGGCTGGACGCCGCCTACGAAGCTCTTAAAGAGTCGGGTGTGGATGCTGTGCGGGTGATGCCGCTGGCCAAACGCTTGAATTTGTCTCGTACCAGCTTTTATTGGTTCTATGAAGATCGGGAACAACTGCTCGCGGCACTCTTGGCTCGATGGCGGGACAAGAACACCGGCGGTATGGTCAGCCAATGCGAGAGTTACGCAGAAAGTATTTCCGAAGCGATTCTCAACGTCTTCGAATGCTGGGTGAACCCTGAACTGTTCGACTCGCAGTTCGAATTTGCCGTGCGCAGTTGGGCGCTGCAATCGGACGAGGTCACGGCTGAAATCGCTCTGGCTGATGAGACACGGATGAATGCCCTGGCCGCGATGTTCCGACGCTTTGGCTACGACGGCGAAGGGGCCGATGTTCGGGCCAGGACGATCTACCTCACGCAGATCGGCTACATTTCCATGAAAACCAATGAAGATATCGTCGTTCGATTTCGACGGATTCCTCAGTACGTGAGTGTGTTCACCGGCAAAGTACCGAAGCGGCGCGAGCTGGACCGCTTTTATGGAAAGTTTGGCTACGCGGAAAAAGAACCCGGCGTTTTCGTTCCCTTGGTCGAAACATTCGAGGAGTCCCCTGCCGATGGAGAATAGAACGCTGGGCATCATCGGAGGCACCGGCTGGCTCGGGCGCGCAATCGCGCAGGCGCTGCTCGATAGCGGATTCATCGGGCCTGACCGTTTAATGATCTCGAACCGCTCAGGCGTCAGTACCTTCGAACCTGGCGTGAGACTGCTGGCCGACAACCAGCAGTTGGTGAACCTCAGCGATATTGTCGTGCTGTCTATACGGCCGGAGCAGTTTCGCGAACTGCTGATCAACGCCCGCGGCAAGCTGGTGATTTCTCTGATGGCCGGAGTTCCGGCGGCAGCCATCAGTGCGGCAACCGGTGCCGATGCAGTGGTGCGGGCCATGCCGAATGCGGCCGTGGAAATCAGGCAGTCGTTCACGCCTTGGTACAGTGTCGGAAACCTTGTTGATCACGACCGCCAGTGGGTGCAGGGGCTGTTCGAGTGCGTAGGTTCGGCGGACGAAGTGCCTGATGAAGACTGTATTGATTATCTCAGCGCGTTGTCCGGGACCGGGCCGGCCTTCCCGGCAATGTTGCAAATGGCCCTGACTAATCAGGCGGTGGCTGCGGGAATTCCCCTTGCCATCGCGCAGCGCGCTGCACAAGGCGTAGTGGTGGGGGGTGGCCAGATGCTTGCCAGCCGCGATCCGCAGCAAATGATTGAGTCATTGATGGCTTACCGTGGCGTGACGGCAGCAGCGCTGCAGTCGATGGCCGATCAGAACATTGAGGCGATTGTGGGGCGAGCGGTGCAGGCAGGCGCCGAGATTGCCCGCAAAGGCATGTAGCCGAAGAGATAAACAATGAAGGCCCTTTGAAGGGCCTTCGTTGTTTCAGATTTCTTTCACCAGGCGCAAAGCGTCGTAGATGGCCGCGTGGGTGTTGCGAGCAGACACGGCGTCGCCGATCCGGAACAGCTGGAAGCGTCCTTCGGGATTGGTGACGATGTTCTGTGCCGTGCCGGCGATCAGGTCATGCTGCTCTACCGCGCCGCCATTGGTGGAGAGAGGACGCAGGTCGAAGTACAAGTCGTCCAGCGGGAGGGTGCCGTGGTTGACGACGACCTGATCGACCAGGCGATGCTTGTGAACCTGTCCGTAATCGCTGCCAAAGGTTGCAACGAGCCCGCCATCACGTTTTTCCACTGTATCGACCCGGTAGGTCACGGTGAAGGTGACGTCCAGGTCCTGCAGGCTGCGCATGTAGGGCACCAGGTTCATGGCCATGACTTCAGGTGCAAACGAGCGGTCAGGGGTGACGATTTCGACTCTCGCACCACTTTGCGCGATGACCTCGGCAGCCTGCAGGGCAGCATGATCCCCGGCATCGTCGAAGATCAGTACATTGCGACCGGGCTTGATGTCGCCGGAGATGATGTCCCAGGTTGAAACCACCAGTTCGTTGCCTTTGCTGAGCACCTCGGTATCCGGCAGGCCGCCGGTTGCAACGATAACCACGTTTGGCTCGAAGGCTTGCACAGTGTCGGCTTCGGCCCAGGTATTGAAGTGAAACTTCACCCCCAGCCGTTCGCATTGCGCCATTCGCCAGTCAATGATGCTGATCATCTCGCGACGACGCTCGCTCAGCGCAGTCAGACGAATCTGCCCGCCCGGTTGGTCAGCCGCTTCAAGCACCGTCACGTCATGGCCGCGCTCGCCGGCGACCCGCGCCGCTTCAAGCCCGGCAGGGCCGGTACCGACCACCAACACCTTGCGCTTGACGGCGGCTTTGGGAATGTCATGCGGCATGGTGGTTTCCCGCCCCGTCGCTGCGTTGTGGATGCAGTAGGCCGCGCCACCCTGGTAGATGCGATCCAGGCAATAGTTGGCGCCCACGCACGGGCGAATGTCTTCTTCGCGCTTCTCGATGATTTTGCGCACGATGTGCGGATCGGTCATGTGCGCGCGTGTCATGCCCACCATGTCCACTTTGCCCGAGGCGATCGCGTAGCGCGCGGTGGCGACATCGGGAATCTTCGCTGCGTGGAAGGTCGGGAAGCCAGTTGAGGAGCGAATCTCGCCAGCGAAGTCGAGATGGGGCGAGTTGCGCATACCCTGAATCGGGATGACATCGGTCAGCCCTGCATCCGTATCGATATGACCGCGCACGACATTCAGGAAGTCGACCAGCCCGCTGTCCTTGAGCATGTGAGAAACCTGCATGCCCTCACTGGCAGTGAAGCCGCCGGGTAATTCTTCATCACCGGTGTAACGAACGCCCAGCAGAAAATCTTCGCCTACCCGCTGACGGATGCCACGCAGGATGTCGAAGGTAAAGCGCATGCGGTTTTCCAGCGAGCCGCCGTAAGGGCCGTCGAGGTCATTGGTCAACGGCGACCAGAACTGATCCATCAAATGCCCGTAGGCCTGAAGCTCCAGACCATCGAGACCAGCCGCCTTCATGCGCTCCGCGGCGTCTACATAGTCCTTGATGATCCGCTCGATGTCCCATTCCTCCATTTTCTTCGGGAAGGAGCGGTGCGACGCCTCGCGGCGGTGTGATGGCGACACCACCGGCAACCAATCGGCCTTGTCCCAGCGGGTACGGCGGCCCAGGTGGGTCAGTTGGATCATCACTGCCGCGCCATGTTCGTGGCATTCATCGGTCAGGTCCTTCAACCATCCGACCACTTCGTCCTTGTATGCCAACACATTGTTGAACACCGGCGGACTGTCTCGGGATACGGCAGCGGAACCGGCAGTCATGGTCAGGGCGACACCGGCTTTTGCACGCTCCACGTGGTAGGCGCGGTAGAGATCCTTGGGCATGCCGTCCACAGGGTAGGCCGGTTCATGGGAGGTGGTCATGATCCGGTTTCTGAGGGTCAGATTCTTGATTTTATAGGGTTGCAGCAAGGGATCGCTGGACATCGTGGTGCGCTCCAAAGTGGGCTTCATCAGGCTCGGTGAATTAAAATTAGGACAAATGTACACCTGTGTCAACGAGTGATGACACAGGTGTACATTTTGCTTGCATGTCCAAAAATCCAGGATTAAGATCCGTCAAAACCCGGACTGATTTGACTCGTACACACTTGGTTTCCATCACATTGAGCGGTTTGCCCGCAGCGTGATGAAAGTGCGCGCAGCGGCAAACTGCACTCGTTGAGGCGGATGTGAAAGTGGGTGTTATAGGTGATGGTTCAGCGGGACTGAAGAGGGCACAGTCGTGCTTTATTAATCTTCCGCCTAATTGATATTTCGGAAAGGAGAGCGTAGGTGACAGAGTTATTTGATATTCGTCTGGCTAGCAAACAAACAGCTTTCACTGAAATTCCAGTCATAGATATATCGTCGCTGATAAACGGCGAAAATCCGCTGCAGGTGGCAAGCCAAATAGGTGATGCATGCGAAAAGGTAGGCTTTTTTTATATAAAAAACCATGGTATTGACCAGCAGTTAATAGATGAGATGTATGCGCTTACCAAAAGTTTTTTCAAGCTTCCTTATGAGGAGAAGAACAAGCTTAATGTCGTGAATTCCGGGCTCACGCTACGTGGTTATATTCCGATGTACGCGGAAAACGTAGACCCTGCTAATACCCGGGATTTCAAAGAGTGTTTTGATTGCGGGGCTCATTACGATGAGGTTTCTCCATTTTTTGGTCCTAATCAAATGCCTTCTGCACTGCCGCAATTCGAGAAGGTTGCCGAAGATTATCATTCCTCTGTATTGGCGCTCGCACGAATGCTTATTGGCGGGATCGCGCTGAGCCTGGGTTTACCACAAGATTACTTTGAACATCTTCAGCGTAAGCCCATCACTATTCAGCGAATTTTGCGTTACCCGCCTCAGATCGGAAGAGTCTCCCAAGAGGAGATCGGTATTGGGGCACACACGGACTATGGTTTCTTGACGGTCCTGTCTCAAGATGCAGTTGGCGGTTTGCAAGTCAGGAACCGTGCAGGGGAGTGGGTTACCGCGCCACCGGTTGAAGGCACGTTTATCGTCAACATTGGTGACCTGGTTCAAACCCTCACCAACGATCGCTACACCTCGACAATGCATCGCGTCATCAATACTAGCGGTCTGGAGCGCTATTCAATACCTTTCTTTATTGATTTGGATTTCGATGCGGTTGTTGAACCTGTGCCAACTTGCGTGAGTGAGGCTCTACCCGCGAAGTATGAAGCTTACACTTGTGGCGAACACAAGTTTAAGCGTTTCGTTGATAGCTATGCGCATCTGAAAGTCGAATAGGGCGTTTTCCATGTGCATCCTATACATGGCCGACCCCGCCGATGCGCAGAAATGGCGAGATTGCCTGGCAACGCTCGCCCCTCAACTAGAGTTCCGCCAGTGGCCTGATATCGGTAACCCGGCAGAGGTGCACTACATCCTGGCTTGGGAGCCTCTTGCCGACATTGCGGAGCAGTTTGGTAATCTTCGACTCCTCTACGCTGCCGGGGCCGGAGTTGACCAGTTCGATCTGGCCCGTTTGCCTGCTCACGTGTCGCTGATAAGGCTGGTAGACAGCTCGATGGCTGACATCATGGCCGAATATGTTTTGTTTGGTGTTCTTGCCTTGCATCGAGACATCCTCGCTTACCAGGAAGATCAGCGCAGTGGTCGCTGGCAACCTCGACCAATCGTGCACGCTTCACAGCGGCGTGTTGGCGTCATGGGGGTTGGCAATCTCGGACGCGCCGCGCTTGATCGTCTTCAGCCATTGGGATTTCAACTCAGTGGCTGGAATCGTTCTTTGAAGGAGGTGCCAGGTGGTCACTGTTACGTCGGCCCGGACGAACTGGAGGCGTTTTTAGGGCAGTGCGACATCCTTGTGAACATGTTGCCACTGACTCCCGAAACAGACGGGTTACTCAATGCGGCGAGGTTCGATTGTCTGCCTCGTGGAGCTGGACTGATTAACGTGGGACGCGGCGCCCACGTTATAGAAAAGGCTTTGCTTTGTGCATTGGATGAAGGCCGTCTGGGAGGTGCCGTACTGGACGTACTGGAACAAGAGCCTCCTTCTCAAGACAACCCGCTCTGGAAACACCCTCGAGTGCTCCTGACTCCTCATATTGCAAGCGATGTGCAGATTGAAGGTGGTGTGGCGGTCATTGTTGAGAATCTGCGAAGAGAGGGTGGGGGAATGCCTCTGTTGAATGTGGTTGACCGGTCTAAAGGCTATTAGATTTTTCGCTTGCGACAGCACCATGTTGATAGCGGCTTGAGCTGGACTTTGAGACCCGTTAGCCAGAAACAGGTTAGAGTGTTCATCAATGTCTGTTCATAAGGGACCCTCCACTCGATTCGCGTAGTCGCGCCAAGCGGTTCCAGCGAAAGGACAGGGCAAAAAAACCGTATATCAATCGTTATGTGAAAAATGAATCGTTCGCTGTTTGTTTCTCTGGATGGGCCCAAGGGAGCCGGCAAAACCACGCTTCTGGAGGCCGTTACGAAAGTACTGAGGGCAGACAACAAAAAGGTGATCCGACTTTGCGAGAAAAAAAGCGATCCCTATAGGGGTGAAACAATGACCCTCGTTAACAAACTCGTCAGAAATCCCACCCGGGATTTGGAGTTGGAGGTTTGTGAGCGCTTTGCCGATAGCCGTACCTGGATTTCCCGGCACGTGCTGGCTAAACAGCCACCAGACAGCATCATCCTGATCGATCGCTGGTACCCGTCTGATGCCGCGTTTCGCCGGATAGTCCCGTTTGCAGAGATTCTACAGCTGAACATCGATCGAAACGTGCGAGTGCCAGACCTGCATGTCGGGGTTGTCACCGCCCCTGATATTTCATGGGCGAGGGCAGCGGCACGACGGCGTGGGCTGAGCAGTACTGTGATCCATAAGCTGGAAGAACATGTCGCTTGTACCCAGGCGTTCGAGCGAGCGATTGCGGATCACGGCTGGGTTTTATGCCGTAATGAAGGAACGATCGAAGAGGCAACGATGCAGGTGATTTCTGAGATCTATAGAGTTCTTCGATGCCCCGTAGGCGAAGTTCGCTGCGCCGGCCTTGATACGGTGTGCTAGCGGCAAATCGAAAGCAAGCGGACGCGCTATCACCGGATTAGCTAATTCTCATAGCGATGCCCTGACCACCAATGGACAATCAACTGGCTGGGTTCCCGATACGTCGAGGGTCTCGATCAGGTGGCGGGCAGCCTTGCGACCGATCTCGTAGTACGGCAGTTGCACCGTGGTCAGCGGCGGGATGAACAGCTCGGCAATACCGATCATGTTGTCGTAGCCGAGCACGGCGACATCGTCGGGAATCTTCAGGCCACGGCCCAACAACAGCTGATAGGCACAAAAGGCAATGCGGTCGTTGCCACAGATCAGAATATCGAACTGGGGACGACCCTCAATGATGTGCCGGTCGAGGATGGCTGCTGTTTCACCATAGGCATCATGATCGGAAAGGTCGTATTGCAGGAGTGCGTCAGGCGCCAGGCCGAATGCCTGACAGGCACGCTGCAGGCCTTTTTGTCGCAGACCCCAGGCCAGGCTCTGTTTGGGCAGATTGATACACAGAGGACGCCGATAGCCCTGGCTCAACGCGTGATGTACGGCGCGATACTGCCCCGATTCGTCGTCCGGCACATAGCTGACCAGGTGACTGTCATCGGCCAGGCAATTGGCGAGGACCAGGGGTTTGCTCTTCAATCGCTCGGGAATGCACACCTGGCGAAACCCCATGGCGCTGAAGATCAACCCGTCGGGACGGTGCGACAACATCAGGTCGATGTTCTGGTCGGTGGGCGGATTGCTCAACAGGTTGAGGATAAAGACATTCCAGCCGGCTTGCTGTGCGGTCTGTTCGATGGATAGCAGCAGCTCGACCGCGAATGGTGTGGTCGCGGTGTCCAGCGCGAACACACCGATGGTTCGCGACTGGAGGTTGTCGCCGCGCATCTTGCGCGCCGACAGGCTCGGTACGAATTGCAGTTCATCAATGGCGCGACGCACCCGCTGAAGGGTTTCGGGGCTCAGTTTTTCCGGATTATTGAGCGCTCGAGAAACCGTCATCAGGGACACGCCGGCCAGCTGTGCTACGTCTTTCACTGAAGTCATGCGAGGTGAGACCGGTCAGGTTGACGCAGAATCATGACACAGGGCCCGGGCTTCTCGCGACTCGAATGACGCTGCTCATTGCCATCCGCCATTCATAGCCATCCAGAGCCGAGAGGCCATGCCTTGGCAATCGACACACGTCCGCCACTTCCGTTGGTAAACAGCTTCACGCCCAGACTGTCGGGCCGCGGATAGAGGCGACTGCTGAGGCTGAAGCGCCCGTTCTCGTCGAACACTTCGATGGACGAGCGATCGAGAAACACACGCAGGTTCAGTCGCTCTTGTGTCGGGTCTATCGCTACGCTGCGCTGACCGGTGACTTGTGCACCCGAGCGGTTGCGGTCAAGCACCAGACGCTGCAGTGATGCATCGTAATAGAGCAGGGTTTCTTCATGACCATCATCGCTGCAGCGCAACGCGATTCCCAGGTGGCCATCGGTGCAGCCGAGCAAGTCCAGGTGCACATGGATTTCGAGCATGTCGCCATTCACTTCCCGCACCCATCGGGCTCCCGACGCATCCCACCAGGGCGTGCCTGGCAATGGTGCCTTGCGCAGTGCGGTGAGCTCCCGTGCCGGATACACGCAAAGACGATCTGCATGCAGTTCAAGTTCGCGCGGCAACCCGAGCATGCCGCACCAGTGATGGGCCTGGCTCGGCATCGGACTTTCCCACATGTCGAGCCACGCCCACACAAGGCGCCGACCGTCGGCGGCCAGTAGCGTTTGCGCGGCATAGAAATCATGGCCGTTATCCAGCTCGATAAAAGGCCCGCCGGTGAAGTGCCAGTCGCTGTCGAGTCGGCCCACTCGATAACCGGTGTGGTACTTGTTGAGGCGATCGTAACCCTCGGGTTGCATGCCCTGGGGGGAGTACAGCAGCACATCGCGCCCGTTCAGTCGGAACAGATCCGGGCACTCCCACATATAGCCATCGCCCTCGCTGCCGCTGGACACATAGTCGAGGAACTCCCAGGCGTGCAGATCCGTGGAACGGTATAGCGGCAGTAGCGGTTTATCACCCAGACGCGCGCCGGCAATCAGGTACCAATAGTCATCCTCCTGCCATACCTTGGGGTCACGAAAGTGCATGATCGTGTCTTGCGGCGCGTTCTCGATGACGGCGCCATGCTTGACGAACCGGATGCCGTCGGTGCTGGTGGCCAGGCACTGGACTTGGCGGATCGAGCGTTCGTCACCCACTTCCCCCAGCCAGGTGTGCCCGGTATAGATCAGTGCCAGGGTATCGCCACACACCACCGCGCTACCGGAAAAACAACCGTCACGGTCGAAGTCGTCGCCGGGCGCCAGCGCTATGGGCAGGTGCTGCCAATGAACCAGGTCGGCACTCTTGGCGTGCCCCCAATACATCGGGCCCCATTTCGCGTCGAAGGGGTAATGTTGATAGAAAACGTGATATTCGCCACGAAAGTACACCACCCCGTTGGGGTCGTTCATCCATCCTGCCGGGGGGGCAATATGATAACCGGGTCGATAATCCTGGATGACGCGAGTCAGACCGTCATTCAGCGCACGCTGCGCAAGATCAAGGGAAGAAGACATTGGGTCGCTCATGGTATTCAAAGACAAAGTCATAGGGCGCGTGCTCGGACTGAGCGTAGAGAGACGTCATCCGGCAGGGTTTCAATGGCTTGTGGGTGGCGACTCAAGGCAGTGCCATCGGCGTCGAACAGGTGCAGATTGCCGAACTCCAGTTGCAGCTCGACCTGATCGCCCACCTGCCATCCGGCGTTGACTTCACAACGACAGATCAGTGGCTCGTCCTGACCTGTATCCAGGTGCACATAGGTTTCACTGCCCAGGTATTCGACCCCGGTCACGACGACGCCGGCAGTTCCCTGCGCCGCCTTGAGCGACACGTGTTCCGGGCGAATTCCCAGGCTCAGTGGGGCGTCCGGTGCCAGGTTCGAGCTGTCGAAGGGCAGGGGGGTCATACCCAGGACGGGAGTATCGACCAGGCTGGTTTCACCCGGTACATGCAGGCGTGCCGGCAGAAAGTTCATTCTGGGCGAACCGAGGAAGCCGGCGACAAAGCGGCTGGCCGGGCGCTCATAGAGTTCGCGCGGTGAGCCGACCTGTTCTACGCGACCGCCATTGAGCACGACAATTTTGTCGGCCAGGGTCATCGCTTCCACTTGATCGTGAGTGACGTAGATCATGGTCGAGCCCAGTCGGGCATGCAGCCGGGCGATTTCGTTGCGCATCTGCACCCGCAAAGATGCATCCAGATTGGAGAGCGGCTCATCGAACAACAGAATGTCCGGCTCACGCGCCATGGCTCTGCCCATGGCCACACGCTGACGCTGCCCGCCGGACAGTTCCTTTGGCTTGCGTTGCAGCAGTTTGTCCAACTGCAGGATTTGCGCCGTTTTCAGCACGCGCTCGCGCAAGCTGCTCTTTTCAGTCCTGGCCAGTTTGAGACCAAAGCTGATGTTGTCGTAGACGCTCATGTGCGGGTACAGCGCATAAGACTGAAACACCATGCCGACGCCACGCTCGCGCGGCTCCAGGTCGTTGACCCGTCGCCCGTCGATCAGCAGGTCGCCGCTGCAGATCGAATCCAGTCCGGCGATCAGTCGCAGCAGAGTCGACTTGCCGCAGCCCGAAGGGCCAACGAACACCACGAATTCACCCGCAGCGATCTGCAGGCTGACGTCGCGAAGAATCCGCGCGCCGCCCAATTGTTTGTTCACGTTGTCCAGTTTCAATTTGATCACGATGCTGTTCCTTGTCTTTGTTGGGCATCAACCCTTTAACGCGCCGGCAGTGAGGCCGGAAACGATTCGGCGCTGGAAGATCAGCACCAGAATCACCAGTGGGACGGTGACCAGCACCGATGCAGCCATCAACAACCCCCAAGGCAACTCATGGGGACTGCCGCCGGAAATCAAGGCGATGGCGACCGGCACCGTGCGTTGGGTGTCGGTGAGGGTGAAGGTCAGGGCAAACAGGAACTCGTTCCATGCGGCGATGAAGGCCAACAAACCGGTGGTGACCAGTGCGGGCCAGAGCAGCGGCAACAGCACGCGGGTCAGCGTGACCCAGGGGGACGCGCCATCCATGATTGCGGCTTCTTCCAGTTCATGTGGCAGTTGCCCCATGAACGTGGTCAGCACCCAGACAGTGAAGGGCAGGGTGAAAATCGTGTAGCTCAGAATCAACGCCCAAGAGGTGTTGTACAGGCCCAGGGCGCGGATCACTTCGAACAGCCCCGACAGCACTGCGACCTGGGGAAACATCGACACCCCAAGGACCATCATCAACACCGTGCCACGCCCACGGAACTTCACCCGGCCCAAGGCATAGGCGGCGGTCACACTGAGGAACAGCGCCAGTGTTACCACACACAGCGCAACCACCAGCGAGTTACCGATGGCCCGCAGGAATGAGGCTTGGTGGAGTACCGCCGCGTAATTGGAGAAGTCGGGGTTATCGATCCAGTAGCTCACCTCGAACAAGGCGCTGGATGGCTTCAACGACGTCACGATGGCGTAGTAGAAAGGGAAGACCGCATACAGCAGCAAAATCCCGATCAGGCACCAGAACCCGAGGCGCAACAGTGCTTTTTTGAGAAGGCGCGGGCTCATGACCGAACCTCCAGTTGACGACGTCCGAGGTAGAGATAAAGCATGGCGATCACCGCGACCACCAGAAACAGCAGCGTCGAGGCCGCGCTGCCATAGCCAACGTCCTGGAACTCCACCAGGTGCTGGCGGGCATACACCGACATGCTCATGGTGCTCGACGAGTTCGAGGTCAGCACATAGATGACATCGAATACCCGCAGCGAGTCGAGGATGCGGAAGATCGCCGCCACCAGCAGTGCGGGCATCAGCAGGGGAAGGGTGACACGCCAGAACACTTTCAGCGGATGAATGCCATCGACCCTCGCGGCTTCGTAGCAATCGCTCGGCAACATCTGCAAGGCAGCCAGCATCAACAGCGTGACAAACGGGACGGTCTTCCAGACATCGACGATGATCACCGCCCACATCGACAGATCCGCATCGGCCGTCCAGGCCAACGGAGCGTCAATCAGTCCGAAGCTCAGCATCATGTGATTGATGATGCCGAACTGGTCGTTAAGCATCCATGACCAGATCTTCGCCGAGACAATGGTCGGAATCGCCCAGGGAATCAGAATCAACGCCCGCACCAGAGAACGTCCGGTGAACTTGATGTTCAGCAGCAACGCCACCAACAGTCCCAGTACGACTTCCAGTCCCACCGACACCACGGTGAAATGCAAGGTGTTGCGCACCGCGTTCCACCATTGCGGATCGACCAGGATGCCCGACCAGCTGGAGCCGTTGTGGAACAGATAATTGCTCAAGCCTATGAAGGTTCCGCCACCGGTGTCCGACAGACTGGCGTCGGTCAGGCTGAACCAGAATGTGCGCAGTAGCGGCCAGGCTGCCACCAGGGCCAGACACAGCAGCATCGGTGTCAGAAACAGCCAGGCGGCGCGTACCCGGCGTCGTTGTACGGGCGTTTCCCTGGTGAGCAGAAGCTCGTCACAGGGGACATGGGTAGTAGAGACAGACATGGTGATTTTCTTCCTTGTGGCTTACCAGTTCCGGCGTTTGATGCGCGTGAGTTCGCTTTCCAGTTCGGCCAGCGCCTGATCCACAGGCAACTCGCCCGCCAGCACACCATGCACTCGATCGAAGAACGCATTGGAGACCCGTGGATAGCGATCGGCGGTTATTGAGGCGGGGCGCATGACCCCATCGTTGAGAATGCTATGGAGCTGACTGTAATAAGGCATTGCCGCGAGCAGTTCGGGGTCCTGATACAGCGACTCGATCACCGGGTTATAGGCGGCAGCCAGAGCACGATGCTTTTGCTGTTGGGCACTGGTCAGGTAGCTCACCAGTTCTGCGGCGAGTTTTGGATGGGCGCTGTAACGCGACACTGCCAGGCCCCACCCACCGAGGGTGGAGGCATGGCTGCCGGTCTCGCCGCCGCGGGGCAGGGGAGCGACCCCGACCTTGTCTTTTACGGCACTGTCCTGGCTTTGTACCAAGGCCCAGACATAAGGCCAGTTACGCATGAACAGCGCATTTCCCGACTGGAATACGCCACGACCTTCTTCCTCGGTGTAGTTGAGTACGCCACGCGGGGAGATGTCTCCCACCCAGCTTTTCGCCAGGCTCAACGCCGTTCTTGAGGCCTGACTGTTGACCACGATGTCGCCTCGTGGGTTGATCAGTCCGCCTTGCGGTTGGCTGCTGATCCATTCCAGCGCATTACACGTCAGACCCTCGTAGGCGCGCCCCTGAAAGATGTAACCCCACGCATTGGTGTTCCCGGCGTTGCGCTCGGCTTGCTGAACATCCCTGGCCGTAGCAGTCATTTCCTCCCAGGTCTGGGGAACCTGCTTGCCGTACTTCTCGAGCAAGTCCTTGCGGTAATACAGCAGGCCCGAGTCGGTGAACCACGGCATCGTCACCAACCGTCCATTTACCGTGGCGTTATCCATCTGTGCCTGGAAGTAGCCTTGGGTCGCGTTGGCAGGAAGTACCTCACGCAGATCCATCAAGTGTTTGGCCAGCATCCCTGGCCACACCATATCGATTTGAATGATGTCGATGTCAGTGGATTGCGCACTGAGGATCTGTTGATAGAACGACAACCTCTCGGTCGCCGAGTTAGGCGTGGAAACCACTTCGACGTGGTTGCCGGTCTGTTTCGACCACGCTTCGACAGCCTCCTTGCAGAGTTGTAATTCCGCCCCCACCGCGCCGCAGGAGATCGTCAAATCAGCTGCGCTCGAGAGGGATGGAAGGCCGGCACAAAGGGTGAGCAATGCTGCTGGAAGAAGAGATTTAAGCGCTTTCATAAAGCCCTCTTTATTTTTGTTTTTAGAAAAGTTAACGTTAACATCGCCAAATGTAGCAGCGTATTTGCGATGAGGCATCCTTTTTTTCGTCAATTTTGACAATTCACAATTGACGAAAAAGGCCGCTCGCGGGAACGGAAAAATAAAAACAAAACAGGAAATTCACATGCAGAAAGCATCAAGCTGGCTACTCGCAGGCGTGCTCGGCACCTCGGCGGTAACCTCTCAGGCCGCGACTCTGGAAGAACGCATGGCCGCGTTTGAAGCCCGTGCCAGCGCAGCGGAAAAGCGTGCGGCCGCAGCCGAACAGCAAACCCAGGCACTCGCCAGGGAATTGCAGCAGATCAAACTCGCCACTGCTCCCTTGCAGCCCGCCGTGTCTACTGCGGCGGTAATTTCGGCACCCGCTTTGGATACCCGACTGGCAAAACTCGAGGCCCGTCAGCAAAGCCTGGAGAAAGAGGGCAGTACCGGACATCTCACTGATGGATTCAGCTTCAACGGCTACGCCCGCTCCGGATTGCTGATCAATGATCGGCTGGGGGGTGGTCGTGGTGGCCCTTATGAAACGCCTGCCGGTTCAGTCGGTGGTGCAGTCGGGCGACTCGGTAACGAGGACGACACCTACATGCGTATAGACCTGTCGAAAGAAATCTATGCTCAAAACGGCACCCGTTCCAAATTCACGGTCTCCATCGCCGACGGAGTGGAAAGCTCCAATGACTGGACGGCCGACGAAAGCAAACTGAACGTGCGTCAGGTATTCACAGCGCTTGACCATGTCGCTGCGTTCAAGGGCAATTCAGTGTTCGAGAACGCCACCCTGTGGGCAGGCAAGCGATTCGATAGAGATAATTTCGATATCCACTGGCTGGACTCGGACGTTGTCTATCTGGCCGGCACCGGGGGTGGAATCTACGATATGCAGATGAACAGGAATTGGCGTTCGAACTACTCTTTGATCGGGCGTAACTACGGGGATTTCAGTCAAGGCGATCTTAGTGCCGATGTGGAAAGCTACATCCTGACCTCCAACCAGTTCTTCGAGGATGGTCAGTGGCAGTGGATGTTCAATGGCATCGGCGCAAAGAAAAACGATTTCGCTACCCGCACCAATGCAGCGGGTTTGACGCCTGCGGATTCCGGCTTGCACAGCATGCTGGCCAATCACCAGAAAAACTTTTTCGGCAGAGAAGGCTTCTTCAAAACAGCGCTGCTCTATGGGCAAGGTCTGGGAGCTGAGGTCAAGAACGTCGGCTCGGATGGTGAACTGATTGATGATGCCCGCGCTCTGCGTCTGGCCCTTTACGGTGAGACACCCCTTGCGCCTGACTGGCGTATCGGCCCCAGCTTGCTGGCCGAACAGAGCAAGGATAGATACGTCAAGGGTGACGACTACCGCTGGCTGACCCTGAACGTGCGTTTGGCCAATAAAATCAACAGCAATTTCGAGATGGCCTACGAAATAAGCTGGCAAACCATGAACCTCGACCCGAAGGACTATCTACAACGTAACGCGGTCGACGGCAACTTCTGGAAATTCACTGTCGCCCCGACATTCAAACCTGAGGTTGGAGATCTTCTCACACGGCCCGAATTGCGAGTGTTCGCAAGCTTCATGAACTGGTCTTCGGATCTGGACAGATTCAGTACCACAGACTCCTTCGGCATGACGGACTTCAAAGCCGGAGGTGTATGGCAGTACGGTATACAAATGGAAACCTGGTTTTAATATTTGAACGCGTGCGGCCAACATCTGCTTTGAGGTTGGCGATGAGAACTTCACTAACTTCACCAAACCCTGCCTTTCATCAAAGCGCATCGAGTAAGTGATTACCGGTCGAATCTGATCAGCCAGCAGTTCCCTACGACAAAAAAAATGAGGAAATGACGATGGTATTGCCTCGCGCAGTAGTGTTTGGCGAAGCCCTGACCGATCTTGTCCAGGGCACTCCTGGACAGTGGAGGGGTTACCCGGGTGGTGCTCCCTGGAACGTTGCACGAGCGCTAAGTCGCTTGGGTGTCAGCAGTGCTTTTGCCGGGTCGGTGAGCATGGATTCACTGGGTGACGAGTTGCTGGGGATCGCAGACTTGAGAGAGCGCCTGCAGTTTTCAGCGGCTTGCGCATCCATATCTTGCCCTCAAGCCGGAGCCCATGCTCCAGCGCTAGCTGATGTGGAGGGTTTGCTGCAGCGGCTAACATTGGCAAACCCAGGGGATTGCTCAGCCGTGTAAATCTATCGCTACCACCTTGTGTTGGCAGTCAAATGCTCTAGTCCGCAGCTTTGGTCAATCGCTGTCGCAAAACTGTAATGTTGTCGTCATAGAATTGACATGACTTCTTACACACTTCAGCCGGCCTTTGGCCTTTTTCATGGATGAGCAAGCCCTATGCGTCGTGTCGTATTCAATCAGAAAGGGGGCGCTGGGAAATCCAGCATTGCCTGCAACCTTGCCGCCGTGAGTGCTGCCGAAGGTTACCGAACGCTGCTGGTAGATCTCGATCCCCAGGCAAACTCGACTCACTACCTTACGGGCCTGACCAACGAGCACATACCCGCGGGAATAGCCGACTTCTTCAAACAAACACTGTCCGGCGGCTTCGAAGGCAGAAAGAATCGAGTGGCCATCACCGAGACCCATTACGAAAACCTTCACTTGGTGACTGCCAGCTCTGAACTGTCAGACCTCCAGTCAAAACTCGAGAGCAAATTCAAGATCAACAAACTGCGCAAGTTGCTGGTGGAGCTGTCCGAGGACTATGAGCGCATCTATATCGATACGCCTCCGTCACTGAATTTCTACACATTCAGCGCGCTGGTGGCTGCAGATCGATTGCTGATTCCATTCGATTGCGACAGCTTTTCTCGCCAGGCGATGTACCGTGTTATCGCACAGGTAGAAGAACTACGTCTTGATCACAATGAGTCACTGAAAGTGGAAGGGGTGGTGGTCAATCAGTTCACCGGGTATACCGGCCTACATCAATCTCTCGTGAATGAGTTGCTGGCCGAAGGCTTGCCAGTGCTGCCGGTCTATCTGAGCAGCTCCGTCAAGATGCGCGAGTCTCACGAGGTATCAGTTCCCATCGTCCATTTGGCCCCGCGACATAAGCTTTCGCTGGAGTTTGTTGGCTTGCTGGACGCCCTGGAGCGGGCCGCTTAGCTTCATCACGGATGGGCTGTTACAAGCGTAATCAGCCGGAGCCGGTGATCCAAAACCAATTCGTGCAGTTGAAACACTGACGAAACATTCCGGCTATATGATTTGCACCACCGAAACCTGGGAGGGTTGGAAATGAATCGGCCATCAAGAAGCATGCGCAAACTGCTCGACGCCGTTGCCACCAACAATGAGACAGCGGCGCTTGATGTGATGCGTGCTGCCGAGCAGCTCCAGGATGAGGTGTTGCGCCAACGATTGCTGAACTTGATTCATCGGCTCAACCAAGACGCCAATGACTTGCGAATAGCGCGGGACGATATCCAGGGCGGAGTCATCAAGCTCGCGTGACCTGCGTCCACCACTTAAAGCCAGTCCGCCTGAGCCACACCGCTTACATTTGCTCGGAATCTGTTGTTCCTTGAGCGAATGAACTGGATGCGGCTTCAATCCGTTCCTGCAACTGAGTCACATATGTCTTCGCTTCCTCCAGGTTCTGGAACGACACTGCATTGTTGTCGAGCCAGACCGTGCATCCACTGCCTTCCTCATGCGCTTCAATTCTGACGTTCATCTGCGATCCCTATGCGTTTTGGTGCGGTGGATCGTAGCGTACTTTTCAGACGTATAAAAATTAAACAAATGCTCTAGATCAATGCTTTGCGAAGCATCCGGTTCAGGCCGCCTTGCAAAAAACTGTAGGAATATTGCCTCGGCAGGTATCACCCCCAATCACTGATGGAAAGGTGAAAGCAGGGGAGAGGCCGTTGTCAACGCTTGCTGAACGCCAGCCGAGTGGCAAACAGAACAAAGACCATACCGGTGGTGCGATCCATCCACTTGGTCACATTTTCACGCAGTGGTTGAGTGGCGCCAACCAACATTGACGACCACAGTAAACCGAGCGCCACGTGGATGCTGACCAGGCCAAATGTCCAGGCAATCAAGGAGTGCCCTTGGGGAATGAACTGAGGGAGAAAAGAGACATAGAAAATGCCAACCTTGGGATTAAGGACGTTCCCCATCCAGGCCAGGTAAGCGGCGCCACAGTATTTCAAGAGATTGAATGCCAGCTCAGAGACTGCAATCAACGCACCCAAACCAAAGGCGACGGCGGCGCCCCACAACAGGCAACCAACATTGATACCCAGCGCAGCTCAGGAATGCCTGTTGTTTACCTTCCACTGTTGCGGTTCTCAAGACCAATGCGGTATCGAGGCCTGGCGTCAGCGTCAGTAGAGTGGCGGCGAAGGTAAACGCTATGCGTAAGGCTATCGATAAGAAGCCGGACACTTGGACATGCAGTCACCGGCTGGTAGGGCAAGAGCAAAACGTCTGTTCAGAGATCCAATGGTGGGTTCTTCAGACAAGTTACGGTCAACCGGCCTATACATTTGACTACCGAGTCTACGCTGCGAGAGGCTCAAGATGAGGCAGTTGCCAAGTCCAACAATCACAAAACCTTGATTCCACAGAGCGTCGGTCAAATGCCAAATGCTAGGTCAGCGCAATCGGCAGATAGCCAAAGCTGAAACTGACCCGCATATGCCATAGGCTATTGATCCAAAAGCGGAACGATATCAAATGGAAATAGCATATCCAAAGTCGATCTCACTCGCCGGCACTCCACCACGCATACCCCAGTTCTCTGGCTCTTGCTCGATCAGCAGTATCAGCGGGGCATGCTCTGAAATATCGAGCTGCGCAGCAATCCTTTTACTGATCAACTGATAAAGCTGGCGCTTGGTTTCCAGCTTGCGTCCCTTGAAGACCGTGATTTCAATTTGGATGAACTCACTGCGATCTCCTGGGGAGCGGAAGCAGTCTTTGTCATAGCAGACATAGCGTGCCTGGAGCTCTTCGTCACTGACCTTGAACACCGATTTCAAGCAACCATAAATTGTCTCGATTATGGCTTGTTGGGTATCGGCGTCACGGTGAACAGGGTCTTCTACTCTAACGATGGGCATACTGACCTCAGTTTGAATGCGGTTTGGTAGCAGCGTGCAGGAGCTCCATCAGGAACTCGGCATGATCGTGTTTTCGGTTGTCGAGTAACCACCGCAGAGCCGCTGACGAATCTGGCGAGGTTTTGTCTTGGGAGAGTTTAAAACGTCCCTCGGTATTTTCCGGCTGTATGACCAACCCAAGAATATGTGGCAGGTTCGATATCACCCGAGGGTCGCGCTCGTCGACCTGATAGTCAGAAGGCTGCTCTGACAACCGTTTCGCGGTTTGCTCGAGGATTTCCAATTTTTGGTGGGGGGCGTCCACCACAGTTATGTTCGCCTGCATGTGAACGGCGAGGTAATTCCAAGTGGGGAGTTGTCGCGAGACGTAAGCCTGTGGAGGAATGTAAGCCGATGGCCCCATGAAGACGATTTGAGCACTCAGATACTGTTCGCCTTTGAACTGCGAGTTATTGCCGTCAACATGTCCGAACAACGACCCATCCGGCTGACGCCATAGCGGAATGTGGCTACAAAGAAATTGTCCGTCCCGATGAGATGTGATCATTGCCAGCGGAAACACATCAATGAAACGGTCGATCATTCCCTGGTCAGTGGAACGGTATTGAGGGTAATGAAAGGGGCAGGCAGGCATAGTGTGTACTCGGATTTGGTATATAAGATCAGGACGCAAGCACGGTGCGACGTTGTTTCCGGCGATCAAGTGCGATGACCATTTGCGCCAGCCAAGTCAGGGCGTTACCCGTCTTGTAAGTGCCTGATGAAACCGGCAGATGCAGCCCGTTGGCCCCACACAGTCGATCCATCAACGTTCGCCCCATCAGCATTGAAAGCGCAATGCCTCGACCGTTACAGCCACTCCACCCCATGATTCGTTCGTCATGCTGGTGAACCTTCGGCATCCCGTCTGTAGTG